>JAISLW010000214.1 GCA_031277105.1 Planctomycetaceae bacterium | reverse complement strand
TTAGGTTGGAGACTAAGATTAAGGGAGTTCAATCATTGGATAAGCTTGACGAGCTTTTGGATTTTGCGTCGTCTTGCGTATCGATAGGCGAATTTGCGACGGCATTAAACTGATTGATTGCAATTTTTGCGTGTGGTTTCGAGAATAATTTTTATTTTTTTGGAAGTATAATTCAAGATTACTAATTTACAATTTTAGGTTTTATGACGATTCGTACTCGATTTGCGCCTAGTCCGACTGGTTATTTGCATATTGGCGGTGTTCGGACGGCGCTTTTTTGTTGGCTTTTTGCGCGTAGTCATGGCGGGCAATTTATTCTTAGAATTGACGATACTGATCATCAGCGTAATGTTGAGTCGGCGATAGAGCCGATATTGCGGGGTTTACGTTGGCTTGGTATTGATTGGGACGAGGGACCGGAGGTTGGCGGCGTTTATGCGCCGTATTATCAGTCGCAACGTTCTGACAAATATCAGACGGCGGTGAATGAGTTATTGCGGCGTAAGTGTGCGTATCGTGATTATGCGCGGGCGGAAGAGATTCAAGCGGAGCGTGAAGCGGCGGTCAAGGAGAAGCGGACGTTTACTTATAGTAGGCGTTGGATGGCGGAGACGGATGCGGATATAAGTCGATTTGAGGGCGAGGGGCGGCGTTGTGTGATTAGGTTGAAGATGCCGAGAGAGGGCGAGTTGTTGATAGATGATTTAATTCGCGGCAAGGTTATTTTTAATTGGGCGGACGAGCAGGATCATGTTATTCAGCGAGCGGATGGATCGTTTATTTATCATCTTGCGAATGTTGTTGACGACGAGGATTATAAGATTTCTCATGTTATTCGTGCGGAGGAGCATTTATCGAATACTCCGCGTCAGATTTTTATTATTCAATCTTTGGGATATAATTTGCCGGCGTATGCTCATTTACCTTTTGTAGCCGAGCCTGGCAGCAAGACGAAATTGAGTAAGCGGAAGTTGGACAAGTATCTGAAGAATAAGGATTTTGCCAAGTTAGTAGAGCATGGCAAATCTATTGCGAGTCGTATTGGTCTTAATACTGATGATGAGAATTTTAATCCGGTGATAGTGGATTTTTATGAGAAGGTTGGATATTTACCGGAGGCGATTATAAATTATATTGTGTTGGTTGGTTGGGCTTTGGATGACAGGACTGAGTTTTTTTTGATGGATGATTTAGTCAAGAATTTTTCGTTGGAGGGCGTGACCAAAGGGGCGGCGTCTTTTGATCCGGCGAAGTTGTTGGTGTTTGAGGAGAAGCATTTTCTTATGCGGACGACGGCGGAAAAGGCGAGGTTATGTATTCCTTTTCTTGAGGCGGCGAAAATTTTCCCGTGCGAGTATGGCGATATTATTGGCGAAGTGATTGAGGCGGCGGGGGACAGGATAAAGGTTTCGGGGGATATTTTGAATTTTTCAGATTTTTTTGTAGATGATGATTTGCTTGAGTATGACAAGGTAATTTATGAGAAGCGAGTTACAAGTCAGCCGGAGGCGATAAATTTATTGAGTGAGTTTTATGATTTGTTGTCGCAGCAGGAGCAATTTGACGTTCAATCGCTTGAAAATCTTATGCAAAAATTTGTTGATGGTAAGTCGATTAAGGTTAGTGATATTATTCATGCGTTACGTGTTGTGGTTACGGGTAAGGGCGTAGGTATTGGCATGTTTGAAACGATGTCGATATTGGGTAAAAAACGAACATTAAAACGGTTAAAAAGAATTGTTGGAACTGTTCACGGAAGTGTCGGCGATAGATTTTAGGGGTTATGGAGTAGGCGATAGGGAGTAGTTTTTTTGGAAAGTTAGATAACAATTTTTTGTTATAAAAAAATTGTCTCACTTGTCTCTCATGTTTCACTTATCCCTTAAAAATTGTCAAAACGTAATTTAATAAACAAATTTCCGTGAACGGTTACGAATTTTTCAAAGCTAACAAGAACAACAAAAAAAATTTTTTATTTGTGAAAAATGTAATCCTATTTCATTATCAACTATTCCTTATCCGCCTATTTTTTATTCTTTAATTTTTTAAATTTACGATGTGTTTTTATGTAGTTTCGCGTGATCTTTATTTGGTGCGTTGGGTTCGTGTCATTGATGATTTGCGGGCGGTTAAGTTGGTGCGTTTTAGTGATTTGGGGGTGGCGTGTGGTCGGGCGTGTGATAATTTTGGGGCGTTAATTCTTGTTGACTGGGGTGTTGGCGATATTTCTGGCGGTTTAAGCGTGTTGTGTTCTGAAGTATTTCGTGGTATTAGGTCTCGTGTTTTTATTTGTGTTAGGGGTTTGTTGTTATTGTCGTTTTCTGATGTGGAGTATATTCGTTTTGCGATGCTTCAAACCGGCGTGGGCGGCGTTTTTTCGCAACTTAGTGAGTTAGTTAAGTTGTCGCCGGTTTTTATGCGTTATTGGCAACAATTAAATCCAAAAAAACAAGCCCCTTTCGAGTCGGCATGGGACTCTTTACCATGGAAAAAATACGCCGTCAAATCTGAATACGAAAATAATTAGGGGTATCTCTAAAAATTCATTAGTGGGAGAACCGATCAATCATTTGGGCATCTCTAAAAATTCATTTTTTTACAAAAAGGTAGGCGATGTTTCGCCACTGTGTTTATTTTTTGGGTCGCAATACGTATAAAACGATTATTAAATTTTAATAATTCATAACGTATAAAAATAGATATATTTTAAACATCGTGAAGTAACAAAATTTATTAGCGTCGTAAACTCTATTGCGGCCCAAAATTAAACGCAGTTGCGAAACGCCGCCTACCTGGACAAATGAATTTTTAGAGACGCCCAATATTAAATTTTAATAATTCATAACGTATAAAAAAGATTTTTTAAACGTTGTGAAGTAATAAAATTTATTAGCGTCATAAACTCTACTGCGGCGTTTTGACTAAATACCGCCTACTTTTTTACAAAAAAATAAGTTTTTAGAAATTCCCGCAAAATATAAAAATAACGCTAAAAATTTATTGGAAGGGTCGTTTTTGGGATACGATTGACAATGTAAAGACGTAATTTATAATCTTTGCCCCTTGTCTGATTGAGCGGATTGAAATTACGAATTGAAATTACGGACTGAAATTATAAGCGCATCCGTTTATCAAATAACTGGACAAATTAAAACTGAAATCATGAACGATAGAAAATTTTGTTATTTTTTGTAACAAAAATTATCAACCGTTTATTACAAAAAATTTAACCCAATCTAATTCAAACATGCAAAATTTATACAATCAAGTTAAAGAAGCCGCCGGATTTATTCGTGAAAAATGGAAAGGCGTCGCCAAAGCGGGTATCGTTCTCGGAACAGGTATCGGCAATTTGGCAAAACAAATCAATGCAACAGTTACATTGCCTTATTCTGACATCCCACATTTTCCGCGTTCAACAGTAGAATCGCATGCGGGTAATCTTATCATCGGCTCTATTAATAACGTTGACATAATCGCAATGGAAGGACGTTTTCATGCTTATGAAGGTTATACGCCGTCGCAGATCACGTTTCCAATACGCGTTATTCGCGAACTTGGCGCCGATACGCTTTTTGTGTCGAATGCTTGCGGCGGCATGAATCCACAACATCAAAAAGGCGACATCGTCGTAATTGAAGATCACATAAATTTACTCGGACTTAATCCGCTAGTAGGAATAAACGACGAAAAACTCGGTCCCAGATTTCCAGATATGTGCGAACCTTACGACAAAACGATGATTGAGTGGGCGTTGGAAATCGGTCGAAAGGAAAATTTTGTAGTTCACAAGGGAGTTTATGTTGCAGTTTTAGGACCGAATCTTGAGACGCGTGCGGAATATCGTTTTTTACGCGGAATAGGCGCAGACGTTGTCGGCATGTCAACCGTGCCTGAAGTTATCGTCGCAATTCATGCAGGTATGAAAGTTTTGGGGTTGTCGATTATTACTGATATGTGTTTACCGGATGCAATTAAACCTGCTATTGTTGAAGAGATTATAGCGGTAGCAAACGAAGCCGAACCAAAATTGACAAAAATTATCTGCGGCGTAATTAAAAAATTATCAACCGCTCAGTAAATTAACGAACAGAGTTTTAGGTAATAAGTAATAGAGGATAGGGAATAGTTTTTTTAAAAAAATTGTCGCTAATGTCCCACTTGTCCCTCATGTCCCACTTGTCCCTATAAAAAAAACGGTAATTAAGTAAAAAAAATTAAATTAAAGGAGATTAAAAAATGAAACGAGCGGAGACGATATTTTTTGTAACGAAAAATATATTTTGCGTAGTTGGATTATTTTTTGTGATGATAATTTTTATCGGCGTTGCGACGGCGGAAAATTTATCCGATTATATTCGGGTATCGAAGCAGGAGGGCAAGTTGCATCCTACGTCTCTTGACACGCCGATTGTGAAATTTGAGAACAAGAAATCCGGCGTGGAAGTTATGTTAATTGGAGCGGTTCATATCGCGGACAAAAAGTATTACGACGAACTAAACGACGAATTTAAGAAATATGAAGCGGTATTATTTGAGTTAGTGGTCGCGAATGAAAACAAGGACAAGAATAACAAATTGGACAAGAGTATTTTTGATAAGAAACGAAAAAATACGTACAAGGAATTTCAAGGCGGTTTCGGTGAAATTTTAGAGTTGACGCATCAAGTCGATCATATTGATTACAAGGCGGAAAATATGATTCATGCTGATTTGACAATGGATGAGTTTTTGAAAAGGATGGCGGCGAGAGGCGATTGGTTTAATGAATTAGCGATGATGATGTTATCGATGAGCGAAGGCGGAACGAATGAGTTAGAGTTGGAAGGGAGGTTGTTAGGGTCAATGTTAGCGTCGAATCCGGCGCTTTCGTTTAAACGAAATTTCGCAAGATTACTAACAAGTAAATTAGCGGATACGTCAAAATTATTTCCCAAAGACGCAACGGCAATAATAACAGACCGAAATGCGGAAGCGCTAAAAGTTCTAAAAAAAGAAATAAAAAAAGGCTCAAAAAAAATCGCAATATTCTACGGATGCGCCCATTTACCTGAATTCGCAACATCGCTAAAAAAAGATTTCAATTTGAAAAAAACAGAAACAAAATGGATCGTAGCATGGGACTTGACAAAAAATAAATCCGCAAGAAAAAAAAACAATCCATAGACCTAACGAAACCGTTCACGAAAATGTAACCGCTAGGTTTTAGGGAGTAGTGAGTAGTTTTTTGTAACAAAAATTGTCCCACTTGTCCCTCCAAGAATTGCCAAAACGTAATTTGCTAAACAAATTTCCGTGAACGGTTATATTTCTTTTAACGTTAGATTCAAATTTTTATGGCGGTTGTATTGACGATAGAGACGACTTGTGATGAGACGGCGGCGGCGTTGGTAACGGACGAGTTTGTTGTGCTTGGCAGTGTGGTTGCTTCGCAGGACAAATTGCATGAGCGTTATGGCGGCGTTGTGCCGGAGGTTGCTTCTCGTGTTCATTTTGAGCGTATATTGCCGGTTATAGATTTAGTATTTTTTGAATCGGGCGTTAATATTTTTTCGATAGATGCGGTTGCGGTTGCGAATATGCCGGGTCTTGCGGGTTCTTTGTTAGTTGGGCTTTCGGCTGCGAAGTCGTTAGCGTTAGCGTTGGGCAAGCCGTTGATAGCGATAAATCATCTTCAGGCGCATATTTATGCGTGTAAGATTTCTTCTGGCGTTGATCCGTTTCCTTGTTTGGGTTTAATAATTAGCGGCGGTCATACGAGTATATATTATTGTGCGGATGCGATAAACTTTGAATTGCTTGGCGGCACGATGGATGATGCGGTAGGCGAGGCGTTTGACAAGGTTGCGGCGATGTTAAATTTGCCGTATCCGGGCGGTCCGTCGATAGAGCGTGCGGCGGTTGGCGGCGATGTTAGCGCTTATAATTTTCCGCGTTCTTTGCTTAATGAATCGGATCGTATTGGATTTAGTTTTAGCGGATTGAAGACGGCGGTGCGTTATTGTTTGGTGGGCAATGGCGGTTCGGGCAATCCGGCGGAAGTTGCGGCGAAACTGCCGAATACTGAAATTGCTAATATTGCCGCATCATTTCAAGAGGCGGCAGTTGATGCGCTTGTGGGTAAAACGTTGCAAGCAATGACGAAATCGGGAGTGCGAACTTTGTGCGTCGGAGGAGGCGTTGCGGCGAATGGAAGATTCCGAAAAAAAATACAAGAGGTAACGCAAAAACAAAATTACAACCTATTTATAGCGCCGCCAAATTTATGCACAGACAACGCAATCATGGGCGCAATTGCTATTGAACGTTACAAGAGAGGACTTTTTGAATCGTTAGATTTAAACGTATCGCCAGGACTGATAAGATAAAATTTTTGGGCGTGCATGAAAAATTTTAATTTTTTTTTGAAAAGTATTTAAAACTGTTCACACCTAAATTTGCGTTTATACTTTTCGCACTTTAAATTTCAGTTTTTAAAAAATACGAATAACTATTCATTTAGGCAACTTTTAATAACCGGTTTTTTATTTAAGCGCCGAGAACACAGAGTTCACAGAGAAGACAATTTTCAAAAATTATTTTATATCAACGTCAATTATAATATTCAATAACATTTTGATTGCAATTAA
>JAISLW010000173.1 GCA_031277105.1 Planctomycetaceae bacterium | reverse complement strand
ACGTTAAATGAAATCTAGTTCGACTGTTTTTTGTTTTTCGTTTGGGTCGTATGATAATTTTGCGTTGGTTTGTTTTGTTTCGCCTTTTATGTAAATTGCTCTGTAAGGTCGAACCGGACAAATTGATTCGCAGCCGCCGCAACCAATACAAAATTCCGTATGAATTTCGGGTATTGTTAAATTTTTTGACGGATCGCCGTATGGAATCATTTTAATTGCGCCGTTGCTGCAATGTTCTTGGCAAGCGCCGCAACTTGTGCCTTGCGTGTAAACAATACAATTGTCAATTAGAAATTCAACCGTTCCAATTTTCAATAATTCGCGTTCCACCGTTGTAACTTGTTCAATTGCATTTGTCGGGCAAACGTCGCCGCATACCGTACAATTTCTGTTGCAATAATGATGGTCAAATTGCAGCGAAGGTTGCGTCAGTCCAAAAATGCCGCCGTCGCCGCTGCCGCCAGCTTTGCCATTGCCGCCTGGTTGCAATACGCGCGACGGACACTTGCTAACGCAAAGATGACACGACGTACACTTGCTACGGAAATTTTGCAGACTCCGCGCGCCAGGCGGCAACACTATCGAATCATTAACATAAGAAACACGCGACGCTTTGTCCGCAATATCCAATGCCGAATCCGCTTTATTGACAACGTTATTCGATTCTACTAATTCAGACGTTCCCGAAATTGTTTCACCTGCGCCGGACGATAATTTTGGATCAACTAATTTTGTATCAACAATATTATCGCCAACATTTTCGCCGCCGTAAGAATCTTTACCATAAGAATCATTGTTATTATACGGGTCGTCTGGATTCATTGCGCCGCCGCCAAACAATGAAAATATAAACGAAAAAAAAGTTAATCGCAAAAAACGGCGACGCTCGCTAATATCGGCAACCGCCCCAAACTTCGCAACTGAATTTACATCGACGTTACTAATTTTAGCGCCTGCAAACAAATCAGACGAATACAAAATAGCGCCTTTGCGGCATGAGTTAAAACAATTAAAACACGTAACGCAACGCGATAAATCTACCGCGTAATTTTTGCTGTCAATACATTCGCTTTTGCAAACCCGCTCGCAAAGTCCGCATTTGACGCATTTCGATTGATCTATTTTGACGTGAAACAACGCCGCTCGTGAAAATAATCCTAACAACGTTCCAACCGGACAAATCGTATTGCAATAACGCCGCCCATAAAAAAACGAAAAAAATATCACAACCAAAAACATCGCCAATGAAATAATAAACGCAACGCCAAAAAATTCTATTCCGCGCAATTGAAATCCGGCGTTAAAACCGGTTAAGTCGCAGATTCGGACGATGAGATTATTGACGCTAATTGTAACCGGTTGCAAAATGGAAACGGAAATGCGACCGAAATTACTATACGGTTCCAATAATATTACAAACGTTGAAATGCCGAAACGAAACATCAAAAATAGCCCGACAAAAAATAAAACTAAAATCAAAATTCTAGTTTTACGCATTGGCGGGTGATATGAATATTTGTGTTTTTTGCGGCGTACTAATCGGGCAAGGCGGGAAATTATATCTTGCAATATGCCGAAAGGACAAATTAAAGAACAGTAACAACGACCAAAAATTAGCGTTGCCAAAATCCATAACGCTACGCCGGTTACGCCAATTATGCCGCCGCTCAATAACAACGGCACGAACTGTATTTCGGCTAAATAATGCAACAATAACGACGTTTCGGACGCCGAAATGTCAACAAATAAAAATAACAATAACGCAAATAAAATTGACGCAAAAAAAATACGTAACCATTTAAAAATTTTCATAACGAATGCCAATTGACCAATGAATAGGAGTTAGGGTTTAGATTAAGAGGTTAAAGAATTTTGAACTATTCGTACTTAAATTTGAGTTTACCGTCGCCCAATAGCGATTGTTAGGCAGGCGGCGGTAAAAACAAATTCGAGTACGAACAGTTTAAAATTAGATCAATATTATTGTCGGGATTTAGATTGAGATTCTTATTATATTGACTTTATCTTTATTTCTAATTTCTGTTGTGCCGAGTTTTAATTCTTCTCCGGCGCTGATATGTCCTACGGCTTGCAATGTTAATTGTGTTTCGTTTTTTGAGATTTCGAGGGCGTAGGTATCTGCGGCGACCATATCTGTCGAGAGGATTTGTAGTTTTGTCAATACGCCGTCGGCGACTGTTCTTCCTTGCGGACCGTTTGCTTTCAATATTCTGTATGCGTCGATGATATTTAGTACGGGTTTTTTGGGCAACGTGCAAATATCGGCGATACATTGTTGCAAGCCGTCTCTATGAAATTGTCCCGGATTCCAAACGATGCCCATTAGGTTTTTCATTGCGCAAGTTAATTTTGCTCCGCCGTGAACTTTCAACACGGGAACATTAAACCACACGTCGCTATCGAGGATCTCTTCATGGATTTCGGCTGATTTTAATATTTTACCTTGCGGCAATTTTACTTCGCGATAAAATTTTCTGTATGCTCTATCTTTTTTATCGGTGAAAACCATTCTGCCGCCGGCTGCGGCGACTGCTTCTTCGATGCCGCTATGTTTGTAGCAATTGCGCGGATTATCGCAAGCCGTATCGAAAACGACAACGTCTTTAGCGCCAGCGGCGACGATTTGTTTAACGAGTTCGCCGATGAGTTTAGGGTTAGTGTTAGCGGGAATTTCGGGCGGTTTATCCCAACCGATATTGGGTTTAACGACGACTTTTTGTCCTTTTTTGACAAATTTTCCGATGCCGCCTAGCGCCGTGATTGCTTTTTGGAACATTGCGTCGGGTTCGCCGTTACGCACGACGACTAAATCGGGTTTAGCGTCTTTATTGGTATCTTGCGCAAAAAGATCAACAGCGCAAATACCGTTGACTGCGACTGCGGCGCCCGTAATGCCGAGCGTTTGCAAAAATTCTTTTCTATTCATTTCCATTGATTAGTCTCCTAATTATCAATCTGGTTAAATCGAAATTTTAATACGCAACTACACCGTTGCGT
>JAISLW010000165.1 GCA_031277105.1 Planctomycetaceae bacterium | reverse complement strand
ACGTTATGAATTATTAAAGTTTAATAATCATTTCATACGTATTGCGATGTTTCGGCGAAACATCGCCTACCTTGAGCAAATGAAATTTTAGAGAATATCAAAGCGAATAATTCTGCAACTTGACGAACATTCTAATTACCCTTTGGCCCGTTTACCTCGTAGGTAGGCGGGCTTTTTTTTTAATTCGGAATTCGGAATTCGGAATTAAAGATTTTGCTTTCAGATTTTTTTTAATCTGCGTAATCTGCGGATCGTTTTTAAATTGAATCACAGACCAACGGATCGCGGGCGTCCCGCCTGCACTTTGCCGATAGGCAAACAAAAAGGCGCTTGAGATCAAAACCTCTCTCATTAGCGGTTGAGTACAACCGCATGCAGGCGAGACGCCCGCGATCCTTGAGCAAATGAAATTTTAGAGAATATAAAAGAGTCTAATTCTGCAACTTGACGAACATTCTAATTACCCTTTGGCCCGTTTACCTCGTAGGTAGGCGGGCTTTTTTTAATTCGGAATTAAAGATTTTGATTTCAAATTTAAAATAATCTGCGTAATCTGCGGATCATTTTTTTGTCCACAGATTACACAGATTAAAAAGATTATTTTAATTCCGCATTACACATGCCGAATTTTAAGAAAAAGTTTTATACGTTTTCTGTGATTTCGTATTGTTTTCTGTATTCTCTTTTCCAGAGTTTCATTGCGTCGGGGTTATTTTTTATGGTTCCGTCGTTTGTATTTATTTCTAATTTTGCCGATCCTGTTAGCAACGACATCGTCGCATAATGAACCAACATTGTACTTCTATGCGCTTTCTCAATATCTGCATTCAAATCTTTCACAGAACGAGAACGAATACATTGTATAAAATTTTCCCAATGTTCTTGTTCAGGGACTCGTCCGTGTTGTTCGGCTTTGACTACCGGTTCACGATTTTTTGGTCTGTCAAAAACTTGCCAACCGCCGCCATGCCTGCCCACAACCATTAAACCTTTTGTTCCGAAAATTTCTATTCTTGTTGCGCAATTTTGCCACACGGGGAAAATATCACTGTTCCTATCGCCTATTTTTTGCATATATTCAGGATACAACGCCAACTCAAAAACAAACGTCAAATCGTCATAATCATACGTCGCAACCAACGTATCCGGCGTTTGCGAATCGTCTTTTCGCGAAAAAATACCGCCGGTAGCATAAGCCGATTTCGGTATCTCCTTGCCAATAAGCCATCTCGCCAAGTCAAGTTGATGAACTCCATCGTCAGCCATATCGCCGGCTGAAAAATCCCACAGTTGATGCCAGCCGCCATAAACTATCGACGACGAATATTCACGGTTCGGAGCAGGACCAAGCCAAAGATCATAATTAAAATTCTCCGGCGTTTTTTCGCCTTTTTTGATTCGCAAGCCGCCCCATTTTTTCATGTTGTAAACTCTGCATAGATGAATATTTCCAAGTCTGCCGTCTTCAATATATTTTTTTGCGGCGATATTGTAAGGGGCGCTTCTGTTTTGCGTTCCATGTTGAACAATACGATTATATTTACGTGCCGCTTCGATACATTTTTGTCCTTCAAAAGCGTTATGCGAAACCGGCTTTTCAACATAAACGTCCTTGCCCGCCTGAATCGCCCTAAACGTACACAACGAATGCCAGTGATCAGGCGTCGCACAAATAACGGCGTCGACGGATTTGTCATCAAAAACCGTTTGCATATTTTCGGCATATTTTGCGTTGAATTTAACGGCGGCGCTTTCACCGCGTTTTTTATCCACGTCGCAACAATACGCAATATTCGTATCTTTACGAGATTTGAACCCCGCAATCACACCGCGTCCTCGACCGCCGCAACCAATAAGAGCAAGATTGATTTTGTCGTTAGCCGCCGTACTTGCAACTGAAACGCCGCTCAAAATTGTAAGCCCCGCCGCAATTCCAAGCGTTGAAGATTTTAAACCGTTCACACTCAAATTGCCGCCAACCGCAAATTGCCGATCTACCGGCAAATCAACTTTTGCGTTTTGATATTGACGCAATTCTAAATCCGAATCGTATAAATTTTCTGATTTCATTTTTCTATTAAATTTGTTAGAGGGTAAATTTGTTGAAGTCGAGTTAGCATTGATATAGAATCGTATTTGGTCAGATCAAATTTATTAAAAAATTAGCCCAATTCACATCAACACCGCACAAAGAAACCAATTATTGTAATCCAAAACAACTACATTACAACATAGTTTTTTTTATTCGGAATTAAAGATTTTGATTGCAATTTTAAAATAGAACAGATTGACAGATCGCAGGCGCCTCGCCTGCATTTCAGGATCGCAGGCGTCTCGCCTGCATGCGGTTGTACTCAACCGCCAATGAGCGAGGTTATATCTCAACAGTCTTTTTGTTTGCCTATCGGCAAAGTGCAGGCGAGACGCCCGCGATCCGTCGGTCTGTGAATCGCTTTAAAAACGATCCACAGATTACGCAGAGTAGAAGGATTATTTTAGGGACAAGTGGGACAATGTTGTCTGAACTTTGATTTTTATGATTTTTAAACTATTCGTACTTGAGTTTGCGTTTACCTTCGCCTGCCTAGCTTTCGGACGGCAGGCTTTGACGCTTTTAAATCGCTGAATTTCAAGTACGAGCAGTATATGATTTGTGTGATTTTTATAATAATCACAATAATCACACAAATCATAGTTCAGACAATTTGCAAGCGAGACGCCCGCGATCCATCGGTTTGTGAATCGCTTAAAAGCAATCCATAGATTACATCAGATTAGAAAGATTATTTTAATTCCGTATTCTGAATTTAAAAATTATTTCCTAAATTTTCTTGATATATTTCGTCGTTGTATTTTTGTAACGGGAATAAATCAGTATAAAACGAATACAAAACCGGCACGAAATATAACACTAACACTAACGCAAACGTTACGCCTCCGGCTAAACTTAATGCCATCGGTATAATCATTATTGCTTGAAAAGACGTTTCCATAACTATCGGTAAAAGTCCGCCAATAGTTGTTACCGACGTTAAGAAAATTGGACGAAAGCGCTTTTGACCAACAGTTACCAGCGTCTCCAATACCGGTTCATTGTTACGTATCCTGCTGTTTATAAAATCAATCATCACAATAGAATCATTGACAATAATTCCACTCAACGCCACCAAACCAAATAAACTAAATAACGTAAACGGAAAACCAAAAATTGTATGAGCAATCACAGCGCCAACTAAACCAAACGGAATTATCGCCATAATAATTAACGGCTGAATATACGACCTGAATTGAATCGTCAACACCATAAACATTACGCACATCGCAATACTAAACCCGATAATCATACTCTCCCTCGCTTGCGATAAATCTTCTTGCCTGCCATCCCACACTATCGAAATTCCTGGATATTTTTTTAACAGTTTTGGAAAATAATCACGCTCTAATACGCCGACAATTTCTTGTGCATTCGCTTCCGCATCATTAACATCCGCCGAAACCTCCACACAACGTTGCTGATTTATTCTCGTAATCGACGTATAACCTCTCGCTACCGCAACATCAGCTAGTTCAGTAATCGGAAACTCCCCAGCCGCCGTCCTAATTCTTATTTCATTAAAATCTGCAATCGACTTTCTTGCTTCTCTTGGATAACATACCATTACCTTAACTTCATGCCTGCCGCGTTGCAACCTCTGCACTTCCGCGCCGTAATACGCCGCCCTTATCACTTTCGCCAAATCGTCCGGATGCAACCCCATCGCATGTGCATTGTCTTTTATCTTCAACCGGAACTCATACTTGCCCGGCATATCGCCATCCGCAATATCACGCGTCCCCTTGATACTCGCCAAATACGCCTTCGTTTCCTCTACCGCTTGTTCTAACTTGTCCGCCTTGTCCGCACTCATAACAAGCCGAAAAGAAATCTCGCCGCCTTGCGGTCCAAACAAAGACGAGTCAAAAGTCAACTTATCCGCGCCCGGCACAACACCGACCTCTTCCCGCCAGCGATTCACAATTTCCATACTGCTAATTTGCCGCTTACTACCCTCCAAAAGTTCAACCTCAATCCCGCCCTGATGCCCGTTGCCGCCGCCGCTTGCGCCTGCGATATTAACGCCGCGTGAATTAAGCGTTGCGCCAACAGTACGAAAAGACTTGACCGCTACCGGCGTTCCCGCATCCGCATACGATTTCGCAACTTTCCAAAACGATTGCTCAATATGACGCGTCCACTTGTCCGTAACTTCTTCCGGCGTGCCATTCGGGAAAATTAAAGTCGCTTGAATTGCATTGCCGTCCATTTTAGGAAAAATTACAAACGGCGTCCGCCCCGTAAAAATTAACGCAAGCGTAACCGCCAACACGCAACAACAACCAACTATAAACGTAACACGATTACGCAACACAACAATAACCGATTTTGAATAGATTTTGTCGATGGCAAATTCCAATATAATATTGACAATATTACTAACCTTACGAAGCGGAATCATTAACCATGAAAAAATATACAAATAACCCGCAACCATCTTAAGAAACAAATTATCACGATGCGCCAAATGACACGGCAAAACCATCATACATTCGCAAAGAGACGAAATTAGCATCGCTATCATCACAACCGGAATCAAAAATACTATCTTGCCCATTATTCCCGCAACAAATAACAACGGCACAAACGCTATCACCGTCGTAAACACCGACGCAAACACCGACGGAAATACCTCGACAAATCCGTCTATCGCAGCCGTCAAATAATTCTTATCACGCATCCGATGCGCATAAATATTCTCGCCAACTACAATAGAATCATCAACCACAATACCAAGTCCCATTATTACGCCAAACGTCGAAATCATATTCAACGTCATACCCGAAGCATAAAGCCAAAGACAAGACGCACAAATCGAAAACGGAATCCCCAACGCAACCCAAAACGCAAGCCTAATCTCCAAAAATAACGCCAACAAAATAAAAACTATTATCAGACCTTGCACGCCGTTTTTTGCGAGTAATTCCAAACGCTCCCTAATTTCAACCGACCTGTCGCCCCAATAAATCAACGAAAAACCATAAGGCATGCCGCCTGGTTGCTTTTTCAAATCAATAAACTTATGAACCACGTCAATCATCGACAACAAGTCCTCATTAGTATTACGCAACACCGCAAGATTAATAACAGGACGACCGGCAATAGAACGATAATCAGAAGGAATCCCCGACTCCGAAGGAATATAAACTGTCGCCAACGACGGACCGTCAACAAACTCGTCGCGTATATTCGCAACATCCTCAAGCAAAATAACAGCGCCCTTGCGCGAAGTTATAAACGGCAACTTGCCAATACCATAACCGTCGTAACGCCGGTTGTCTGTACGAACATTTATCTCTTGCGACGGCGCGCGAATTACGCCGCCAGGAGTCTGAATATTCTCCGCACGAATAATCGACGCCGCTTGGTCAAGCGTTAAATGATACGATCTCAATACGCTCTCCGGTATCTCTATATCAATTTGATAATCCTTCGTGCCGACAAGATTGACCATAGATATTCCTTTCAATTGTAATAACTCCTTGCGCAAATCTTCCGCAACCTTACGAAGCATGAGAGCCGAATCAACAGAATAATCAAGAGGTCCAATTACGCCTATTGAGATTATTGTTTCTTGAAATTCGGCGAGTTGGACTACGGGCGGCTCGGTTAAATCTGGAAATTGGATACGAACCCGATCAACAGCATTTTTAACATTGTCAAGTATGCGGTCAGCATTACGCTCGTCGCTGCGCAACTCTAACATTACCGCAGCGGCGCCTTCAGTCGCCGACGACGTAATTTTGCGAATGCCGCTAATAGATTGAACCGCTTCTTCTATCTTTTGACATATACCGTTCTCTACTTCTTCCGGCGTAGCGCCAGGATAAGGAACAGTAACTGTAATCACATTTATGTCAATATTCGGAAACGTTTCGCGATACAACAAAGAACCGCTAATAAAACCAAACACTATCACCGCCATCATAAATATATTCATCGCAGGCGAATTTAAAACAAATACCTTAATAAGTCGATTTAACATAATTTTATAAAATTAAAAAAAGAAATAACCCATCGCAAAAATTTAAGCAATAAATTTTAGAAATTAGTGGATAGGAAGTAGCGAGTAATTTGTAGCGAGTAGTTTTTTAATTCTGAATTATTGGGATAGGTTTTTGTTACAAAAATTTTCCCAATTGTCCCATAAAAAACTCCGATACATAAATTTGCTAAAAAAATTTCAGCGAATATAAAAACATAAAAGCCCGCCATCCAAAAACTAAACAAGCGAAAGTAAAAGCAACTTCAAGTAAGAACAGTTTAAACAACCCATAACTCAAACTGTAACGATATATTTATTTTTTTATCATATTTAATTATTCGTAATTATACAATTCACACTTTAAAATGCGTTTTTTAATTTGATTTTTTTGTAACAACGTCGTTTACCTGAACAAATGAATTTTAGAGATGTTTTTTTAATTTTTGTTATCTATTTTTGTCCATGTATCTCGTAGTGATGTTGTTCGGTTGAAGACGGGTTTATTTGGTGTTGAGTCGATATTATCTTTGCAAAAGTAACCTATTCTTTCGAATTGGAATCGTTGTTCTGGGGTTATATTTTTTAGGCTTGGTTCTAATTTTGCGTTTGTGATTATTTCGAGGGCTTTTGGGTTAAGGTAGTTTTTGTAATCGTTTTTATCTTGTGTGTCGTCTGGGTTTTCTTTTGTGAATAATCTGTCGTACAATCTTATTTCGGCATTCAATGCGTTATTTACTTCGACCCAATGTATGGTTCCTTGTACTTTTCTTCCGTCGTCTGACGTGCCGCCGCGTGTTGTTGGGTCGTAGGTGCAATAGACTTGTGTGATATTTCCGTTTTCGTCTTTATCAAATCCGGTGCATGTTATGTAATAGGCGTATCGTAATCTTACTTCGCGTCCTATTGACAGTCTAAAATATTTTTTTGGCGGTTCTTCCATGAAGTCGTCTCGTTCAATATATAACGTTTTAGAAAATGGTATCAATCGTGTGCCGTCGTTTTCATTTTCGGGATTATTTATTGCTTCGATTTGTTCGGTTTGATTTTCTGGATAATTTTCTATTATTAACTTAATTGGACGTAGAACTCCCATTCGTCTCAACGCTCGTTTGTTAAGGTCTTCTCGGATTGCGTTTTCAAGTTTAACAACGTCGATAATACTGTTCATTTTTGCGACTCCGATTTCGCGGCAAAATGATCTAATTGATTCGGGCGTATAGCCGCGTCGTCTAAATCCGCATATTGTCGGCATGCGTGGATCGTTCCAGCCGTTGACGAAGCCGCCTTTGACTAATTCTAAAAGTTTACGTTTGCTCATAACTGTGTACGTCAAATTTAATCGTGCAAATTCGTATTGGTAAGGTCGCCAGATATTATCAAGATTATCAAGAAACCAATCATACAATGCGCGATGATGTTCAAATTCTAGCGTGCAGATTGAATGTGTTATGTGTTCGATAGAATCTTCGAGTCCGTGCGCCCAATCGTACATCGGGTAAATTTGCCATTTATTTCCGGTGCGGTGATGTTCCGATTTGATTATCCGGTACATTACGGGATCGCGTAAATTGAAATTTGGCGAGGCGGGATCGATTTTTGCACGCAAGGTATATTGTCCTTCGTTGAATTCGCCGGCGCGCATTCGTCTGAATAATTCGAGATTTTTTTCCGGCGTATAGTTGCGTCCTTCGCTGGGTTTCATTGGGACGGATGGCGTACCGCGGTTATCGCGCATTTCGTCAGGCGTTTGATTGCAAACGTAAGCCTTGCCTTTTTTGATCAACTCTTCTGCCCAAATATACATCTGGTCAAAATAATCGGACGCATAACGTATCCGGTTTGACAAATCGTCGCCTGTAATCCATTGAACGTCTTCAATTATTGACTCGACGTATTCGGTCTCTTCTTTGGACGGGTTAGTATCGTCAAATCGCAATACAAATTCGCCGCCGTATTTTTTTGCCAAGCCGTAATTCAAACAGATACTTTTTGCGTGACCGATATGTAGATAGCCATTCGGTTCTGGTGGAAAGCGAGTCGCAATACGGCCGCCGTTTTTACCTTCGTTCAAATCATGTTCAATAATTTGTTCAATAAAATTTAATCGTTTTTCTGAAATTTCATTCATGTTATTTATCGTAAAAAAATCGTAAACGTCTGCTTTCTATAAACCGGATTACGTCAAAAATCGCTTAAAATTTAGCGGCGCAATAAACGGATAAAAACAGACTTATATACAGTTCGTACTGGAAATTCAGCGATTTAAAAGCGTAAAAGCCTGCCGTCCGAAAACTAGGCAGACGAAGGTAAACGCAAACTCAAGTGCGAACAGTTTAAAATCCGTGTAATTATGTTATTTCGTATATTATACTCTCGTACTTGCAATTCAATGATTTTATGTAAAGCGTCAAAGCCTGTTGGCGGACGAAGGTAAACGTAATTTTAAGTAAGAACAATTTACATTTTGCGCAACTGAAATTCAAGTACAATCTGGTAACAAACATTGAATTGTAACGCATACCGCAATCTAAAACGAGTGGGGGAGCAAAATATGTGAACAAGCAACAATATTCAGCATTCCGAATAACGGTTCATCGATCCGTCATACGAAATTAGGAAGTTAGTTTAGAGAACTTCAAAATTGTTCGTACTTGAGTTTGCGTTTACCTTTGCCTGCGAACCTGGAATACAGGCGAGACCAACGGATCGCGGGCGTCACGCCTGCTATTTGCCGAAAGGCAAACAAAAAGATCGGTTGAGATATAACCTCGCTCACTAGCGGTTGAGTACAACCGCATGCAGGCGAGACGCCTGCGATCCTGGGATCCAGACGGAATGCCTGCGATCCTTCTGACTATTTTTTGTAGCAAAAAACTGTTCTCTAGTTTTCTAAAAAACTACTTCCTATCCACTACTTCCCTAACTTCTAAAATCTTTAGAGAGATTTATTTGTATAATTTTGTATTAACTTGATGCAATTATTTATTTGTTCTTCTGTTCCTACGCTGATTCTCAAACCGTCGCCCCATTCTGGATAATTCATATAACGAACCAGTGTTCCGTGTGATTTTAAATATTCATAAATCAAGCGAACATCTATATCCGGTTTTGTATTCCAAGTGAAATTTGCATTTGAATCTGGTACGTTGAAACCGATTGCTCTCATTTTTTCGGTTAGGATTTTTCTTGTATTTATGATTTTTTTTGTGTTTTCGGCAAGCCATTCGTTGTCGTTGATAGCCGCCGTTGCCGCCGCAATTGAGATGGAATCGCAATTGTATGAATCTTTAACTTTCATCATCTGGTTAACCAATTCCGGTTGCGCAACAAGAAATCCAAACCGTAATCCAGCCAATGAATACGATTTGCTCAATGTTCGTATGACAATAATACGCTCGCACCTCCCGACCAAATCAATACAACTTTCATCCGCAAAATCAGCATACGCCTCATCGACGACGAGAGGGCAAGGCAATTTTTCCGCTATTTCTAAAATGCGTTGTTTCGGAATTATTGTGCCGGAAGGCGAATTCGGATTAGGGAGAAACGCAAGACGTAAATCAGTTTTGCCTGAGTAAAATTTGTCCGGTAACGACCAATCAGTATTAAATTGAACTATTTCGTGTTTAGCGCCTTGTATTTCGGCAAGAGAACGATAAAGAATATACGTAGGATAGGGCAATCGTAATAATTCGCCGCTGCCGACAAATGTTCGCGTTAATATTGTCAACAAGTCGTCGCTGCCGTTGCCGCAAAGTATCATTGCCGGTTCAATATCAAACTTCCGCGCCGCAGCCGCACGAAACTCATTCGCAAATGGATCGGGGTAACGTGATAAGCCCGCATCTAAAACTTGACGTATCGCCTCATAAATTTTTGCAGACGCACGGTAAGGATTTTCGTTAGTATTCAATTTTACAACGCTACTCTGCGCCGAAGGTTGCTCGCCGGCAACATAACCAGACATCCGCAAAATATCAGAACGAATATATACACTCATAATATTTAAACTGTTTTTATACTGTTCACAATTTCAAATACGTTTTTTAATTTGATTTTTTGTAACGATAATTGTAAATAAATTTTTCGCCTATTTATGGGCAATACTTAACAGCCCGCCGCAACACGGCGGGTTAAAGATTACCCAATAACTAGCGTCCTGAAAGGACAATGGAATAACGGCAATAATTGCTTGTAAATTTAATCAAATGCTCTTCATTTATAACTAAAAATAACGTAACCGTTCACGGAAATTTAGCGAAAGTTTTTTTAATTCGGAATTATTTTTACAAATTGTAACTATTTAGTATTATCTTTATGATTATTTTGTTTTTTGATGTGTAGGCGATCAATATTCGCCCTGATAAGGGCGTAACTTTCATAACCGCAGGTCTGCGACCTGCGGTAAAATCCGCCCAATCTTGCTGTCCTGAAAGGGCAGGACTTTATTGACATTATGGAGAGTTTCTAAAAACTCATTTGTTCAGGTAGGCGGCTAAAAAAAATTAAACACAGCGGCGAAACATCGCCTACCTTTTTACAAAAAAATGAATTATTAGAGATGCCCTAAAATATAAAATTAAAATACAAATAAATAAAACGTAAAATAAAGAAAATTTTTTAACAAGTTTTTTCATAAATCATCCTTTCATATTTTTGTTTTTTCTGTAGTAAAAAATCTGATAAACAAAGATCGAAATAATTACTACGCCGATAATAGTTATAATCAATATTTTATATTTTTTTACAGTTGAAACTTTATGAGAATGCGTATTACGATTAGGTAAAATTCTTCCTTCAGATATATCCTCTATCTCTTTTAACGATGCAAGAAAATGAATTGCGCCTTTTTGAAAAGGCGTATCCTTAAAATCATCTATTAAGATTAAAGTTTTTTTTCTTGCGTCAGCTATTTGTTTTGCAATAGTTTCTTTATCTTGTGTTGCATCTAATTTTTTTTCTTTAGGAAATGTTTCATGTATTATCATTGTAAGTCTTGTATCAAAAATACGCCCATCTTTACTATCGGGAAATTTTGCTACAAATTTTTTACATAAATCATTGCCGGTTTCACCTTGTTTATGTGCAATCGCAATTTTAATTCCTTCGGCATAAGCATCCATTGAAAAAGAAGGATAATCTGCCGAATACTTTTCGGCGACTTGTTCCCATTCTTTAACTGCTTCATTAATATTACTTGTCAATAATGTGTAATTTATCTTTGCTTGTTGAGCGATAAACAAAAAACCAACCGCGCCGCTAAAATCCATATTATCTGGCGAAAAATTTTTAATATAATCATCTGCAAGTTCTTTCGCGCGAATAAAATTACCGGTACGTTGATAAATTGCGATTAACTGTGCCGTCGAAATATATTTTGCTTCATTACCGATCCCAACATTTTTTACAAAATCTTCTAATTTTTTGGCTATATCGTTTAATTTTGTAATATTATTGTTCTGTATTGCTTTATCGAAATTTAAAAGAATTTTTTTTGCTTCTTCAACGTCTGCTTGTTTTTTATTTGCGAGTTCTATAAATTTAGCGTTCTGTTTTGAAGTAATGATTCCTTCTTCAAACCAACGTTGTACTAATGAAATTACCAAACGCGAGCCAGAGGAATGAGGATATTTTTTACAAAACGATTCAAATCTCTTTAAAATTAAATCGTAATTTCTTTTCTCTTGGGGCAAGACGAGTAATTCTTTAGCAATAGACTCATATTCTTTGATTGAACTACTTTTTGCATTTTCACTCGTTTTAAATTCTTCAAAAGGAGTGTGATTATGATCTATTTGAGAAAATACATTTTTACTAATAACCAATATCAATAAAAAACCACAAAAAAACAGACAACTTATTTTTTTCATTTTAGAACCCCAAAAAAGACTTAAAGTAAAAAACAAATACGTACTTTATAAGAAATAAAAAAAACGGCAGTACCTACTTTCGCCATTTATCGACTATCATTGGCTTCGAAAGCTTAACTTCTATGTTCGGTATGGGAATAGGTGTGACCTTTCGAAAATTACCACCGTTAATTT
>JAISLW010000140.1 GCA_031277105.1 Planctomycetaceae bacterium | reverse complement strand
GACGCAATAAAGGTTAAGGTTGTATTGACATGTTGTCCCTAGCGGGACAAATATATTTTTGACATTGCTTTTCTACCAACATGTTGTCCCTAACGGGACAGAAATGAATTTTTAGAGATGCTCATATGTTAAACCTCGCTCGTTAGCGGTTGAGTACAACCGCATGCAGGCGAGACGCCCGCGATCCGGTGATGCAGGCGTTCCGCCTGCGAATCTGAACATCCTGCCCGCGATCATGGAAATGCAGGCATCCCGCCTGCGATCCTTTTGATGATTTTTTGTAACAAAAAAACTACTCCCTATCCCCTACTCCCTAAAATCTATCGCTTAAATTTTCGTGAACGGTTACCAAATATTTTTGATCGCCCTATTGGATAAAAAATATTTTGCGTTAGAATAATCAAACAGTTTTTTTAAACGAACAACAAACAGACACGCAAGACAGGAATAACAATCGGGACAATTAAAAGGAATTTTCGTTACAAAAAATCATTTCCCCATAATTCCGAGTTCCGAATTTAATATAAAGGGATTTTATTTATGATGATTGAATTTGGTATATGTTGCGTTATATTTTATGCGATTGCTTTTTTATTTGAGTTATCGCGTTTTTTTTTGCGGTGGTCGTTACGTAATATTTTTGTTTTAATCGGCGTAATAATCGGGTTCGTTGCCCACACGATATTTCTTTATTACAACCACCACATAACAACCCAAGATTACATCAACGGCGCTAAAATATACTTTTTAATGACCTCATGGATACTCGTTTTGATCTATTTTTATCTGTCTTGCTACCATCGCCAAATTCCGTTTGGCTTGTTTTTTTTGCCCATCGCCTCACTCCTCATAATCGGCGGCGTCATAACCACACACATCTCAACCGCCGAACAAATTAACTCCGGCGGCGCCGCATCCGATATTGCCGCCGCCGTCTTGAACGACCACAAATCGCCATTGCTAAAAATGCTCCACGCCATAACCTTCCTCCTCGCAACTTTGAGCATCTGCATCGGTTTTGTTGCCGGATTGTTCTACCTTGTGCAAGATTGGCGATTACGGCACAAAAGACCCGTCGGGATTTTAACCCTGCCCTCCATCGAATGGTCAAGTTCAATTTGCCGCAAAACACTCGGCGCCTCAACCTTCATACTCGCCGCAACAATCTACTTCGGTTGGCTACTACTACCACAACCCAAAACACAAAACATAATCGCACTGTTCGACCCACTAGTCGCCGGAACTATACTAATGTTCATCTTCCTAATCCTCTTCTCCGGCATACTGCCATTGCACATCTTCAAAACCGAAGGAAAACAAGTAGCAATTTTAACCCTAATCACCTTCGCCTTCCTAACATTGACTCTCTCCTGCGGAATACTAACAAAAAATTCACACTGGAAAAAAAATATACAAAATATAAAAATAGAAAAAATACAGAATTAGGAATTAAAAATAGGTATCTCTAAAAATTCATTTTTTTGCAAAAAGGTAGGCGGTGTTTCGCCGAAACGCCGCAGTAGAGTTTATGCTATCAATAAATTTTAATAATTCATAAAACCTAAAATATGTATATTTTAGACGTGCGAAATATTAAAGTTTATTGATGTCGTAAACCGTAATGCGGCCCAAAATTAAACACTGGGCGAAACGCCGCCTACCTGGACAAATGAATTTTTAGAGACGCCCAAATTTTAATTTCAAATTGTAAATTAAATTTGTCCCACTTGTCCCTCCAGTCCCACTTGTCCCTAAAAAAACGATCCGCTGATTACACAGATTAGAAAGATTATTTAAAAAAATAAGATGGATATAAAAGAATATTGTATTTCGGTTGCCGATTCTGCTTTTGCGGCGGCGTTTGAGATGTCAAGTATTAGCGGCGCGGTTAAAAATGCTTGGTTGCGTGAATCGGCGCGATTGATTGAGTTACGTTCTGATTATATTTTGTCCGCTAACGAAAAAGATATTTATAACGCTTCCGAATTATCTGTTTCTGAAATTGACCGTCTGGCGCTTAACCCGCAACGATTAAGTGAAATAATTACGGCTCTCAAAGAAATCGAAATGTTTCCCGATCCAATTGGCGGCATAATTGAATCTACTGTTCGTCCTAACGGATTAGAAGTCCAAAAAGTACGCGTTCCATTAGGCGTAATATTTTTTATTTACGAATCTCGTCCTAATGTTACGCCGGATGCGGCGGCGATTTGCGTCAAGAGCGGTAACGCCGTAATACTTCGCGGCGGCAAAGAAGCGCTAAATTCCAATATCGCATTCGCCGAGATATTGTCCGAAGCCGCCGCCAAAACCGGATTGCCCGCCAACGCAGTCCAACTTATCAAAACGACAGACCGCTCCGCAGTCGGCGAATTACTCAAAATGCCCGATAAAATTAACCTAACAATCCCGCGCGGCGGCGAAAGCTTAATCAGACGCATCGTCGCCGAAGCCGAAATGCCGGTAATAAAACACTTCGCCGGAAATTGCCACGTTTATATCGATAAAGACGCCGACGCCGAAATCGCAGACGCCGTTACAATAAATTCCAAATGCCAACGCACCGGAGTTTGCAACGCCGCCGAATCACTCGTCGCACATTCAAATATTGCAAATACAATCTTGCCGGCAATATTAGAAAAATTATCGCAAAACGGCGTCGAAATACGCGGCTGCAACAGAACTTGCCAACTCCGCACAGACATAATTCCAGCAACAAATACCGACTTCAAAACAGAATTTCACGACAAAATCATATCAGTTAAAATCGTCGACTCCCTAGACGACGCAATAAATCACATAAATAAATATAGCGATAAACACACCGAAACTATCATCACAAATAATATACAAACCGCAAAAATTTTCACAAAAAAAATAGATAGCTCCGCCGTTATCGTAAACGCAAGCACAAGATTTAACGACGGAGGACAAATCGGATTAGGCGCCGAAATCGGAATAAGCACAGATAAATTACACGCAAGAGGACCCTGCGGAATAAAAGAATTGACAACATATAAATACGTCATCTACGGAAACGGTCAAATAAGAGAATAAAAAAGAAATTCGGAATGCGGAATTAAAAGATTTTAATTTCAAAATTAAAAATCTTTTTAATCTGTGTAATCTGTGGATCAAATTTTTTTGTCCACAGATTACACAGATTAGAAAGATTATTTAAAAAATAATTCCAAATTCCGCATTACGAATTACGAATTTAAAAAAGTTATGTTTAATTTTTCATTACAAGAAAGTATATCTCAATGTTCGCATTTGACGCGGGCGGCAAAGTCTAATTTTTATCCGGCATTTTCTATTTTGCCCAAAGAACGCCGCGAAGCAATGGAGATATTATACGCTTACACTCGCTTTACAGACGATTTAGTCGATGCTCCTGAATGCGATCCGATAACCGGCGTTTCATTGCCCGTTAGCCCTCGCCGAAAACGACAACGCCTAAACCAATGGTGCGCGGCGCTCGAAGCCGTATTAGGCAAAATCGACGGAACTAAACCGCTAATCAATAATCCAAACGATACAAACGCATTCAAACAATTATACGAAGAGAAATTTCAGTCTTGCAACGGCTTCATACTACTGCCCGCAATCAAAATGATCGTAGAAAAATTTCAAATCCCGCTTAACCCGTTCTTCCATCTAATCGACGGCGTTGATGCAGATATTGACCCCAGACGATTTAGCGCTTTCGACGACGTTGCCGATTATTGCCATCAAGTCGCAACTTCCGTAGGCTTCGCCTCACTCGCTATCTGGGGAACTGTTAAACCGCTATTCTCCGACGAAATCGTCCGCGCCGCCAAAGCAACAGGCGTCGCATTCCAATTGACCAATATACTACGAGACCTCGCCGAAGATTTCAAAAACGGAAGACTTTACCTGCCAACAGAAGATATTACAAGATTCGGATTAACAGAAAATCAATTCGGAACGCTACTAAATCGAAACGAATGGAACGCCGAAAAACAAAATAATAAAAAAAATAATAACGCCGACGAATACTTCATCGCAAATAAAATACAACAAATGGAAAAACTCGAAACAAAATTCGACCAAGTCATAAATAAACAATTGGAACGCTGCGACGTTTACTACACTACCTCATTCCAACTCTACAATCTAATTAACCCAAAATATAAAAATATATTCGGCATGATGTGGAACAGATACAACACACTCTTCAAAATTATACAAAATAACCCAAAACTTATACTAAAAAATAAAAAAATAAAATTAACGCTACTCCAAAAAATAAAACTATTCATAAAATGGAAATTACTCTAAATGAACGTCTCTAAAAATTTGTATCATTTTTTCTACCACATGTTGTCAATAACGGGACAAATATTTATTGTTACAAAAAAATTGTCCCACTTGTCCCTCCTGTCTCACTTGTCCCTCAAAAATCGCCAATACGTAATTTGCTAAAAAAATTTTCGTGAGCAGTTACATTTTTCGCAACTATTTTGTAAAGATGTTTTCTTTTTTTTCGTTATAAAAAAATTGCATAAATTTTTTAAAATTTTTTTTAAGAAATTTTGCTAATATATCTATTCCAATATTGGGCGTTATTCGGTAATTTTCCGGTTCAGACAATTTACACGACGCTAACACGTCTGTTTCATATTGCAATTTTCAAGATAAAAACATTCATTACATTTCGACAGAGTTTTCATTTACGCCAATAGTTGCCGGAGAAAATAAAAAACAATGAAAGGTACGTATTGCAATTTTACGATTATCCAGTAAAATTCCCGCCTTTTGATATTGACTTGAAGTTGATATTACGATGCAGCGCTTTTTTGTAACAAAAAATTGAGAAACGCAAACGTTCCAAATGCAGCCGAAACGATTGCGATCCTTCAGACGATTTTTTGTAACAAAAAATATGCGTAACATGCGCAATCCTGATGCGTTTTTATTGTCGGTAAAAAATGCGAGGGGGGTACTGGTTGTCATAAGCGTATTTGTCTGTTATATTTGTTCGGTTGTTATTGATTGAGTTGTCAATCGATAGAATAAATTTATAACCCAGATAAATAAATCGTAACTGCTCACGGAATTTTAAGCGATAAATTTTAGAGGTTAGGGAGTAGAGGATAGGAAATAGTTTTTTTAGAAAATTAG
This sequence comes from Planctomycetaceae bacterium, assembly GCA_031277105.1. Classification (GTDB taxonomy): domain Bacteria; phylum Planctomycetota; class Planctomycetia; order Pirellulales; family Thermoguttaceae; genus WRKP01. The sequence continues at coordinate 10,700 of JAISLW010000140.1, read as the reverse complement.
ATAACAGTTTTTTGTTACAAAAAATCGTCTGACGGATCGCAACCGTCTCGGATACGAGCCTCAATTTTTTGTTATAAAAAAATTGTCCCGCTTGTACCTCATGCCCCACTTGTCCCTCAAAAAATTGCCAAACATAATTCGCTAGACAAATTTTTATGAACAATTACCAAAAAATAATTAGAGGTAAACTAACAAATGAATGTATTTTTTTCTGAGACGTCGACGCTTATCGCCCAAGCGGAAGCGGCTAAACCGCCGCAACAAGCGGCAGGTCAAGATAGTTTTTTGCCGCTAATGGTAGTTTTTGGAGTTGTTATAGTTATGATGTGGTTCTTCATGATACGCCCGCAACAACGACAAGAAGAAGCCGCCAGAAAACTAATCGACTCGCTAAAACAAAACGATAAAGTTTACACCGTCGGAGGAATCGTCGGAATTATTCACTCAATCGATAAAGAAAAAAACGAAATCATACTAAAAGTTGATGAAACAAACAACACAAAAATTAAATTCGTAATACAGGCAATTCAAGGAAAAATAGATAAAGACCAAAAATAAACCGTAACCGTTTATGAAAATTTATGCGACAAGTTTCAAGAGATAAAGCGAAAGGTAATAGAGGATAGTTTTCTAAACAGTTCGTACTTGAAATTCAGCGATTTAAAAGCGTAAAAGCCTCGTCCGAAAGCTAGGCAGGCGAAGGTAAACGAAAACTCAAATGCGAACAGTTTAAAATTAAATGATGTTAGAGAAAAAAGTTTTTCGTTATAAAAAATTGTCCCACTTGCCCCTCAAAATCGCCAAAACATAATTTAATAAACAAATTGCCATGAACAGTTACAAATATTAACCTTTAACAAAAACAACCAAATATTGATCATACTTGAAATTCAACAATGTTTACTGCTCGTACTTGAAATTTAGCGATTAAAAACGTCAACGCCTGCCGTCCGAAAAATAGGCAAACGTTGGTAAAAACAAATTCAAGTCCGAATAGTTTAAAAACATAAAAACCAGCCGTCCGATAACTAAACAAAAGACGGTAATCGCAAATTCAAGTAAGAACAGTTTAACAACATTCAAAGATAAAATTAAAATGCCCCGAATTATTAACTTCACAATTATTGCTATCGCAGTAATTTTTCTTCTCACGCAAAGTTTGCGATCAAACACAACGGTTTTAGTTCAAGATAACGCCGCCATAACTGCGCCCGATCAAACTAAACCAACAGAAACTAAATCAAACGAAACTAAATCCGCAGAAATAAAATCTGACGCGACTAAATCTGATGAGAATAATTCCGCAGAAACTAAATCTACAGAGATTAAATCTGACGAGAATAAACCTGACGAGAATAAATCTGACGCATCTAAATCTGCCGAAACGCCTAAATCCATAACACAACCAGAACCCGCGCAAAATCTACAACCAGAACTAAAAACAACGCCGGAAATTGAGAAAACTAACGCCGGTACAGATAATAACGCAACTAATAACGCAACCGTTTTACCTAGTCCGGTAATCGAACCGCCAAAAGACAACAACACTCCCAAAACGGATCCGTTCAATGTTGAAGCGACTCCGCACGATCACGCACACGATCACGATCACGCACACGATCACGCTACTGACGCTGAAGCCGCCGCGGCAGCCGAAAAGATTAAAGAAAACGCCGAATGGTGGCGCGCATTTCGTATCTCTCTTTTTAATTGGGGTATTTTTGCGGCAATAGTAATCGTTTGTTTCTCATTGGGTAATTTTGCGGCGAAAAAATGGCGGATGCCTAGCGAGTACGGATTCAAAATTTTCGTAACGATATTAGCATTTGCGGGCGGTTTAATTGCGGCGTTTGTAAGTTGGGACAAGATAATGCTTGGCATAGACTTGAGCGGCGGCGTTGTGTTAGTTTACGATATTCCAAAAAGCGCCTCAAACGAAAATAAATGGGAACAAGACGGAAGAGTCTCAAACCAAGCAATGACCCAATTAATAAACGCTATCTCCACCCGCATCAATCCCGGAGGTCAACGCGAAATAACCATCACACCCGTAGGTCGATCAAGAATACAAGTAATTATCCCTCGCGCCGAAGACGCTGAAGTACAAAGAATCCAAAAAATCATAAGCGAATCTGGCGCGTTGGTCTTTCGTATTATTGCGTCGCGCTCGTTTGCACAAGACGCTCAAATTATTTCGCAAGCAGAACCGACAATAAATACGCAAATTGGCGAAATCAGAAATTCACAAGGAGTTCTACTCGCACAATGGTTTCCAGTTTACGAAGGCGAAGAGTCGCAATTTAGAAATAATCCCGAATTTCTTACCCGCGAACGAAACGGACGACTCGAAACGCTCGTTCTTTGCAACGACGGCGAAGATATAACGGGCGAATATCTCACAGACGTTGGACGCGGCAACAGCGGCATCAAACCAGGCGTAACCTTCAACTTCAATACAGCCGGTTCAATTAAATTCGGTCGCTTGACTTCAAATAATTTACCCGATCCCGCACAGCCGCAACGAAAACGTTCTCTCGGTATCATTCTCAACGAACAACTTTATTCGGCGCCGTCAATAAATAGCGTAATAACCAATAACGGCATAATAGAATTTTCACCCCGCGAAGGTAAAGACGGCAACATACAATTGAACAACGATATTGACGATTTGATCAAGATACTCACCGCCGGCGCGCTGCCGGTAGAATTAAGCAAAGAACCTTCAAGCAAGTTGCTAATCGGCGCTACACTCGGAGAAGATACGATACGCAAAGGCGAAATTGCCCTAATAGGCTCGGCAATAACCGTACTTCTATTTATGCTAATTTATTATCGATTAGCGGGATTTATTGCGTGTTTCTGCGTTATTACCAATCTTGCGCTGCTCGTAACAATAATGATAACGCTAAAATCGCCCTTTACGCTGCCAGGACTTGCCGGAATAGTTTTAACGATAGGTATGGCAGTCGATGCGAATATTCTTATTTATGAACGGTTGCGTGAAGAATTAGCCGGAGGTTCGTCGCTGCGGCTGGCAATAAGAAACGCCTACAATAAAGCATTGTCCGCCATCCTCGATTCAAATATTACGTCGATTCTAGTCGGATGTATCTTGTACACAATCGGGACCGAACAAGTCAAAGGCTTCGCAATTACGCTAGTGCTTGGAATTATATTGAGCATGTTTACGGCGATTTATTGCGCTAAAGTAATAATGGACGTACTTGAAGCGCAACGCAAAATAACAACGTTCTCAATGCTGCAATTATTCAAGCGCCCGAATATAAATTTTATGGGCGCCCGCAGAATAACCATAACTTTTTCAATACTAATTTCACTAATCGCAATAGCGCTGACGGCGGCAAGAGGCTCGTCAATATTTGATATAGATTTCGTTGGCGGCGTTTCGCTAGAAGTACTATTTGACAAACCAATGAAAATAGAAAAAGTACGAAATAAACTTGACGAAAATAATAAAAATAATCCCGATCCGCTTAAAAAATTAGGCGATTCCGCAGTGCAAATCGTTCAAGAATCCGGCACGGCATTCGGTACGGAGGCTGTTGCGGCAAATACGCGATTCATAATTACAACGCCGACGCCGCAAATAAAAAACGTTAAAATTAGCGCAGACGAATATCTTAACGTAGTACGCGAAACTATCAAAGAAATATTCAATGATAATTTGAAGTATTGTAAGTTCGATTATACGATAAACAAAGTGGCAGGCGATACGGAAAATAAAATTGACATAAAAATAAAATCCAGTCCCTCAATCAATCACGATTCGTTGAAATCTGTAATAGATGAGGCGATTAAAGCGGCAGTGCGCGATAAAGTATTAGATAACACTTTTCGTTACGAATTGTCATCTAAAGATTATAATTTACAAGACAAAACCAAACCGATACCTGAATGGAATATGACGGCATACGCATCGCAAGAAAACGTCGACGTCGTACTAAATTCAATAAAATTACGCCAAGACGCAACGCCCGAATTTCCAACATCGACGACGGTAGGCGCTTCAGTAGCAGGCGATACGCGTATTGCCGGAGGACTCGCAATTCTAGCAAGTCTTATCGGAATAATAATTTATATGGGGGTCAGATTTAAGGGATTGGCGTATGGTTTTGCGGCGGCGATTGGGCTGGTGCATGACGTAATTGTTGTTCTAGGTCTGATTGCCGTAAGCGCGTGGGTCGCGAATTGGCTTTCAATTGTGCAAATAAGCGAGTTTAAAATCAGTCTGTCTGTAGTTGCGGCATTTTTAACGATTATTGCTTATTCGATCAACGATACTATTATTCTATTTGATCGAGTACGTGAAAATCGCGGTAAATCGCCCGTACTAACAGACCGCATGATAAACGCCGCTGTAAATCAAACGTTATCAAGAACCGTGTTGACTTCGCTTACCACGTTTTTTGTAACGTTAATTCTTTACTTATTGGGCGGTCAAGGAATTCATACGTTTGCGTTTGCAATGTGCGTAGGAGTTGCGTTTGGCACGTATAGTACAATTGGCGTTTGTGCTCCGTTGTTGTACTGGATGGTAGGCACGGCTGCAACTGAAAAACCAGCCGCATAAAATAAACGCAAAAACGTTACAAAATTCCTAATATCAATTTCAAAAAGTAAAGAAAATGATAACTGTTCACAGAAATTACTCAAAAGGTTAAAGATACTACCTGCGAATTTCAACAACTCAATAAAATTGCGGCAAGCGCTTCCAGCGAAGTACGAAACGCCGCATATTAGTTGACTGAACGGTTACAAAAAATGTATTTTGGAGTAGTTCTCCAAAACAAAGCGTACCGTAAACCGGTGTAAATTTTAGTCCGTTTACATGTTATCAATCGAAACGTTCTGATTGATAACGGTAAATTTTTATCCCATTTTTCAAATTAGAGGTGTTACATGACAAAAAAAGATATTGTTCGTTCAATTGCGGAAAAACTTGAACTAACGCAATTACAAACAAAAGAAATTGTCCAAAAAACATTCGATGCGATTGTTGAGACAATAGTTGAAGAGCGACGTATAGAACTTCGCAATTTCGGCGTGTTTGAAGTCAAACGCCGCGCCGCAAGAAAAGCGCGCAATCCGAAAACAGGCGAAAAAGTTTTCGTTAAAGAAAAATTCGTCGTTACTTTTAAACCCGGAAAAATCATGGAAGAACGGGTCGCAAAATTAACAACAGAAAAACCCGCAAAATAACCAAAACAAACAACAACGCCACAATAGCCGCCAACCGAAAATCTTTATACTTATCGTATAAAATTAAAAAAACGGCGGGAATGCTAACAGGCGTTTTTTTGTGTTAGGTTTAGCGGGGATAGATTGGATTTCGTTTGCCGGATTCTTATTGTAAATACGGTACGGCTTGCGCAATTACAAATTTATGCGAATCGTACTTAGAATTTCGGCGATGCAAGACCGTAAAAATCTGTATGAAAATAACAGATTCATACGCGATTGAGTAGCCGAATTTCTAATACGATATATCAATTAAACGCCCAACGCCATAAACAAAATTTAGTTTGTTTGATCTGTTATTTTGTTTTCTCAAAATGATAGGGCTTAAATCTAGCGGTTATGTTGCGAATTGTTAAAATGCTCTCACTTGAACTTGCGTTTACCGTCGCCCGCCTAACTAACAGACGACGCGATTTGACGCTTTTAAACTATTCGTACTTGAGTTTGCGTTTACCTTCGCCTGCCTAGCTTTCGGACGGCAGGCTTTGACGCTTTGAAATCGCTGAATTTCAAATACGAACACATAAATCATCCACGCTAGCTGTACGGCAAATCGCCATTGGCGGTCTTGCAAAAAATTAAAAACAAAAGAAACGCAATCGAAACGGTTGCAATCCTTAATTGATTACCTGAATTTTTGCGATTTAAGATTATAGTACTGCGTTTAATATTGGGCGGCGATAATCGTAGATTCAGATTTAAATATTTAAAATATGAAAAAAAATACAACAACTATATATTCGTTTATTCCTCTTGCATTTTTTATAACGTCGTTTTTTATAACGTCGTTTTTTGCAATGTTGTTTTTTACGGCGGCATTGTTGGCGGGAGAGACGCGGGAATTTGTTTTAGAGAATGATTCATTGAAACGAATTATTTCTACAACAGACGGTCAAAAATTGCAGACTACCGAAATTGTCAACAAACTAAATAATATCGCCGTCAAACCGACCGCCGCGCCGGAATTTCGGATCCGGTTGTCAGAAGGAACCGATAAACTGACAACGGCATTCACGCTAGACTCCGGCGATTTTACGGTGAAAAATGCGGTGAAAAAAACGCAACAAAATAAATCCGGCAAAACGGAATTATTGGAATTTGTCCTCGAATGTAAAAAATATCCAATAGCAGTTACGGTAATTTATTCGCTTGACGCCGCTGATTTTTTTATGCGTAAAAAATTGACGATACAGAGCGAATTTGATTTTGTGTTAGAGCGAGTCGACGTTGAGGCGCTGGGACTTGAGGACGCTTATCAACCTTACAAACGTCGCGATATTACGGCGGATGCTTCGGGGCTTTGGAATCCCGGACTTGGTCAGCCGCTTTATGGTACAAAGAGCGGTACATTTTGGGGAATTGAGTTTCCCGCTGCGGATAATTGCGTTGTCAATGGCGAGTTAATAGCGGGTTATCTTTACGGCAGGAAACTTGCGAAGGGAACTATTTATTCAAGTTATCCGGCTGTTTTGGGCGTTGCGGACGATTCTGAATTTGTCCGCGCGGCGCTTTTTGAATATATCGAAAAGACGCGTAAACGCCCGTTACGATTGCAAATTCAATATAATTCTTATTTTGATCACGGCGGCGTTGACCGTAAAAGTATTGCCCGCAGCGTAACAACAATTCATCAAGAGTTAGTCGTCAATCGCGGTTGTCGTCCGTTGAGCGCTTATGTTATTGACGACGGTTGGCAGAATAGCGGACTTGACTGGTCGGACAAGGTGTGGAAAGTAAACACAAATAAATTCGACGCCGATTTCGCAGGAACGCGCAAGTTGGTGAAAGAGTTTGGTTCGGAACTTGGTTTGTGGCTTAGTCCGGGTTGTTTATTTGGCGCTAGCAATGCGATAAAGAAAATGGAAGCGAAAGGTTTTGAATCGATTGCTCCTTGGATGTCGATGGCGGGACCAAAATACATGCAAGCGCTTGAAGACCGGATGGCGGAACTCACGCAACAAGGCATAGGTTTTTTCAAGTTGGACGGTATTTTCGGGCATGGTAATATTCGTAATTTTGAGTTGCATGGTTCGCGTTACGGTTTGCCGGAGATGCCGCAACTTGACATAGATGATTTTACGGGCAATGATAAACGGTTGAACGATTCCAAATACGACGAGTTGAAAATTTATTATCTCTCTGCCGGAACGGAACGTTTGATCCAATTATTTGAACGTCTTGCAAAAATCAATCCTGATATTTATCTGGTAATCTCAAACGGCGCATGGTTAAGCCCGTGGTGGCTGCAACATGCCGACGCCGCTTGGATGACTAACGCCGGAGACGCTTCAAGAGGGAGCTCGCGCAATGAAGAATTAGTTTATCGCGACGAGCGTTATTATAAATTTTATACATTACAAAACGCACAATTTCCCTTGTACGCTATTTTCAATCACGAGCCAAGAAAAGTAAATTCAGACGAACCGAATGATACGTTTCGCAAATATCTTTACATGAATTTTTCACGCGGAACGGCTTTTATTGAAATGTATCTCAAACCGCGCAATATTGCAGATGCGGATTGGGACGTTTTGGCGGAAGGTCTGAAATGGACTTACGAAATGTTTCCGACTTTCCGCAACGCCCAAATGCACGGCGGCAATCCTACAAAAAAAGAAGTCTATGGTTACGCCGCATGGAATGAAAAACTCGGTTATATTTCATTGCATAATCCCGCCGATAAACCGCAACAATATTCGGTTACGCTTGACCGCAAGTTCGGGCTGCCGCTTGAAAAAAATAATGATAATAAAAATAAAAATAATACTTATTACGTAAATTCGCCGGTGGACGAAGATATTCGCGATTTGCCCAAAACAGTTCAATTTGGCGATTCATTAACATTTAAACTCAACCCGCGAGAAATACGAATTATATGTTTCAGCAAAACGCCAAAAAATTGGACAGATATAAAAACACTAAAAAAATAAATTCAGAATTGAATTAATTCGGAATTGAATTAATTCGGAATGCGGAATGTGGAATGCGGAATTAAAGATTTTGATTTCAAATTTAAAATAATCCTTGTAACCTGTGTAATCTGTGGACAAAAAAATTGATCCACAGATTACACAGATTAAAAAGATTTTTAATTCCGAATTCCGAATTCCGAATTTAAAAAAACTCCCTTAACCCTTTTCTTCTTCTGATGGATGATTTTTTTGAGAGTACAGATGCGGTGCGTAATGCTAATCCGCTTAGTTATGCGCGTGAATTTTTTTATTCGTCTCCTTTTAAGCTTGAGCGTGGCGGTAATCTTTCGGAGATACGAGTTGTTTATGAGACTTATGGCGAGTTGAATGAGCGTCGTGATAATGCGGTATTGGTTTGTCATGCGATTTCGGGCGATTCGCATGTTGCGTCACATGATGATGCGGACAATGCCGGTTGGTGGGAGATAATGGTTGGTTCTGGCAAGCCGATAGATACGGACAAGTATTTTGTGATATGTCCTAATTTTCTTGGCGGTTGTCGCGGGACGACGGGACCGGATTCAATCAATCCTGCTACGGACAGGCGTTATGGATTGGATTTTCCGGAGATAACGATAGGCGATATAGTCGAGGTTGACTGTCTTTTGATTGACAGTCTTGGGATAAAGCGTTTATTAGCGGTGATAGGCGGTTCTCTTGGCGGCGTTGTAACTTTGGAATGGGCGACTCGTTTTCCGGATCGTGTAATTTCGGCGATACCTTTGGCGACGGCGGCTCACATGACAAGTCAGGCTTTAGCGTTTGATATAGTTGCGCGTAATGCGATACAGAGCGATCCGAATTATTTTTGCGGGCGTTATTTTGAGCGAGGCGTAGTTCCGGCGAGTGGATTGGCGATAGCGAGAATGTTGGGTCATATTACGTATTTATCGCGTGAGGCAATGATGAAAAAATTTGATCCGACGCGTAATCAAGCGCGTAAGATAGACACTTCTTTTGAGACAAAATTTTCGGTAGGTTCTTATTTAGCGTATCAGGGCGGCAAGTTTGTCGAGCGTTTTGATGCGAACAGTTATGTTGTTCTTACGACGGCGATAGACAATTTTGATCTTGGCAGTACGGCGCCGGAGTTACGGAAGTCGTTGAAGCCGTCGATGTGTCGTTGGTTGATACTTAGTTTTACGACGGATTGGCTTTTCCCGTCTTTTTTATCGCGTGAGATAGTCGATGCTCTTTTGGCGATGGACAAGCGGGTTAGTTATTGTGATATACCGAGCGAATGCGGGCATGACGGGTTTCTTTTGCCGGATGAGTTTGAAATTTATGGTGAAATGATTAGGTCGTTTTTGGCTAATGTTTCGTTTGAATTATCGTCCGGCAGCGCGCCGCAAGTCGAGCGCCCTGACAGAATTGATCACGAGCAGATTTTGGATTTGATACCGCGAGGCGCAAAAGTATTGGATTTAGGTTGTGGCAAGGGCGGTTTATTGGCGAGGTTGAGACAATGCGGCGCTTGTAGAGTTCAAGGAATTGAGATTAAGGAAAAGTATGTTTTGCGTTGTATTGAACGCGGTTTGGATGTAGTGCAAGCGGATTTGAATGCAGGTTTGAGCGCTTTTTCGGATCATCAATTTGATTTTGTCGTTCTATCGAAAACGTTGCAAACTGTAAGCGACGTCGAGTTTGTTTTGGATGAAATGTTGAGAGTGGGGGTTCGAGGAATTGTGAGTTTTCCAAATTTAGGTTTCCTTGAACATCGTCGAAGATTGATGGAAGAAGGGCGAGCGCCAAAATTAGAATTAGAAACTTCGAGAGAATGGTACAACACTTCAGACGTAAGGTTTCTCACGCTTGCGGATTTTGAGGATTTTTGTAACAAAAAAGGAATAAACGTACATCATTGTATTGCTATTGACACAAAACAAAAAAAACAAATCGACCAAAACCCAAACGAAAACGCCGACCTCGTCATTCTAGTTATAAGCAAATAAAAAATTAAATTCGGAATTAGGAATTAGTTTTTAAAATATAAAATAATTTTAATTGTATTTCGCCCCATCGGGTAGGGTGTTCAAAATTGATACCAAAATGTTTTTTCCTAATTGTAATATTAATTGATATAACATGTTTTAAACTGTTCTTACTTTACTTTTCGTTTACCGCCGCCTGCCTAGCTATCGGACGGCAGGCTTTTACGCTTTTACATCGCTGAATTTCAAGTACAAACTGTATAGTATTAATTTTTAAAAATATCAATGTATAAAATAATGCGACTATTCATCGGAATTTTTAAACTGTTCGCACTTGAGTTTTCGTTTACCTCCGCCTGCCTAGCTATCGGACGGCAGGCTTTTACGCTTTTACATCGCTGAATTTCAAGTACGATACGTATACATTGATTTTGAATTTATTTTCCGTAACCTCATTTTTACCTTATTTTTCTTTACAAAACCATTCACCAAAAAGACCTCAGTAGAAAATGAATCCGCCAAACCACAACCTCATTAC
>JAISLW010000550.1 GCA_031277105.1 Planctomycetaceae bacterium | reverse complement strand
GCGAGTTTACGCTGTTAATCCTTACGGTCGAAGTCCCTGTTGGTTTTTCGTCAAGAATATCGGCAGGGGCTTTTATTTTTTTGATCTTTGTTTTTACATTTTTTTGGTAATTGGGAGGATCGTATTCTTGACAAATTGGCTTGTTATGAGAGGATTGTTTTAAGTGGTTGTCGCCTTCAATGGCTAGGGGCTTGTCTCCGTTACCGCCCGTCGCATCGGCGGTATTGATTTCATATTCAATGTCGCCGGTGTTTTTTATTTTTTTAATCTTTGTTTTTGCGTTTTTTTGGTAATTGTTTTTATTGTGGTTGTCTTGACTTTTTGTTGTTTCGTGTAACCGAGACGGTTGCGTTCCTTCTCTTACCAATCTGCAAAGCGTTGTCAATGATAGCAATTGACGAGATGTAAATAAATCGCCCCATTCAAGCATTCCATATAATTGAACGCGAAATCCTAAAGTTCCTTGTGCTGGTAATGGCTCATCTGGTACGAGCGACAGATCGCCTTTGTAATTTTTGATACGTTCTTTTAATTCGTTTTGTGCTTTTTTTACGATGTCATAATCACGTTGAGTTGCTTCGCGGTAGAATCTTCCTTGTTGGTTTGTTCTTGTTGTAACGACGGCGAGCAATATTGCGTCGTCTGCGCCGCCTTTTCGTTTTTTTAATTGTTCCCTTACTTTATTAACGGGCGTGGTGTATCCGCAACAGGGACACGTTGCGTTACCGCGAACAACCGTGCCATTCTGATGCGGCGTTTTTTCAATGACGGCAAAACGGATATTTTTATTTTCTACAATCATTTCCAAAGCGAATTTACGTTTATCTTTTTTTGCCAGCCAAAGAGACCGCAACAACGGCACAGTCGCCCCGCAACCTGGACCTTCGCATTGAATCGTTCTTGCCCAAAGATACGCAATCGGCATGCTTCCATCTTCATCTTTCGGATAAAATTGCGCTAGTTCTTTTTCGGCTTCAATTTTGATTCTTTCCCCTTCTTTTTTCACAGCGTCTGCGAGTTTTTGTCCGTATTTCGGAATATATTCAAGTACAACTTTATTGAGTAAAACGGCGACAGGATTCAAATCGCTCGCAAACGCTTCAGCGCCAACCCGCAACGCTTCAAGGGGAATCGAACCTCCTCCCGCAAACGGATCGGCAACAAGCGGTTTATTATCAGGATACGCCGCAGAAACGAGTTGACGCGCCGTCTCAAGAAATAACGGCGCCGTCGAACAATCCCAATTAGAAAAATCAGCAATAAATAACAACAACGCCTGCTGCAAACGAAAATATTCCACCGCCGAATATACAGAAAACGACAACGGCTTTTTAGCCGTCGCCTTCCAAAATTCACGATTTTCTTGACTACAAAGTCCAAGTAAATCAAGTTTATCATCAACAGTTTTAGCAAAATTATTGATGATTTCGGTCGCCTTTTCTTGAAACAATTTCGGACAATCTTTTTCCGCCGGAGCAGGCAACAACGTCGCAAGAATAACAGCACGACAAGCCGCAAGCGGACGCCGCGCCCACCAAATATGAAGCGTAGAAATATGACCATGCCGAATAGATTTCTCACGCCGGCTATGATTCGATATCTGCCTTATAGGTAAATCAATCTCAATTAAACGTTTCATTTTTTATAATACTTCCGTTAAGCGCTTTTTAAAAGCGTTAAAACTTGGGAGGTTAATATTATTGTGATCGATTTCGCCGGAATCAATTTTGCGGTTAAGTAATTCACGTTCTGGTATTGCTTTTAATTGTTTTTCAAGTTCATATTTCAATGCGTGGTCTTCTTGGTTTCCTCGTCTTCGATTTTCCAGTTCGCTACAATCTCTTGCCTGATTATTTTGGCGATAAATTGCACAAAGGATCCACGCTTCAGAAACCGGTTTAGGAAGCGTCGGTACGCCGTGATGAAATTGAGCCGCATTAAAACCGTTGACAATAGAATCCCATTTACGTTGCCATTCCTGTTGATCAACCGTATCAGAATCTTGAAACAATACCGCTACAACCAGACCTTTTTCTCCGCACAATTCCGACGCAAACATTGTCAATGCCCGCGCATTTGAATAAAATTCGCCTGTTTCCTGAAAAGATTTTTTACCGGACAATCTTATATTGTCAATAGGTTGTTCTTTTGGTAAAGGACGTAGATTTTTTGCTACATCGCTTAACTGTCTTCTCGAAATAAATCCGTAACTTTGAACGTCTAAAATTGAATAACCAAACCGCCGGTCGCTTTCGATAATTCGATCAATCAGATAAAGCATTGGTCCCTGAAATTCGCCAGTTCCCATATCTGTTGAACCTTCGCCGCTAAATATTAAGTACATAATTACGCCTCCTTATTTTTTAATTCCGTTATTTCGCTAATCAGACGACTCAAATCAGTATCAACATACGCCTCGCCTGGTCCTAAACTATCTAATTTTTTATTGATTCGCGGAATAGAAAAAAACGGTATTGATTGCGTCAACCCTTTTTCCGTTTTGTAAAAAAAATGAACTCCTTTACGCGCAACATCATCGTCAATGAAATTCAAAATCATAGGACTATGCGTTGTAACGACAATCTGTTTGCCGCAACTTGTCAATTCGTCCATCAAAAAACCAATGATTTCAGTATTGATACCGTTTTCAATTTCATCAAAAAGAAGGAAAGGCGAATTTGATTCTAGTTGTGATAAAAAAACGATTAAACGTAAAAGACCATCGTTGGCATGATAAGAAACAAATTCAAGTTTGTCTAAAAATTTTTCAATAAAACTTAATATTTTGGTTTGACCTGTATAATCAAGAAAATTTTGGATTACTTTAATTGTATCAAGTTGCGGTAAGATTTTTTTTAATTTTTCCAAAATACGGAGACGTTTTTCTTCTCCAATTCGCTCATAGTATGCCGCAAGAAATTCGCCTGAATTTCCTATTGAATCAACTGACGATATTGACGGTAAACGCAGGTTAAACGGTATCAATAAATCAAAAGCCCGAATTGCAACAATAAACTTTTTTACACAATCAAATACTTTATCAACCTTCGGTTCATTAAGTGAAGAAAGAATAGAACCTTGATACTGAAAACGAATTCGTTCTTTGTCAAGTATTTTTTCATTGTTATTAGTCAAAGTATAATATCCAAAAATTCGTCGGTCATTATCAAGGTCATCCATTGTCATATTCTCATCCTGAAAATCACATTCAACTTGTAATGTATTATTGTCAAAATAAAGACATTCTTTAAAACAAACCAAGTGATGAAAAGTTACATCCCAATATCCATCTTTGATTTTTCCTGTTGAATTATCTTGCGATGTAAATTCTACACGAAATTCAATCGCTTTGACTTTTTCCAATGGCGTTAGAACCGCATTCCAATTATGTTCATCAAACCAATGTTTCATATTTCCTCTCATTAGTTGCGAGAGAAAACTCATAAATTGCAGGAACGTTGATTTTCCTGAACCGTTTAGTCCGATCAGGCAATTAAAATCCGCAAGGTCAATTTTGAAATTAACCAACGACTTAAAATTGTTTACATAGATACTTTTAATTTTCATTTTTTTCTTCCATTATGTAATGTTCAACTTTGACAAAGGGTTTCCAGTTTTTGTTAGCGATTGGATTTTGGATAACGGTGATTTTTGGCGTTGATGAGCAATGTTTAACGATGTAAAGGTAATAATCGTTTTTGAGTCGTTCTGCGGTTTGAAATTCGTTTTTTGTGAGTAGAATATCTCCGTCTTCCGCTCTGCCTTTAACTTCGATGAATCTGTATTCTTCTGCGTTTGGATTTTTTGAGATTAAATCGAAGCCTTTGTTTTCGGCTTCAACGCTTTTAACATCCCAGCCTCGTTTTTTTTCGTATTCAGTAACTTCGTCGATGGCGATTTTTTCGATGTTATTGTCCTTTATCATTTTTTTGATTTCTGGTTCATTCCGTTGCGGATGCGGCAAAACCCATGCTTTTGCAATCATTTTAATATCGCCCAGCATACATTGCCGCTCGCGTTTCAAATCTTGCGTGCGTGTTTTCTGACGGCGGAATAATTCGTCTAATCTTCGTTCTGATTCTGCCATGTTTGCGGCATACATCGGGTCTTCCTGCGCTTCGCTCAATTCACTGATTTTTCGATTTTCCCGATCTATTAGTTCGTCTAAACTCATTTTGAGATGTTTGCTAATAACGTCGCATTGCCGTTGACGTTCTTTGGAAACTTCGACTAATGTTGTTTGCGAAAGATAGTCGCTAACGCGCTTTTCGATTGAACCGTCGCCGTTTTGTGATATTGGCAATTGGGGCAATTGCGGTAGTTGCGATTGTGCAATTTGTTTTTCCGCCGGAATCAAATCTAAAATCAACGTCGGTTCTTTAATTGACATTTCACCGGCGTCGTCCGTTTTGACAATTAATAATCGCTGGTGCAAAGTATTACCGAGTCCGTCGTTTATCGAACTAATAAACGCATTGAGATGATATGGTTTTTCAGTATCCAAATCGTACAAAATAGTCCCTTGCGATAAAGTAAATAGCGATTCATTTTCAACGTCTTGCCTAATCGCTTCAAATAATGGATGCCCAGGCGTAACCCATTCGCTTCGAGCGTCGTCTTTTTTCAGCAGTTGGCGGTTAAATACAATTTGTTTGTATGCGCTGCCAAGTTTACCGTTTTTCTTTTCGAGTTGTTCGCCGATGGTAATCAATTGTTGCGGTAATTTGTCAATACGATACGTATTCGGCTTAACAATTTTAACGGCAATACCTCTTTCTTCGGCGGCGTCTTTAAAGAAGGATTCAATCACTTCGGGAACAAGCCGCCGTTCTTTTGCTTCTGCATATCGTCCGAAAATTGCGGAAAGATTCAATTCTCGTTTTGCTAATCCTTCAAGCGTTGAATTTGTAATTCGTTTGAATCGTTCCATGTCAACTTCGTCAAGAATCCGTTCTTGTAATCCTTCTTCGGTCTGATTTTTTGCGTACATTTCCCGCACCATTTTTTCAATATGATTAGACGGGAAAATATCGCCGAGAACATTAAAAACTTTGCCGGTATGCTCAGGATCAATATCGTTTTCAATCTGTTCAATTCGCTCAAAAAGTTTTTGCAATACGCGACCTTCGCGCGTATTAACAGAAACAAAATTGTGAATAAGACATTCCTTTTCTTGCCCGTATCGATGAATTCGCCCCATCCGCTGTTCAAGTCTTACAGGATTCCAAGGAATATCGTAATTAATCATCAACCAACAAAATTGCAAATTGATTCCTTCGCCCGCCGCTTCCGTTGCAACAAGAATTTGAGCGTCTTCGCGAAACTCGCGTTCTGCATAAATTCGCGTGCCGCGCGTTTCACGGTCGCCGATTTTCATTCCTCCGTGAATTTGAGTTACGTTTAATCCCCATTCGCGAAGTTTACCCAAAGGTCTGCCGTCCTTCCCGTCGCCTGCAAGATAGTCAAGCGTGTCCTTATGCTCGGTAAAGACAAGTAATTTCATTTTCGGATCGCCAAAAACTTTTTCAACTTTAATTAGTTGTTTAAGTTTTTCGAGTTTGGTTTCGATACCTTGTTGTTCCGCTATTTTTGCCTTTACTATAATCCTTTCTAGTTCGGCAATCTCATCGCGTAATATAACCGGATCAACCGATGCGACAGTTTCTTCCAATTTCGCTACAATATCCGATTGCTCATCTTCGGATAAATCATCAAAATCATCAGGTAATTTGTCGTCAATTTTGTTTTGACGATATTTTTCAGGATCGGCAAGGATTTTTTTACGATTATCAGCCATTCGCTCCAACGTCCGCCTAACGGCATAAACGCTAGACGCAAACCGGCGTTGAAGCATTGCCATTGTAAAACCGATAGTCCGGCTTGCGGGACTGCTTTCTTGAATCGCTTTGACAGATTGATTTTCAACATATTCAGTCAGAACATCGTAAAGTTCAGTCTCCGCTTCGTTAATTTTGAACTCAACAGTTTTAACATTACGCCGTGTAAATAACCGTTTAGGCTTACCCGTTTCGGGATTGGGAAAAGTTACCAGCGCTTCTTTTGTCCTGCGAAGATAAAACGGCGCCGATTGTTTTTGCATTGCTTCTTCTAAACTTTTAACATTAGCGTAAACATCGCGGTCAAGAAGTTCAAGAAATAAACAAAACGCCTCCGGATCGCCTTTGTGCGGCGTTGCGGTCATTAAGAGATAATGATCTGTTCGTTGTGATAATTGTTCGCCAAGTTTGTAGGCTAATGTTTTTTTATCGTTGCTGCGTGCGCTCATTTTGTGGGCTTCATCCACAATAATTAAATCCCAATGACTACGGAGTAAACTGTCTTTCGCATCTTCAATACGGGACACCCACGAAACTGATGTTATAACTTGGTTTTTATCTTGCCAAGGATTTGAACCGTAATTAGAGCGAAGAACGTCGCCGCGCATTAACTCAAAATTTTCGCGAAATTTATCTTGCATTTCGCGTTGCCATTGAAATGATAAATTTGCCGGAGTGATTATTAGTGTTCGTTTGACAATCCCGCGAACTTTTAATTCCTTTAAAAGTAATCCAGCCATAATAGTTTTACCGGAACCGGGATCGTCCGCTAAAAGAAAACGGACGCGTGGAAGTTTCAAAAAATAATCATAGACGGCTTCTAATTGATGTGGAAGCGGATCGATACGTGCAAGAGAAAGTGCAAAATACGGATCATATTCGTATGCCAGAGCGATACGATGCGCTTCGATACCAAGTTTGAACAGCGTCCCGCTTTCTTGATATTCTTTGGTAATATCGGAACATTCGAGACTATTGATTTGCTCCTCATTTAAAATAGGCGAATAAGAATTTCGGGTATTACAACCAACGGCAAAAAGTCTAACAGATTTCCCTAA
>JAISLW010000441.1 GCA_031277105.1 Planctomycetaceae bacterium | reverse complement strand
CGTCAAGCAATTATTGATTCAAAACGTTATACAACATTACATCAAAAATGGGATTTGTACATTCCGTTTGTAGAGTTTGGCTTGCAATCGCTCGCAAAAAACGGATTACTAACAATGATTATTCCATATCCGTTTACGAATCAAATTTACGGCAAAAAATTAAGAAAACTAATCGTCAACCAATACAATCTAATCGAAATCGTTGACTTAAACGGCACAAAAATATTTGAAAACGCAACCGTTAATAATTGTATTCCTTTTGTTGCCAAAAATAAAAATAAAACCGGATCGTGCTTTATCTCCAAAATGAACGACAAACGAAAAATTACCCGCTCATTTCGCCAACCTTTTACAAATTTAATTCAAGATAAAAACACAATCGTCTGGAATCTCACATCAGAAAAAAGAACCTCTGATAAACATTCGGACATGAATATTTTGGGCGATTATTGTTACATCAGTAAAGGAATGGTACTCAACGCCGATGAAAAAATAGCAAAAGGCGAATTTGCAAAAAATGATTTGATAAGTAATAAACGCGATAAAATTCATTGCCGAAAATATATCGAAGCAAAAGATATTGAAAAATACGCCGTTAAAAAAATTCGTTACCTCGAATATAATACAGAACGATGCCCAGATAGATTAAGCCGTCCGACTTTTCGAGAATTATATAATTGTAAGAAATTGATGTTTAATCGTTTCGGTTCGCTTATGGTTTATCTTGACGATAAAACTAAATTTTTACATAGCGATTCAATGTTTTCCGCCGTTTTGTGGAAAGACTTGAAAGGCGTTCAAAACCAAAGCATAGCGGCAAGCATAAGCCGCTACTCCAGACTTGATCGCGATGAAATGGAATCATTATCGCAACAAGTAGATTTGCGATATTTGTTAGGAATATTAAATTCAAAATATGCCGCCGTTTTATTGACAAATATTCGCGGCAACGGCTTAAACATTTATCCTGAACATCTACGTAACTTGCCAATTCCTGCAATTACGCTAAAAAAACAACAACCAATAATCTCACTCGTAAATAAAATTATTGCCGCCAAATCAAAAAAACATAACGCCAATACAACAAAATTAGAATCAAAAATAGATAGTTTAGTTTATAAATTATACGGTTTGACGGAAGATGAAATTAAAATCGTTGAAGGTTAGGATCGCAACCGTCTCGCCTGCATGCGGTTTTACTCAACCGCTAAAATGGCTTTTTTGATCTCAACTATTTTTTTGGTTGCCGTTGGCGCCGTGCAGGCGAGACGGCTACGTTCCTGCGCCGTTGACAACCTGCAGCCGCGACGGTTACGTTTCTTCTATATTGTTCGTGCTTGAAATTCGGCGAAGTCAAGGCTTAAAAATCTGCGTTTTTTTAGTTCTATTTCTACATGTTTCCAATTTGTGAATTGTATTGCGTCAAATCCGAAATTTATTGCGCCCTCAATATTTTTTGCTAAATCGTCAATAAATAATATTTCACACGCTTCAAGTTTTTTCTCGCCGCCAACTGCTTTTTGAGCAATATTCATTGCGTACTCAAAAATAACCCGTTCCGGTTTCATTGAACCGCATTCAAAACTAAACGCATAATTGCAAGGTATCAATTTGATCAAATAAGGATACTTTGAAACAATATGATTCCAATGACTTAAACTCGTATTGGACAAAATACCACACGGGAAACTAATCGACGAAAGATACTCAAGAAAAGAACGAGTCTCTATTATTTCCGTAAAAATATCATTGAACGCATCCGCCAATTTTGTACGGTCAAAATTACATCCGAACTTGGCGTAAATTGCGTCAAAAAATTCTTGCTCCGTCGCCTTGCCCGTTTCAAGTTTATACTCCCAACCGTCCTCATAAATCAATCGATATACATCGCCAACCAAACAACCCACAACCCCAGCAACCCGACCCAACATTAGTTCGGAACTAAATCTAAATAAAACATTGCCCAAATCAAAAAATATAAATCGTACCGGCATCGTTAATGTCAATAGTTAATAAATTGGCGTTATACTGATCGCACTTGAAATTCACGTAATCGTTCACGAAAATTTATTTAGCGATTACGTATTGGCGATTTTTCAGGGACAAGAGGGACTGGAGAGACAATAGGGACAATTTTTGTTACAAAAAATCGTCTGAAGGATCGCAGGCGTCCCGCATGCTAGCGGTTATACTCAACTGCCAATGAACGAGGTTTACATTGCAATAGTCTTTTTGTTTGTCTTGCGGCAAATTACAACCGAGCCGGTTGCGAACCTTCTCAATTTTTTGTTACAAAAAATACTATCCCCTATTTCCTAAAACCTATTCCCTAAAACCTCCGCCTAATTTTCCGTGAACGGTTACAAAAAATCTCTTTACACGTTTGGGTAAAATTTGTACCATTAGGATTATTATTGTCAACATGTAATTGGTTGACGATGCGTATTGGGAATTTTTAAACTGGTCGCACTTGAAATTCAGCGCCGTCAAAGCCTACAGTCCGATAACTAGACGGGCAAATGTAAACGCCAATTTAAGGACGAACAATAGTTTTACGAATAGTTTAAATTAGACATTTAATTTTAACATGACTTATTCAATTCGATTTGATAGCGATGCGTTGAGTTTTCCGGCGTCGCATTTTATAACATTTGGCAATCCTGAAAAAGTTGAGGCGTTGCATGGTCATAATTTTCGTGTTCGGGCTGAGATAGTTGGTCCGCTAGGTAAACTTGGCTATGTTGTTGATTTTTTACCGGCTTATGACGCGCTTAAAAAAATCTGCGATACGTTATCGCATAAAATACTTTTGCCTGCGAATCATCCTTACATAAAAATCCGGTACGTTGATGATTCTGTCAACGTAATTTTGCCGCCGTTACGTTGGTCTTTTCCGGCAAATGACACGCTCGTCTTGCCGCTCGTCAACAGTACGACCGAATTACTTGCAGAATATATCGCAAAAACATTTCATAAAATGCTAGAAGAATACGCCGCTTTCGAAGCAAACACGGCGGAATACAAATTAAGAATCGAACTAGAAGAAGCGCCAGGAATGTGGGGCGTTTACGAATAATAACACAATGACAATTTTCGTAACAATAAATATTTGTCCCTAGCGGGACAAATATATTTTTGACGTTGCTTTTCTACCAACATGTTGTCACTAACGGGACAGAAATGAATTTTTAGAGACGCCCAGATATTAAACCTCTCATTAGCGGTTGAGTACAACCGCATGCAGGCGAGACGCCCGCGATCCTGGAATGCAGGCGAGACGCCTGCGAATCTGAAGAAACACCAGGCGAACTGTTTGCGATTCTGAAGCGCCTGCGATTCTGAAAAGCAGGCGAGACCAACGGATCGCGGGCGTCTCGCCTGCATGTTGCCGATAGGCAACCGATAAAGCGGTTGAGATCAAAACCTCGCTCATTAGCGGTTGAGTACAACCGCATGCAGGCGAGACGCCCGCGATCCTGGAATGCAGGCGAGACGCTTGCGATCCTGGAATGCAGGCGAGACGCTTGCGATCCTGGGATGCAGGCGAGACGATCAGATTATATTTGATTGTGATTGAGTTTTGTGTTATTGTGTGATATGATTTTTGAAACTGTTCACGTAAATTTAATCAAAAGATTTTAAGAGATATGGTGTAGGTTGTAAGGGGACAATTTTCGTTACAATAAATCTATCCCCTATTCCCTTAAAATTCTACGCTTCTAAAATTTTGTGAACGGTTACAAAAATTGTCTCACTTGTCCCTTGTCCCTCATGTTCCACTTGTCCTTCAAAAATTGCCAATACGTAATTTGCTAAAAAAATTTCCGTGAACGGTTATAAACAATTTAATTATACTTTTCATCAATTATGATTTCTAAAATTTCAGGTCAATTAGTAGCGCTTCATACGGATTTTGCGATTATTTCATCTAATCCGTTTGAGTACGAAGTATTGATTCCAGAGTACACTCGCCGCCAACTTCAAGACGAAATCGGAAAGACAGTTTCGCTACACACTATTTATTCGATTGACGGTAACCCACAAGGTAAAATGACGCCGCGTTTGATTGGTTTTCTTACACAAGCAGAACGTGAATTTTTTGATTTATTTTGTAGCGTCGATGGCATCGGCACAAGGAAAGCATTGAGAGCAATGGTGCGTCCAGTACGGGAAATTGCAACGGCAATAGAAGAAAAAGATGAAAAATTTCTGGCAAGTTTGCCCGGAATAGGAAACGCAATGGCTGAACGAATTGTCGCAAAATTAAGAAGAAAAGCGCCAAAATTCGCATTACTGGTCAGCGGAAATATCCCCGAAGGCGAATTACAAGTCGATGTAGTTTCGGAAACCTATCAAGCGCTAGTTACATTAGGACACTCCGAATCAGACGCCAGACGACTAATCGACGCCGCACTAAAATCAAAAACAAAATTCAAAGATTCCGCCGAAATGATACAAACAATTTACACAATCAATAAAAACGGATAATAAAAATCCTGTAACAATTCACGAAAATTTGTTTGTCAAATTACGTTTGGCAATTTTGGAGAAACAAGCGGAACACAAGAGACAAGGGAGACAATTTTTTTATAACAAAAAAATTATTCTCCGTGAACTCTGCGTTCTCAGCGCTTAAATAAAAAAACTGTTTTTTAGAATGTCACTTTAACGAGTATGGCGTCTCTAAAAATTCATTTGTGCAGGTAGGCGGCGTTTCGCCACTGCCTTTAATTTTGGGCCGCAGTAGAGTTTATTACGCCAATAAATTTTATTACTTCACAACGTCTAAAATATATATTTTAAACTATTCGTACTTGAGTTTGCGTTTACCTTCGCCTGCCTAGCTTTCGGACGGCAGGCTTTGACGCTTTTAAATCGCCGAATTTCAAGTACGAGCAGTATAGACGTTATGAAGTATTAAAATTTAATAATTATTTTGTGCGTATTGTGGCGTTTCGGCGAAACGCCGCCTACCTTTTTACAAAAATATTAATTTTTAGAGACGCCCAAAGACCTATTTCATTTATTTTGTAATCTGAATTTAAAAAAATTATGTTAGAAGTATCCGAGTTATTGAAGAAGGTTCGTCGCATAGAGATTGTTGCCAATCGTGCGGTCAACGAATTTTTTTCTGGTCAATATAAGAGCGTATTTCGCGGTCGCGGTATGGAATTTAACGAGGTTCGCGAATATCAGCCTGGCGACGATATTAGGTCAATTGACTGGAATGTTACGGCGCGAGCGGGCAAACCTTTTATTAAACGTTTTGTCGAGGAACGCGAGTTGACGATATTGTTTTTGATTGACGTATCGGCTTCGGGCGTTTTTGGGACGTTGCGTTCCAAAATGGAAGCGGCAATAGAAGTATCAGCGACTCTTATGTTTTCGGCGTTGAAAAATAATGACAAAGTCGGTTTGATAACATTTGCCGACGGCGTGATAGATTATCACCGCCCCCGTAAAGGCAAGGCAAATGTGTTGCAACTTATACGCGACCTCTTGGTAATAGAACCGGTAGCAAGCCGGACTGATTTACGTCAAGTATTGGATTATGTTAATTGCGTTCAAAAGCGGCGGGCGGTGATTTTTTTGTTGAGTGATTTTTTGGTATCAGGCGTGTTTGACAATTCACAGAATAAACCAAAATCGACCGGCTCAGATTTTGGCAATAATATCGTAAGAGTGGGCAATGCCGATTGGGTTGATTCTTTGTTTAGATCGCAATATTCGCCGGAAAGCAAACTATTAAAAAACCGTAACCCACAAGAAAAAGCAATCTCAATTTTAGCGAGTAAACATGATCTTATCGCTTTGAGATTATTTGACAAACGAGAAAACGAATTTCCAAACGTAGGTTTAATTACATTGGAAGACGCCGAAACCGGAGAAATAATTGAAATCGACGCCGCCAACGCAAACGTCAGAAAACAACTCGCTTTACTACAAAAAAAAAGCGAAAACCAAATAGCAGAAACACTAAAACGATGCCGAGTCGATCAAATGAATATTGAAACAAGCCAAGATTACTTAAAAGACCTGCTAAGATTATTCCGCCAACGCAAAAAGATTTTTTAAAAAACGCCATTAAGTATCGCCAATAAATGAGCAAGATGTTGTTCAAATAATTTTTGTAACCGTTCACGAAAATTTAAGCAAAAGATTTTAGCAGATAGTATGTAGCGTATAGAATGATAATTTTCGTAACAATAAATCTATCGCCTACACCCTAAAACTCTACGCTTCTAAAATCTCGTGAACTGTTACAAATATTTTAAATCAAAAAATCAATTATATACAGATCGTACTTGAAATTCAGTGATTTAAAAGCGTAAAAGCCTGCCGTCCGAAAACTAGGCAGGCGAAGGTAAACGCAAATTCAAGTGCGAACAGTTTAAAATTAAATAACGTTTTGACTCCAATTAAAAATTTCCTCTGTGTTCTCTGTGATTAATAAAAATATTCTCTGTGGGGCGTCTCTATACTGCTCGTACTTGAAATTCAGCGATTTAAAAGCGTCAAAGCCTGCCGTCCGAAAGCTAGGCAGACGAAGGTAAACGCAAACTCAAGTACGAATAGTTTAAAAATTCATTTGTCCAGATAGGCGGTTAAAAAATTAAACGCCGTGCCGAAACGCCGATTCCCTTTTTACAAAAAATTGAATTTTTAGAGATACCCCGCAGAATTTCAAGTACGAGCAGTATAGAGGCGCCAGATTTATATTTTTTGTAACGATAATTGTCAATAATTTTTTTCGTCTTTTTATGGACAAAATGTTTAACGGCGGGATCAAATTAACATGTTTATTCAAATAATTGGGATTGCGATTGCGGGCGCAGTTGGAACGGTTATGCGGTATGTTTTGACGTATTTTAGCGTTTTGCTTTTTGGCGTTGGATTTCCTGTTGGCACGATGGCGGTGAATTTGATTGGCGCTTTTTTATTTGGGTTAGTTGCAGGTCTTATTGCCAATGGTTTTATTGCCGCGTATTGGCAAACGATTATTTTGACCGGTTTGTTAGGCGGCTTCACAACATTTTCCGCATTCGCATACGAAAATCAACAACTAATCGCAAACCAAAAATATCTATACTTCACAATAAATTTATTCGGACAAAATATTCTTGGAATCGCCGCAATAATACTAGGACTATATTTAGCAAACCTAATTACAACTCATACAATATGGGCGTCTCTAAAAATTCATTTTTTGTAAAAAGGTAGGCGGTGTTTCGCCGCTGTGTTTATTTTTTGGACCGCAATGGAGTTTATGCTATCAGTAAATTTTAATAATTCATAATGCATAAAATAGATGTCTTTGGGACATTGTGAAATACTAAAATTTATCAGCAACAAAAACCGTAATGCAGAACAAATGAATTTTTAGAGACGCCCAATTGTTTTTTTGTAACAAAAATTTGTCCTTAATGTCTCTAAAAAATTTTTTGAACTGTAACATAAATTTTATAAATTAACTAACATAATGACAACGCAGAATCGTGCATTGCGAAATAGGACGTTGACGATTACCGATGATGAGCGTGCGTATTATAAACGTCAATTGGTTTATCCACAGTCTTCGTTGACGCTGGAACAGATTCTTAATAAGACAATACACGCCGACGTGATGAATGTTGTTGACTTGTTGCCGGTTGGGATTGCCGATTTGTTGATTATCGATCCGCCCTATAATCTCAGCAAGAATTTTAACGGCGTTAAGTTCGCTAAAATAGACGATGAAAAATATCTTGAATATCTGAATAGTTGGTTTCCGAAAATTATTAGGATTTTGAAACCTAACGGTTCTGTTTATATTTGCGGCGATTGGAAGAGTACGTTTTGTTTGTATCAGATTATGTCAAAACATACTATCGTCCGTAACCGAATAACTTGGCAACGCGAAAAAGGTCGCGGCGCTAAATCTAATTGGAAAAACACAACTGAAGATATTTGGTTCGGCACGTTAGGCGACGATTATTATTTTGACGTGGAAGCAGTCAAACAGAAACGAAAAGTTATCGCCCCCTACCGCCAAAACGGTCAACCAAAAGATTGGGAAGAAACCGAAAACGGCAACTTCCGCTTAACATATCCAGGCAACTTTTGGGACGATATTTCAATACCATATTGGTCAATGCCCGAAAACACCGATCACCCAACACAAAAACCAGAGAAGTTAATCGCTAAATTGATTCTTGCAAGTTGTCCTGTCAACGGAATAGTTTTTGATCCGTTTTTAGGTTCGGGAACAACATCGGTAGTCGCCAAAAAACTCGGCAGATGTTACGCCGGAATTGAAATGAATAAAGAGTATTGCTTATGGACGGAAAAACGACTAGCCGCCGCCGAATCAAACAAAACTATTCAAGGTTACGCCAACGGCATTTTTTGGGAACGTAACACGTTAAATCTACAATTAAAAGAACAAAAAATAAAATAACCGTTCACGAAAATTTAAACGATAAATTTTAGAGGTTAGGAAATAGGAGTAGTTTTTTAGAGATGCCCAATCATGTCCGTCATTGCATTCCACTTGTCCCGTCTGTCTCACTTGTATCTCAAAAATTACCAAAACGTAATTTAATAAACAAATTTCCGTGAACGGTTACAAATAAAGTAATAAAAAAATACGATAAGTATAGAAAAACAAATTGAAATTTTAGAGAATTTTTTTTTATAATTTATTGCACCATGCTTCAACGACGTATGGTAAATTTGCGTTCATGTCGATTTGTTCTGCGGCTTCTAGCGTGTGATTTAATCTTTCAGCAGCGGTTATCATTGAGTCGTATGACGTTGATTGTTTTAATGATTCTCGGAAATGTTCTATTGCGATATTCAGTAGTATTTTTAATCTTTTTCTTCTTGCAGGCGCTTCTTTTCCGGCTTCTTCAATGAAATTATTTATTTGCGTAGCGATATTTACCGAGTTAATATTTTTGCTTGTAAATTGTTTATCTAATTCGGCGCGTATTTTATCGATGGCTTCATCGTATAGTTCTTTTGCAAGGTCGAAGCTTCCTCCGCTTCGTTTTGCTAAACTTAATCCTTGTTCTAAAGTTGCTACGATTTCGTTTTTTAATAATATTGCGGCTAATGTTCTTGGTTGCAACGGCGTGAATCTTATGATACGACAACGGCTACGAATAGTCGGCAATTGTTTTGCCGTCGATGTTCCGATGAGTATGATTAAGGAATCCGGCGGCGGTTCTTCAAGCGTTTTTAGTATTGCGTTTGCGCCTTCAGAATTGAGATAATCAGCGTCGTCTAAAATTGCGACTTTGCGTTTACCAAGATACGGCGTTCTTGAAATATCAAAACAAAATCCTTCTTCGCCTCGCCGCTCTTTACTGCCAATCAACAATTCAAGAGGAATAAATGATTTGTCCACAGGTTTAGAAATATAAAATAAATCAGGATGCGTGGCAACGGCGCTTTGTTGATTAAGTTGCGTATTGTATCTGAATTGCTGGCAAGATTCGCAAGTATTGCAAGGTTCTAGTTGCCGTCCGCCGTCGCCTTGACAAAGTAAACCTTTGGCAATCGCAAACGCAAACCGCTTTTTACCAATACCCGAATCGCCAATAAACAAAAAACTACCCGATAACCGACCACGCAAATGCGCCGCCCGAAAACGTTCAAATATCGAATCATGTCCTTGAATTTCATGCCAAGACATCTTTTAATAATATTAAAGAAAGTAAAAAAAGTAAGGTTTTAAATTCGGAATTATATCGGAATTATAATAGTCAACAGATTACGCAGATTATAAAGAATTTTTTGTTACAAAAAATCGTCCGTAGGATCGCAACCGTTTCGGCTACAAGGCGCCAACAGTAACCGATAAAGCGGTTGAAATAAAAAACTCAATCACTTGAGGTTGAGTAGAACCGCATACAGGCGGGGCGCCTGTGTTCCTTCTCGATTTTTTGTTACAAAAAAATTATTCCCATAATTCTGAATACCGCATTCCGAATTTTATTTATTGTAACCGTTCACGGAAATTTATTTATTAAATTACGTTTTGGTAATTTTTGAGGGACAAGTGGGACTATTTTTTGTAACAAAAAATCTGTTCTCTAGTTTTCTAAAAAACTACTCCCTAACCCCTGACGCCCTATTCCCTAAAACCTATCGTTTAAATTTCCATGAACGATTATTATTTATTTTATTATTTATTTATGACTCTTTTTTGTACGTCTATTTCAATTTCTCCGAATGCGTTTTCGTATCTTTGGATGGCGGCTTGTAGAGTTAATAGCATTCTTCTTGCGGTGTAGAAACTTGTAACGATTCTGTTTGAGACGGTGATTGATTGTTCGTTTGAAGCGAGCGGTTGCGTGTTTAATCCGAAGTCGAGGATTATTTCTTCCGGCGTTCCTGTTATTCTGCAATAATTGACGTAATTAGCAGTAACATTCGCATCGTTCAATTGTAATTGTTGCCCGACAGTTTCGGGTTTGTTTGGAATATCTCCAGACATGTTTAAAACTCCTTTAATACAATTTGTAATATTAGTACGATTGTAATAATAATTGGTTTGGTTTGTTAATGTACATTAGCAACCGCTCGCGTCAATCGTTCAAAACAACATTCAAAACAATCTCACACAATCCCCGCAAACAGTTACAAACAAGTCGCTCATTTATAACAAAACATTTAATTATGACAATAGGGGATAGAAGGTAGGGGATAGGGGATAGTTTTTAATTTATGAGTTTTTGGAATTATTTTTTTGTCCTAAATTACATGATTCAAAAATTGCGATGCGTTTTAGCCTATTGGATCGTTTGTAGGCGAGATGGTTTTGTTCATTCTGTTGCGATAATTTTTTTGCAACAAAAATGTTACTTTTGCCTTTTAGCATTCAACATTTTTGTCGTCTTGTAGGTTCGATATTGGGCAATAATTACTTTTTTGTTGTGATTTATATTTCGGATAAAAAAATAATTTGCGTAAATTACAATTTTACTAACTAAATCAATAATCATTTAATACAATCTGATTTTAATAAATTTTCCGCCGCCGTTGATTTCTTTAAGTATAATTTTTTTGTTTTAAGATTAATTTTAATATTTTTTAATATGTCAAAATTTACGATGCGATTGACGAATGGCATAGAGTATGCGATATTGTTTCGGACGCATACGATTTAACGTTTGCGTCAAGAACATTAAACTGTTCAATACTTCCAAATGTAACCGTCTATTTTCATTTGGCAGATCAATTGTATTTAACATTTTGACAATACGATTGTTTAAATTGTTTACGCTTGAATTTTAGTTTAGCGCCGCCTGTTTGCGTTTATTGTGATGCGTGCATTTACGTTTTTACTGTTGCGGTTCAAGTATGATTTATTTAAAGTTTGTATTCTGATTAACGATAACGTTGAAAGATACGGATCGTACTTGACATTTATTGATTATACAGATCGTACTTGAAATTTAGCGATTTTAAAGCGTCAAAGCCTGCCGTCCGCAAGCTAGGCAGGCGAAGGTAAACCGCAAATTAAAGTGCGAACAGTTTAAAAGGCGTAAAAGTCTGCCGCGCGTTAGCTAGGCAGGCAAAGATAAACGCCAATTCAAGTACGAACAGTTTAAGATTAACCATCAACCCTTAAAATTCCAGAGGAATTACAACATGTCAACAATCAATGTTCGTCGTAAGACGCTCGTTAGTGTTGCGGCTGATCCGAATTCGTCGGCGATAAATTTCGCTAACAAGACAGCCGATTTAGCATCTCTTTACGGTAATCATTGCTTCAACGAAACCGTCCAGCGTCAACGATTACCCGAAAAAGTTTTTGAATCTTTGCAAGAAACGATTCGAAGTTCAAAACAATTAGATTCCAATATAGCCGAAACAGTCGCCAAAGTAATGCTTGATTGGGCGATAGAACATGGCGCTACGCATTTTACGCATTGGTTTCAACCGATGACCGGCAGTACGGCAGAAAAGCATGATTGTTTTGTCATGCCTGTTAGCGGCGGCGCTTCGATAGCGCGTTTTAGCGGCAGCGAATTAATTCGCGGCGAACCCGATGCGAGTAGTTTTCCGTCCGGCGGTTTGCGGGCGACATTTGAGGCGCGCGGTTATACCGCTTGGGATCCTTCCAGTCCTGCGTTTGTGTTGCGTCATAAGAACGGTTCGACTCTAGTTATTCCGACGATTTTTGTTAGTTGGACTGGCGAGGCGTTAGATATGAGGACGCCGTTGTTGCGGTCAATGGCGGCGCTTGAAAAACACGCTTTACGGGTTCTGAAACTTTTTGGCAATAAACAATCCAGTCGCGTATTTTCAACAGTTGGCGCCGAGCAGGAATATTTTTTAATTGACCGTCGTTTGGCGGCGTTGCGTCCTGATCTGCTTGTTACCGGACGCACGTTATTCGGCGCAAAACCGCCCAAAGGTCAAGAGCTAGAAGACAATTATTTCGGTTCTATTCCAGAACGCGTAATTGGATTTATGACGGAGTTCGAGTATGAATTGGTGTTGCTTGGGATACCGGTTCGCACGCGTCATAATGAAGTTGCGCCGGCGCAATTTGAAGTTGCGCCGTTTTTTGAACCTGCGAATATAGCGTCTGATCATCAGATGTTGATTATGCAATTGTTACGTACAATTGCCACCCGTCATGGTTTTCATTGTCTGCTGCATGAAAAACCGTTTGCCGGAATCAACGGAAGCGGTAAACATAATAACTGGTCAATTATGACCGACGACGGTGAAAATTTACTTGATCCTGGCGAAACGCCGCATGAGAACGCACAATTTTTATTCTTTGCGACGGCGGTATTGCGGGCGGTTCATTTGCACGGCGATTTATTGCGGATGGGCGTGAGCGGCGCTTCAAACGATCACCGACTCGGCGCAAACGAAGCGCCTCCGGCGATAATGTCAGTTTTTCTTGGCAGCGCTCTTGAAGAAGTTTTTCATCAACTTGCACAAGGTACCGCAACGTCGTCGAAAAAGTTAGCGCCGATAGAAATTGGCGTTTCTTCTTTGCCGCCGATAAGCCGTCATAGCACCGACCGCAACCGAACCAGTCCCTTTGCTTTCACCGGAAATAAATTCGAATTCAGAGCAGTTGGATCAAGCCAAAACGTCGCCAGATCAACAACAATATTAAACATGATTGTTGCGGAAAGTTTGGATTACATGGCGGGTAAATTAGAGGAAGCGCTGAAAGGCGGGAAAGAATTTAATATCGCCGTGCATGACCTAGTTTCAGAAACAATTAAAAAACACAACGCAGTAATTTATAACGGAAATTGTTACTCGGACGAATGGAAAGCCGAAGCCAAAAAAAGAGGTTTGCCCAATCTAGTAACAACAGTAGATTGCTTGTCGTTAATCAACGCTAATGAGTCGATAAAATTATACGAAAAATATAATGTGTTCAGCAAGAGCGAAGCGGATTCAAGACATGAAATTTATTCGGAAAATTATATCAAGACGATAAATATTGAAGCGGCTTCAGCGTTAGAGGTTGCGGGAACGATGATTTTACCGGCTGCTTTAAATTACAAAACTACGCTGATAAAAGCGGCGACAACAGCCCCGCAAAAAACGTTGTTAAGCGAACTAGACGATTCGCTTGACGCATTGATTAGCAAACTTCGCGCGTTGAAGGAAGCGGTAGCGAAATTGCCCGAAGGCGAAACATTGAAAACGGCTGAATATTGTTGCTTCAAAATTTTACCGGCAATGCAATCATTGCGCGAAACTGTGGATAAGTTAGAGGAATTAGTTGATGACGAACTATGGCCCTTACCAACTTATACGGAGTTATTATTTTCACGCTAATTGATAATCAGATACGTCAACTGATAATCAGACTAATCTGCGCAAACTGCGGATCGTTCAAAAATCAATCCGCAGTTTTGCGCAAGGTTAGAAAGATTATGTAACCATTCACGGAATTTTTAATCGTAAGATTTTAGGGGTTCGTGCGTAAGAATCGCAGGCGTTGCGCCTGCAAAAAAAGGAATGCATGCGCAAAGGATCGTACTCGCCGCAGGATCGCGGGTGTCTCGCCTGCATTTCAAGATCGCGGGCATTTCAGGATCGCGGGCGTTTCGCTTGCGATCTTTATGTCGTCTATTTATTTGAGGGTTGTTTTTTATTTTCTTGTGTTGTGGAAATTCCGGTAAGGTTTATATTTTTCTTTTTTAGACTTGCCAATAATGTTGTTACGATAATTGCAACGCTGATTATGCCGTCGGGAAAAAATATTATCATTGAACAACCAAAACCTATAAACCAAAATATCGGATAACGTAAAA
Organism: Planctomycetaceae bacterium; assembly: GCA_031277105.1. Taxonomy (GTDB): domain Bacteria; phylum Planctomycetota; class Planctomycetia; order Pirellulales; family Thermoguttaceae; genus WRKP01. The sequence continues at coordinate 4,797 of JAISLW010000441.1, read as the reverse complement.
AAGTTTCTTTCAAACTAATCTTCCTATAACGTCGCAAAATTATAATTGCCGCCGCAAAAATTCCCGCAATTATAATCGCCCTCAAAATAAAATTGAAATTACCCGCAAATTTACTTGTTTCCGTAACCGGCGTTAAACGTATTTCACTAATCCCGCCTTTGACAGTTCCGAATAAATTTGCTCCCGCCTTCGTCATACTAATTCTACACAACACAACCGGATTCGATTCAATTAAAGACGGCAAGACCAGATTTTCCGTTACAATAATTCCCAATCGGTGCAATTCTCGGTCTCTGCGTATTTGCAATGCTTGCAGTGATTTTTCCGGCGAGTCCATTAGACTGATTATTGAGTTAATCGAGCGTTGTCCTGAATTTTTTTCTTGCGTTGGCGTCAGCAGGATTTTATTTTCGGCGTTGTTTAGAATTGACGGATAAGTTGTTTTGAGATAATTTATCGTTCTGTTTATTCCTGTCCATTCTTGTTCCCATTGCGTAAACCATCGTTTAATTTCGACGTTTTTTCCTGCCGCCGGAGTTGGCAATCCCGCCGCAATAAACAATAAATTATCAAGACGCGCCATGTCAAATTTAAACAACATTGCCGCCGCCGTTTCGCCGGTTGCTGGAATTTGCCTGCCTAACATTTCCGTTACAATAATTCCGCCGCCGCCGCCGCTATTGCCCGACAATTTCGTTTCCGTCGTTTCCGTCGTTTCCGCCGTCTTCGTAACAGAAACATTAAAATAGCGCCTTGAAATCTCGGAGTCTTTATCGTAAGAAATTGTCCAAAGCGTTTCGTTTACTTCTACGTTTTCCAGTACGGGCAACGGCAAAATCATCGGGGCGGAATCGAATACGGCATGAAAAATTAAACCGATGCGAAGCGGATAATCGCTGCCGCAAATTTCTAGTTGCCAGCGATTACGATCAATTTTTACGCCGCCGCCGCTAACGCTGCCGCCGCCGGTAGCGCCGCCGGAAACGGTTATCTTTATCAACTCGTAACTTTCAGGCATTGCTATTATGAATTTATCGTCGCTAGTATTTTTTAAGTCTAGCGTCGCCGTACCGAAAAGGTTGCCGTTATCGTTAATAAAAAAATTCACATCGTAAAAAGTTACGGAAGGTTTGTCGCCGTTTTGTGTGATTGACGCGGAGTAATCGTTAGTTGTTGCGGCGAGGTAGAGCGCCGTTGGGTTTTGTTGCGTCGCTTGTATCAATTTTTTCCGTAACGTTTCATCGACTTTTTGTAAATTGGATAAATTCCATGAAATCTGTTGCAATTTTGCGTCGCCGCCGTCTTTGGCAATTTCTGATTCAATAATTCTATTGGCAATATCAGTTTGAATTTCGTTTGGCAAAATTACGTAATTTTTGATTTCGGCTTGTTCGCCGTTATGCCATTGCGGAACAATTTTAGGCAATGAAATAGTTCTATTTTGTTCGTTTATTGTCGTGTGAATTTTTAGGCGTTGCGTTTTTGCAATCTCTGCCGGCGTGATGACAAGTTGCGAGCGCCCGTTTGGTTGTTGTTCAATTGACCAAGTTACGGGCGGTTCAATTGATGTAATATAGTTAATATTTTCGTCAAGTTGAAATTTTATTTGTTCTAATTCTCCGGCGGGAATTTGCCAATTTATGTCAAATATTGCACTCCAGTTATTTTCAGAGTTTATCGTTGACGTTGTTGTTGATGATGTTGTTGACGATATTGTTGGCGTTGGCGACGTTGTCGTTGTTGTATCGGCGGGATTTATTGTAGCGGAAATATTTGTTGTGTTTGTTGGTTGTTCGCGACTGGTTGATGTTGTGTGCGATGCGGGTTGCGGGTTTGGCAATGGGAAAAGTGTAGTTATGATTTCGCCTTGAATTATGGGGCGATTATGTGAGATTATTAGTTGCGGCGAGATTAAGTTATTTGTTGTATTTGTTGTATTTGACGCATTCCACGATCTTATAAATTTTGCGTTAGCGAAAAGATTTCGTTGAATATTTTCTGGTTTCCAGATGGTTTCGTTTGTGTTTCCGTGTACGATTATTGCTGTTGTGCGGTATAGTTCAAATTGGTTTTTTGATAATTCGACGTTGTCAAATTCTATCAATGGCGCTCGGTTGATGTTATTTGTTGCGAAATGTCCGATGATATTGATTCTGTATTTATTGGCGAGTGGTTTACGAAAAAATATTGTGCGTTCAATTCTGGTTTCGTTATTTTGTATTTTTGCGTTTTGAGTTCGTCCCCATCTTATTGGTATTGCGTTTCGTTGTGAATCGACGACTTCTATTGATTCGACGGCGACGGATTGGGGCAATGTAAAATTTTGTTTGAACATTTCGGCGGCTGTTTCAAATTCGGCGGCGTATTGGATTGTTGAGTCTCCGGCGTCGAGTAATGCTGATTGTACGAGTGTAATTTTGGGCGTGATAGATTTTGTTTTAATTGCGAGTCGCCAGTCGGGTTGCGTTTGGTTGATGTTATATTCGGCGAGAAATTGGACGTTGCTGAAAGTTTTTTGGTCAAGAGTTGTAGCGGCGGCTGCGGTTAAATTTCCGGTTACGGCGGCGGTTGGCGTTGCGGTTGGCGTTGCGGGAAAGTTTGTATTCCAATCGGGTGAAATTGATTTATTGCGACCGCGTTCAGGCAAGTCTAATTCTAAAAGCGGATCGGATAAAATTGCGAGCGCCGTTTTAGTTATTGTTATGCGGTAAGGTTTAATATCGGGCAAACGAACATGACCAATTCCCGAAAAATCACGCAACACAAAACCGGCGCGAAGCGTAAAAGAACCGGCAACTGGACTCTTGAATATTACGCGCGCAATTTCACGCCGTGCAATGCCGCCGTCCGGCGATTCTATTGACTCGTTGATTGTTTCGACTCGATCAATTTGATGTTCGTCGCAAAGAAATTGACCTGATATTTGCCAGTGATCGTCGAGTAAAATATTAACGTAGCGAATTTTGTTGCCGGTAACTTTGTAATTGAATTTCGTTCTAATATCGACTTGCGATATGCGCGTTTGCATTTGGATAAACGATTCTGCTTTAACGCCGGATAATTCGTTACGAAAAAGATCATTGTTCCACGACAAGGCGAGTTTTGTAACTTGACCGATTTCGGCGACGAGTTGTTTTTGGTTTTGGTTGTTATTATTTGTAGCGGTTTCGGGGGCGTTTGGATTATTTGCGTTTTGGATTGTAGAGCAAGTTATTGAGCCGAGTGATTCGGCGATAGAGATTGGCGGCGCAACATGCGGAATAATTAGTTTTAATTTTGCGTTTGGTGTTTTGGGAATATCGAAACTGATGCGAAAATTATCAATGCTTTGCGTTATTGGCGGTTTGAGCGGGATTTCAAGTTTATGTATTCCGGGTTTAGCGTTTTCAATTTTAAAAGTTAAAATTCTGTTATCATTTTTTTCGGTATTGCTATTAACTTTACCGATTTGCCATGCGGCTCGAATTGGTATTGAGTCCCAAGTTGCGTCGGTTGTTGCAAGCGGTAATGCGGGCAGGGTAATTGTTACGTTTTCTGATTCAATTCCGATTTGATAGACTGCTTTAAGTTCGGCGACTTCGAGAGATTGATCGATGGATACGCCGGTTAATTTACCGGTATATTCGGCTGATTCGATGTTCCAGTTATTGGATTTTAGTTGTTGCGTATCTGGCGTTAATTTATGGAGTAATCTAAAAAACTCTTCCGGCAGCCAAACGATATTATCTACAATTTTCCCGTCGGCGCCGGTTGGCAAAAAAACGCGGTAAGGTTCGTGTTGATTTTTTGTTTTAGCGGGTTTAACTTCTGTAGGCGGCGCTGAAACGGATGAATTAGAAGACGGTAATATCGGAACTGGCAAACGCGGTGAATCAGAAACAGACAAAGACGAAGACCGTGAAGACGCCGCCGGTTGAGAAGCTTTGAACGGCAAAGAATCATCAACAGGATGAAAAGCCAAAATTAACGCATCAACTGGTAAAGTAATTAACGTAAATAAAATTATAAAAATCTTAAACTTGTTCATAATAAAATAAAAGTAACCGTTCTCAAAATTTAAGCGCTAGGTTTTAGGGGATAGGGGGTAGGGGATAGGGGGTAGGGATTAGGGGGTAGGGGGTAGGGATTAGGGGGTAGGGGGTAGGGGGTAGTTTTTTTAGAAATTTTAGAGAACGGTTTTTTGTTACAAAAAATTTGTTACAAAAAAATTGTCCCTATTGTCCCACTTGTCCCTCCTGTCCCTAAAAAAATTCCGTGAACGGTTACAAATAAAAAATAAAAACAACACAAAATTCACAAATCCAAAAGCTCAACTCAAAATCAAAACTTTGTGAATTTTAGATAAACATAAAAATCTGTCAACCTATGGAATGATGGCAAGTTCTAAAAACCAGTTTTTTTATTTAACCACTGATAACACAGAGTTCACAGAGAATAATTTTTTTAAAAATATTTTAAATCAAAAAGTCAATTACAATATTAAATAACGTTTTGAATCCAATTAAAAATTTCCTCTGTGTTCTCTGTGTCCTCTGTGGTTAATAAAAATAAATTTGTTGTTTTTAGAAGTTCCCTGATGGAATGATGGATCAAGACCGCAAGCGCTGTAAGGTAGGCGTTCAAAATGAATTTTAAAACGGATTTTCTAGATTTTACAATTTAGGGTATCTCTAAAAATTCATTTGTTCAGGTAGGCGGCGTTTCGCCACTGCCTTTAATTTTGGGCCGCAGTAGAGTTTATGACGCCAATAAATTTTATTACTTCACAACGTCTAAAATATATATTTTAGGCTTTAT
>JAISLW010000450.1 GCA_031277105.1 Planctomycetaceae bacterium | reverse complement strand
AAAAAATCCGGTTAAATTTTGATTGAAAGATTTTTTCATTTTGAACTCCTTAAAGTTAATTGATTGATTTAATTTTTTAACTACTCTAAACAAAATACAAGCCGCAATATCTCGGCTCAGATTTTATTAAAAACATCACGCCACAAATACGAAAGATAAACATTGTAATCACATTCAATACAAGTACAACTACCAGCCTGTCCCGTAAAAAAATTCTATTTTGGTTTTTCGTTTAGCAAGTCTTGAATATATTTTTTATCTGCGTATCGTAGGACGTATAATTTGACGACGGTTTTTTTCCCGTTTGGTTTTTCTAGGGTAACATTTTGAGTAGGTTTATCCAATGCTATAAATTGTGCGTTTGTTTGAAATTTTCGGTCTTGTGATTCCCAACGTCTATAATTTTTATAAGGAATTTTCAATTCCATCAAAATTTTAACCTTCTCCGTTTCAGGATATTTCGACTTACTAAATAATTCCAATAACTCCCCATCCGCACGAGGCTCAATTGAATACAGATTGACAAGACACTCATGCGATTTTTTAAAAACAATCTGTTGTTTATCATCAAGTTGGTTTTGCAAAGAATTTTTAATGCTATCTATATGATATTTTTTCATTTCTTCTTGAAAGGTTTTGAATTTATTATTAAGATTTTGCCATTCATGTATTGCTTCTCCCGTCAGTTCTTTACGTTTAACTATAACAATATAGGCAAGATCAAAATAACGTAATTCTTCATCGCTATTATACAGATCGTACTTGAATTTCAGCGATTTAAAAGCGTCAAAGCCTGCCGTCCGAAAGCTAGGCAGGCGAAGGTAAACGAAAACTCAAGTGTGAACAGTTTAAAAGGATATGAAGGCGGAAAGATAATCGTTGTTTCGCTATTAAATTTCGTTTGTTTTTTGACGGTCTGATTATAAAAAGATCGTATTGCGATTATTTCTGCTGCCAATTTTTTCCGTTCATGCGTCAATGTTGTTTTTTGTTTTTTATCAAAAAAAGATTCTGATTTAAGCATGAGCAACTCGTCAATTGCATTTATTACATTGTCAAATTTTTTGTTGACTCGCAATACCTGACGTAAACCAATATCTGACAAATCGTCCGGTTTGAAGTTACTATCATTCGGATCAATGCCAAATATAAATACGTCATAGATTTTTTCTGATGCAATAAATTCCGCCAACTCGTCTAACGTAAATTCATCAAGGTCTTCAGATTTCAATTGCGGTTTTAATAAATTTTGCGTTTCATTACAATAGGCAACATTACTATTTATTGTAATGAATACAAACAAAATAAAGAAAAATATTCTTTTGGTCATAACTTCAATCTCCACATAAAATCTCTTTAATACTGCGGATAGTTTAGTAGTTTTTTTGGGTTTATTTTGTTGGTCCGATTGTTAATATTAGTGGGTTATTTAGGGGGTATTTTTTTATTATGGTATTGACGTTTTCGATTGTGATATTTTGTATTATTTCTGATTCTTGTTGCAATGTTCTGTATTTTCCGGTCATTACCCAATCTCCGCCGACTGTAAATAATCGTCCGTCCGAACCTTCGCTTCCGATAATTATTCTTGATAGCGTTTTATTTTTTGCTCTTTCTAGTTCTCCTTTTGTAATGCCGTTTTTTGTAATATCGGCAAATATTTTTTTTACATTTTCGATAATTTTTTTCATTGCCGCCGGTTCGCTTGCCAACACCGCGTCAAAAAAACCGTTGTCCGAATATTCTTGTATTGACATACCCGCCGTATCCGCAACGCCGTTGTCAATAAATTCCCAATAGAAACGACTCCCCACCACATCGCCAATAATATCAGACAAAATTAACGCCGGAAAAAAATCACTATCAACTCCACTCGGCGCATTCGACAACATCATCGTATATTGTTGCGATACGGATTTTTTTGTTATTTTATGAAAACCGGCGGCGCCATTAATACGATAACGTTGATCGCCTTTGTTTCTTGATAGTCCGCTTGATTCCCATTTGCCGCACGCTCTTTTAACGCAATCGCAAAAATAGTCAAATTCAATTTTGCCCGTTCCCGCAACCACGATATTTTCCGGCGTATAACGCGCCGCATGATACGCCCGCAATTGATCAATAGAAAGATTCGATACGGTTGATTCAAGCCCGATAACACTGTTCGCCAACGGATGCCCGCCAAAGAAAATTTTGCGGATAATAGCGTCGGCGCCAAACGGCGGCTGCTCGCAATACATTCGTATCTCTTCCAAAATCACCTGACGCTCCATTTCAAAATCCCGCTTGCGAAACGCAGGTCGCAAAATATCGCCCAAAAGATCTATCGCAGCGCCAACAAACTCCGGCAAAACCGTAATATGAAATACCGTCTGCTCCTCCTCCGTAAAAGCATTCGCATCGGCGCCAAGATCGTCAAGACGACAATTAACCTCAATCGCACTCAACGACGCAGAACCCTTAAAAACAAGATGCTCCAAAAAATGACTAACGCCCAAAAGATCAACAGACTCATTACGCGACCCAGTCTTAACAAAAAAACCTATCGAAGAAGAATACGCATCGCCGTTCAACTCCGCAATAATCGTAAGACCATTCGGAAGTTTCGTTTGCCTAAATTGCATCGGATATAAAACTAAAGATAAAATAACCGTTCACAAAATATTAGTGAACAGAGTTTTAGGGAATAGGGATTAGGGGTTATGGAATAGTTGCATTTTATTTTTGAACAATATTAGTTCTACGTCGTCTTTGATCAAACTGATCGTACAATCTGAATTTGTAATATTTTTTTGTTGTAATTCTTTTGCGTTTGCGGTCAAAATTATTTGCGGTAATTTTGGCGTATCATTTATTTTGTCAGTAACTGAATTATTATCATCTGCGGCAGATTCAAAATTTGCGTCGCCGTTAAAATTAGTCGCCGCAATTTCTCCCGCATCCGTCAACTCTTTAATAAACCACGCCCGCAATACCGAATTGTCTTTCATAAAATCAAAATCATGCAAGTCAAGGACGGCGATTTTTTGACGCGGTTGTAATTTTGATTTATTTGTCGTTTTTAGTTCTTGCGGAATAATTGTTATTATTTCCGGTTTGAGGAGTTGACAAGATAATGATTTTTTAATTTCATATTTTGTTCCGTCCAAGTCTTGATAATAAGTATTGATTTTCAACGTTATCACTGAAAATAATAAAGCGTTGGCAATATTTATTTCTTCCGGCTTAATATTTTTATCCCACGCAACTTCAAACCACGCATCAGCTTTCAACCGCACAAGTTTAACGTCCAAATACGATTTGTCGTCAATATAAACTTTCCAATTTGTCGTTGATGAAATTTCGTCTTCAATATTATTGTTCGTATGATTTTCTTTTTTAAATTTTATTTTGTCAAAAAACTTATCATAAAAAGTAACAAAAGAAACGTCGTCAAACGAAATCAAATCAGTCAAGATCGAATTATTACTCGGCGTAAAATGTAGCGTGTTGCTATTATATTGTTCAATTTGTCCGTTGTTAGGCGAGTAATCGTCTCCAGTCGCAAGCGGCGCCAAATTAAAAGATTCGGCAAACTTAAAATCATGGACGCGTCGGACGACGTTAAATTGTTGCGGGATATTTTCGTATTTTTGCAGCGTTTTATTAAGATCGGAATTGCTCTTTTTAGCGTCTTCAATTACTTGCCGAAGATTTGACTCAAGATTATATTTTTCTCGTTGCAATCGAATACATCGTTCATATAACTCGTTTAATTTTTCGCTAAACGGTTTTATTTTGGGCAAAAATTCATCTTGAACAGCGAGTAATTCGTTGAACTCTGTAGAAATTTTTTTGTATCGCGATTGTAAATTTTCAGCCGTATTTACTGTTTCGGAATTAGTCATGTCAAATTAATTGTTGTTAGGAATTTAAGGAACGCAACCGTATCGGCTGTGTTCTTTCTATTTTTTATGGCAAATCGATTATTGTTGGTTTATTGTACAAAAAAATTCGTTTGGCCGCTTCGTCTGATTTTTCAACGCCTATCCATTGCCAGCCGAGATTTTTTAGCGGTTCTGTTGCGAATGTACTGAAAGTTACTTGCCATCGCTCGTCCGCCTGAATCCATGACAACGCCTCATAAAATAAATCAAGAATAATTTCGCTCTTATGTTTTTCTCTATCGAATAAAATAATACATTTTTTTTTCGGATCGCCGACCGTGTTGATAATTTTTTGTAAATTGGATTTCCATTCGTCTTGAAAAAATTTCAGCCAAGTTTGCGGCGGATCAATTTTTAAATAATCATTTGGTTGAATGATTGATCGTTTGTATTGTTTTTTCGTTTTTTCGTTTTGCCACTGTTGACAGAAAGATCGCTTTTTTAACAACCATGCGGGACCGCCGCGACAACATTTTATGTCTTCTTTTTCTACGACTAAATGATGCGCTAAAAAATTTCCAGGTCGATTAGCGTTGTCGTTTCCGGCTGGGATAATATGAGAGATTATTTTTTCTTCCCGTTTCAATCTTTCAGTACATGCGAAAATTTTTGGTATAAAATCGATCTGTTTTGTCGTTCTTGTCGTCAAGGCGTTTTGATATTTTACAAAATCAGTTGGAATATAATTTCTACCGTCAAGTTTTTCGGTAGAACCAAAATAATCATAACCCATGTTAGACGTGCAAATAAAATCCAATGCCATGATAAATTTATTTTTTGAAAAAAGATTAAACTAATTTGACTAATTTTGCGTCGTGTTTCGCCAAAGCAAACAGAAAAGGAACGCCGATCCAAATCGGCTGCAATGTTCCGGGCAAGAAACCGTCTTGCGCCGGCGAACATCCCGTAGCGCTAACGGGAATAAACGTAACATCCGACGCAAAACTATCAACAACATTGATAAATTGCGGACGATATTCAAGCAGCAATCTGTGAATATCATCAGAGACAATTTTTATAAGTTTTTTTGAGAGCGGTCTTGCGCCTGTTATATCTTTTCCGTCCGTATCTTTTTCGGGCATAGGATAGCCTTTCGCAATAATTTTTTGCACGGACTCGTCCAATAAACACATCCAAGCGTCGCATTTTGAAACGACTATAATAATCGGTCGATCATATTTTTCTATCGTTCCGAGCATTTGCCCGTTTTTATTTTTGTAATTATTTTTTATTCGTCTTGTCATTTCGCCGAATATAAGATACGGCTGGTCTTGATACGATTCGGACGAGCCGAGCGTGTTTCTTTCAGCGCCGACAAGTTCGTCCGGCTCAAATTTTTTACCCTGCTTTTCTTTGTACGCTCTGATAAAATTTGGAAATTGCGTTGGATCAAACAGAAAAAACAACGCATCCGACGAACCGAGATGTTGCGTCAACGGCGCTTTGGGATGATCCTCGCCTGCGCGAAAATCTTCGCCGGAATGATCATAAATACAAACTGAATAATTCGGCGCATCGGGCGACTCCTTCGATTTAATCGAATACATGAACGGAATCGGATAAGTAAATTCGTCAAATTGATCGGGCGTTTTTATTTTTGGCGTTTTGACGGTAACTCCGTATTGCGGCGCCGTTCCCGCCAGATCAACCGGCTCTTGCGATACGGTAATATTGGGAAATAATTTTTCAATATTGATCTCCAATTCTCTGTTCTTATTCGCAAAAGTCGCCTCATAATAATAAAAACCAAAATTAGACAAAGAACGTTTAAGCCAATGAACTAACGACGTAACAAAATAAGTCTTGCCCGATGTTCGAGACCCGACAATCGAAACCATAAACTCCTTCGATTCCAAATACGCACGCGGCGTCTCAATATGACAATACGGACACGCAATTTGATCGCATTCGCTGCCAAACTCGTCTATCGCCTTGCAACCTGGCGTAAAATGACGCGGCAAAAAACGCTTGAAATCATACTCCGATAAATACTCGTCGCCGCGCAACTCCTCCGAAGCCGCTACCCAAAGTATATCCTCAAGCCGAAAAGAACGCCAACAACTCGGACACTTATAACGCGATTGAAATTGAACCATAATTTTTGTTACAATAATTAAGAACGAAAAAATTTCATAACCGTTCACGGAATTTTTTTAAATTCGGAATTCGGAATTAAAGATTTTGATTTCAAATTTAAAATAATCTTTTTTAATCTGCGTAATTTGCGGACAAAAAAATATGATCCACAGATTACACAGATTAGAAAGATTATTTTTTTGTAAACGTTCACGGAAATTTTTTTAGCAAATTACGTATTGGCGATTCTCATTTTTCTTTTTCTTTTTCTATTTCATTTGCGCTGATAATTTTTGCGATAGTTTCTGGAAATTCGACGCCGCCGATTTCTTTCATAACTTGCAGCATTGGCGGTAAAGTTTTTGCCATGTTTTGCAAGAAGTTTGCGGTTGCGTTTTGACCTCCTTCGTGCGATCCTCCTCCGTCCCAAACAATAATTTTGTCAAATTTGATATTCGAGATTGCCTTCGAGGAAGCGTCTATTAAATTATCAAAATGTTCCAACATTAGCAACTGGAAAGCTTTTTCGGCGCCGCCGCACGCTTCAATAATTCGTTGTAATCCTTCGCCTTTCTTTGCTAATATTTCGTAATTGCCTCTCGCTTCCGCTTCTAATTTAACATAAATTGCTTTTGCTTCGCCTTCGGCTTTTATTCTTTGTTGTTCCGCTTGCGCTTCTGCTTCGACGATAGTTTTTGCTTTTTGCGCTTTTGCGGGCGCTTCAAATTCGGCGCGTTGTTTCGCTTCAATTAGTTCTGTTTCAGCGATTGCGGCTTTTGTTTGTGCGATGTATTGCGAAGCGAGTACAGCCGCTTCCGCTTCTCGTTTTTTTGTTTCGCCTATTTTATACGCATCCGCCTGCTTTACTTGCAACTCCGCCTGCGACGCCGCAATAATCGCCTTCGCCTTGTTTTCGCCTTCAATTGACACCGCATTCGCTTCCGCCTTCCGCACGTTCAACTCCGCCTGCGATACTGCGACAGTCGCTTTTGCTTTGTTTTCGCCTTCGACTGCCGTCGCATCCGCTTCGGCAGTTTGTATTCTCATGTCGCGTTCTGATTGTTTAACTTGGGCTTCGCAAAGGAACGCCGCCGCTTGTTCGCCTACTGTTTGTTCCTTTTTCAAATCGGCGACTTGTATCGCTTGATCCCGCGTCAATTCGGCAAGTTTGACTTCTTTATCCCGTTCCGCTTCGCGTGTTCCTATCATTTGTACTTTTACGGCGTTGGAAACTTGAATTGCCTTTGCTTGTTCCGCTTCGGCGACGCGGATTTCGCCCATCTTTTCATTGTCCGCAACATCGCCTCGCGCTTTTTGTATCGCTTCCGACGCCGCCTTACGACCTATCGCCTCAATATAACCGCTCTCGTCCGTAATATCAGTTATATTAACATTGATCAAAACTAATCCTATCTTACGCAACTCCGGATCAAGCGACGTAGTAATATTCGCCAAAAAAGACTCGCGGTCCCGATTTATCTCCTCAATATGCATCGACGCTATCACCTGACGCAATTGACCAAAAATTATATCTTCAGCCTGCTTTGATATCTGAATCTTCGATAATCCCAAAAGCCGTATCGCCGCATTCTGCATCTGTTCCGGCGTCGTTCCTATCGCAACCGTAAAAACACTCGGAACATTAACGCGAATATTCTCCATCGATAAAGCGCCGCGCAACGGTATCTCAATTTGCATCGGCTCTAAACTCAAATACGCAAAATCCTCAAAAAGAGGCCAAACAAAACGAGCGCCGCCATGAACGCAAACAGACGTTTGAGCCTTGCCGGTCTTGCCGTAAACTACAAGAATACGGTTGCTAGGACAACGCCGGTAACGACGCGCAAGCAAAATGACAAACATAAGAATTATAACCGCCGCCAAAACCGTAGCGACCGTTACTATAACATAAAATGTAGGGGGCATAATTTAATCAGGGGGTTAAAGGGAGAAAAGGAAATGGAAAAAAATTTTTCCGTGAACGGTTACATTTTTTTCAATTTGGTTTTACTTCAACAGTTGTTGATGAAACGATTCTGACTACGACGATTGGTACGCCGGTTTTGATTTCGTTGCCTGCTGTGATTGCTTCGTATTCCATTGTTCTGTTTTGTTGATTGATGAGAACTTTCCCGCAACCTGTTTCGGCGGCGGGAATTTTTATGTAAACGTTGCCTACGGAGCCGACTAATGTTTCATTTGAAATTGAGCCGTCGTATTTTAAGTTTGCGATTTTTAAGTATAGGTAATATACGGTATAAATTGCAATAGAACCGGAAACTCCGGCTAAAATAACAGAAACAAATTTTGACGTACCCCCTGTTAATCCGGCTAATCCGCCTAACCCGAAAAAAGCGATCCCAGCAATAATTGTCCGCAATGACAAAATTTTGAAAATATCCATCGTATGAGAATTGCCGTCGCTAATATCAGCGTCGCCTGCGTCAACATCGCCAATATCGCCGTCGCCTATACCGCCTATGCCAAAAAGCATCAAGATAAGTTGAAGAAACAATAACGTACCGCCAAAAACAGCACAAATAAAATAAATTCCCATCAAAGGACTATTTATAAATTCAGAAAAAAACATAATAAAACCTCCAATAATTTTTAATTAGTTCTTACTTGAAATAACATTTGCCGCCGTCTGCATATACTATATATACTATCGGACGACAATCTCCAACGCTCGGGTATCTCTAAAAAACGCATTTTAAAATGTGAATAGTATAAACTATTCACACTTGAATTTACTTCTATTGCAAAAGGCAATTTCTAATAACCAGTTTTTAATTTTAAGCGCCGAGAACACAGAGTTCACTGAGAAGAAAATTTTCAAAAATTATTTTAAACTGTTCGTACTTTAATTTGCGATTTACCTTCGCCTGCCGTCCGAAAGCTAGGCAGGCGAAGGTAAACGCAAACTCAAGTACGAATAGTATAGAAGTTGCCAAAATAATTTCAATTTATATTGCCAATTACTAATTTAATTTTACCATCTAACTAATAACAAATACAAGCCCCGCAAAAAAATAAAGCCCTAACTATTTTAAAACCGTTCATGAATATCCGTTTAGCAAAATGCTTGCAGGAAATTTTGCGGTCTATTGGGATTGCGAGTAGTGTTAGCGATAATTTTTGTTACAATAATTATTTGAATTTGCGTTTACCTTCGTCTGCCTAACTATCAGACGGCAACGCTTATATTAGGAATTAGAAATTTAACGAAATAGATTTTTGGTAACCGTTCACGGAAATTTGTTTATTAAATTACGTTTTGACAATTTTTGATCAACAAGCGAGACAATTTTTTTATAACAAAAAATTGTTCCTATTGTCCCATTTGTCCATCCTGTTTCTATACTGTTCGTACTTGAATTTAAAAGCGTCAAAGCCTGCCGTCCGAAATCTAGGCAGGCGAAGGTAAACGAAAACTCAAGTGTGAACAGTTTAAAAGCGTCAAAGCCTGCCGTCCGAAAGCTAGGCAGGCGAAGGTAAACGAAAACTCAAGTGTGAACAGTTTAAAAGCGTCAAAGCCTGCCGCCCGAAGGCAAGGCAGGCGAAGGTAAACGAAAACTCAAGTGTGAACAGTTTAAAAAATTGCCAATACGTAATTGGCTAAAAAATTTTCGTGAGCGGTTACAATTTTTTTTAATTTATTTTTTTATTTTCAGATGATTTTAATTTTTGTTTATCATTTTTTGATGTTGGTTGTTGATATAATTTTATTGTATATAGTTTGGCGGCGTCCATTTTTATCTTTGTTTAAATTTTTATGTTTAGCGTTTTTGGGTTGTTTTTTTGCGGTATTATTTAGTTTAGGCGATATTTCTAAAATTGTTCATGGTTTGTCGTGGCATGGTAGTTTTTTTTTGATTATGACCGGTTTGATTTTGATTTTGCGCAACAAAAAACATGAGCGTCGAATGCGGTTATCTATTTTATTATTTTTTGTATCTTTTTTTATATTATTTTTTAGCGTAATTTCGTTACTAATAGAGCCGTTTGCGTTGGAGGTTTTGCGTTATGAGTACAAGACGGATTTGGTATTTCGTCCTGTTCGTGTTGCGTTTTTTGCGGATTTTCAAACGGATTGTATTGGCGATTATGAGCGTAAGGCGTTGAATTTGCTTAAAGAGCAGAATGCCGATTTGATTATTTTTGGCGGCGATTATATTCAGGCAAAGAGTCCGGAAGCGGAGAAACGGTTGATACGTGAATTTAATTTATTGTTGAAGGAAGTGAATTTGCGGACGCGTTACGGGGTTTATGCGATTAAGGGCAATCAGGAATTAGCGCGTTGGTATGATTGGCGTCGTTCTTTTGAAGGGACGGGTATAATTGTATTTGACAAAACCGCGCGTATGAATATTGGCGATTTGAGCGTAGTTTTTGTATCGTTATGGGATTCGTATAAGTTGCAAAAAATTGATACGTATCCTCGTTTTTTTGATCGTAGGAGGCGTTTATTGGATGTGCGTTTTGTGTTGATGGCTGGTCATGTTGCGAGTTATGCGATGGCGGGTCAAGAGGCGCATCTTATGTTGGCGGGGCATACGCATGGCGGTCAAGTTTGTATTCCGTTTTTTGGACCTCTTTTGAACATGACGCCAGGTTTACCGTTAAGGTGGTCAAGCGGAGAACACAAATTGCCAAACGGATCAATCTTGATTGTGAGCAAAGGAGTAGGGCTAGAACGCGGAAACGCCCCGCGAATAAGATTTAATTGTAAACCAGATATTATCGTAATTGACATTGTGCCAAACAACGGTAACAAATTGTAAAATATTTATTGATCGTACTTGAAATTCAGCGATGTAAAAGTCAAAACTTGTCGTCCGAAAAAATTGTCCCTCCTGTCCTATTTGTCCTTCTGGTCTTTTTTGTCGCTTAAAAAGCAGCGGGGAGTAATTTGTTAAACTAATTTTTGTAACAAAAAATTATGGGTTATTTAAATCTTTGTGAATGTGTTAATGATTTGCGTCGAGTTGGCGAGTTGGTTGAGTATTCGGGTTTTGTTGATCCTTATCTTGAGTTGGCGGCGGTTCAGCGTCGTCTTTATTTGCTTGGCGCGCCTGCTGTTCTTTTTACTAATTTGCGTAATTGTGAATTTCCGGCGCTTTCTAATTTATTTGGTACGGAGCGTAGGATAAATTATATTTTTCGCGATGGGATTGAGCCGCTTCGTAATGCGATAGAGTTGGGTTCGGATCCGGTTTCGTTGTTATCTTATCGTGTGAAATTGCGGTCAATGTTTTCGTTTGGTTTTGGGGCGTTGTTATCGTTTTATTATTCTTGTCCGCGTCGTGTATCTTGTAAGCGTGCGCCGGTTCTTTTTTGTCGGACGGCGTTGGATAAGTTGCCGCAATTAGTGAGTTGGTCGGGGGATGGCGGGGCTTATATTACGCTTCCGTTGGTTTATACGGAGGATCCGGATCGACCTGGTTTGGGCGCTTCTAATCTTGGGATGTATCGGGTTCAGATTTCGGGCAATGATTATTTACCGAATGTTGAGGCGGGTTTGCATTATCAGATTCATCGTGGGATTGCTTCTCATCATTTGGCGGCGTTGCGTCGTGGGGAGGAGTTGCGTGTGAATATTTTTATTGGCGGCGCTCCGGCGATGATTTTGGCGGCGGTTATGCCTTTACCGGAGGGCGTAAGCGAATTATTTTTTGCGGGGATACTTGGGCGGCGGCGGGTTCCGTTTTGTAATGGCGGGATTTATGCGGAGGCGGATTTTTGTATTTGTGGAAGGTTGGGCGCTGCGATGAAGGTCGAGGGCGCTTTTGGGGATCATCTTGGTTATTATAGTTTGTCTCATGAGTTTCCGGTTTTGAAGGTTGATGCGGTGTGGCGGCGTAAGGATGCGATTTTTCCGTTTACGGTAGTTGGTCGTCCGCCTCAAGAGGACTCTCAATTTGGTCGTTTTATACACAATCTTGTGAGTGGAGTTGTGCCGCGTAAGATAGCGGGATTAGCGGCGGTTCATGCGGTTGACGAAGCCGGAGTTCATCCTTTGTTGTTGGCGTTGGGGCGGGAGAGTTATGTTCCGTTTGACAAGAAGCGGCGTGCGGCGGAGTTGCATACGATAGCGCATGCAATTTTGGGGTATGGTCAATTATCGCTTGCGAAGTATCTTTTTATTGCGTCGAAGGACGATGATTCAAGATTGGACGTTTATGATGTTGTTGGTTTTTTGCGTCATATTCTTTTGCGGGTTGATTGGCGGCGGGACGTGCATTTTGTAACGGAAACGAATGCGGACACGCTTGATTATTCGGGTTATTTGGGCGGCGAATTGAATCGGGGGTCAAAAATGTTTGTTGCGGTAAGTGGCGAACCTGTGCGAGAATTGAGTGATTCGTTGGAGGGTGTTATTCCGTGTGATAATCCTAGGGTTGTAATGCCTGGGATACTTTGTGTTGAGGGGATTGTTGGATTGGGTTCGGGCAATTTACGGGCAAAGGATTTTCCGGCGGGATTTCCGTTAATTGTGATTGTTGACGACGCAAATGAAGCGGCGGCAAGTTTACGTAACTTTTTGTGGACGACTTTCACAAAGAGCGATCCGGCAAGTGATATTTATGGGGTAGGCGAATTTTCGTACAATAAACATTGGGGATGTGAAGGAGCGTTAATTATTAATGCAAAAAGAAAAAAACATCACGCGCCAGAACTAATTGAAACGCCAGAAATAAAAACAAAAGCAGATAATATCGTACAAAAAATAATGAAAAAATAAGTTTCAGGATGTAGGGGATATATGGTAGTGAGTAGTGAGTAGTGAGTAGTGAGTAGTGAGTAGTGAGTAGGGAGTAGGGAGTAGGGAGTAGGGGGACAATTTTCGTAACAATAAATATTTGTCCCGTTAGGGACAACATGTTGGTAGAAAAAAATGATACGCATTTTTAGCGTCCCGTTAAGGACGCAATGAGGGTTAAGGTTGTATTGACATGTTGTCCCTAGCGGGGCAGATGGGACAAATATTTTTTGTAACAAAAAATAGTCAACCGGCTCGCAGGCGAGACCACCGGATCGCTGGCGTCTCGCCTGCACTTTGCCGATAGGCAACCGATAAAGCGGTTGCGATCAAAACCTCGCTCATCGGCGGTTGAGTACAACCGCATGCAGGCGAGACGCCCGCGATCCTAAAATGCAGGCGTCTCGCCTGCGATCCTTCAATCCGTCCCTAAAAAAATCTTTCTAATCTGCGTAATCTGTGGACAAAAAAATTCGATCCACAGATTACACAGATTAAAAAGATTATTTTAAATTTGAAATCAAAATCCTCAATTCCGAATTCCGCATTCCGCATTCCGAATTTATTCAGGGGGGCTTGTGTGAAATTTTAGATGTGTTAAATTACTGCCCTTTGTTGCAAAATGAATCAGAGGTTTGTATCGTTTTGCAATTTTACAATTATTTTGATGAGCCAAAAATTAGTTGAGATTGATGGTTGTAAAAA
>JAISLW010000440.1 GCA_031277105.1 Planctomycetaceae bacterium | reverse complement strand
AATATTTGGTTATGAAAACCTTTGTCGCGCAAGTATTGATGAATACGTTTATCGATATGCGAGCGGTCGGTAAGAATAGCGTCTTGCCAGACTTTGACGATTTTTGTATTTAACGTATGACCTTGTTCTTTGATTCGTTTGTCAACGTTGTCGTTTGTTTCGCCGATTTTGAGATAGCCGTTGTTTTTCGGCATCTCCGGCGTAATAAATGCGTAAAGTTTCATTTTATGTTTTGTAAAAAAATTATCGAAATTAAGCGACTCCACTGATTACACAGATTAGAAAGATTTTTTTTAGGGACAAGTGGGACAATTTTGGTTACAAAAAATCGTCAGACGGATCGCAACCGTCTCGGCTGCAATTTACCGTAAGGTAAACCCAAAATCTGTTGCGATGTCAACGTCGCTCATCGGCGGTTGAGTACAACCGCATGCAGGCGAGACGCCCGCGATCCTTCTGACAATTTTTGTTACAAAAAATCGTCAGACGGATCGCAACCGTCTCGGCTGCAATTTGCCGTAAGGCAAACCCAAAATCTGTTGCGATGTCAACGTCGCTCATTGGCGGTTGAGTACAACCGCATACAGGCGAGACGCCCGCGATCCTTCTAATTTTTATCTTTTTTAATTTGATTATAGATTTGGGTTATTATTTCGTCTAACGTAATTTTTGGTTGCCAATTTAGTATTCTTTTTGCTTTGGTCAAGTCTGGAACTCTGCGTCGCATGTCGTCAAAACCTAGTCCATACGCTTCTTCGTATGAAATGAATTTTAATTTCGATTTTGACTTCACAATATCAATAATTTTTTCTGCAAGTTGGCGAATACTAATTTCTTCATTACTGCCAAGATTTATAACTTGCCCAATAGCCTGCGGCGTTGAATCAAATTTCAATAACGCTTCAACTATATCAAAAACCGAACAAAAACAACGCTGCTGATTACCGTCGCCATAAATTTCAAGCGGTTCATTTTTAATTGCGGCATTGATAAATCTTGGCATAACCATCCCGTATTGTCCGGTTTGCTTCGGTCCGACGGTGTTGAACAATCTTACAATAAATACAGGCAAACTCGTTTGATAATAATGCGCCAACGCCAAAAACTCATCTAACATTTTCGCCGACGCATAAGCCCACCGCCTTTTCGACGTCGCCCCCAATGTTATATCGTTGTCTTCCGAAAACGGGACACGGTCAGACTTGCCATAAACTTCACTGGTCGAAGTCAACAACAACGGAACACGATAACGCATACAAACATCAACCAACACGTCCATCGTCCGAACTATACGTTGCACCGTTTCCACAGGACGCTCAATTATCAACTTCACACCGACGGCGCTCGCTAAATGATAAACAAAATCATGCCGCGAAACCTCGCGCTCCATCAATAAACGCTCGTCCGCAGAAGCAATAATCGCACGAAATTTTTCATTCGACTCAAACGAAGCAATATTACCCCAATTGCCGGTAGAAAGATCGTCTATCACCGTAACAAAATCACCACGCAATAATAACCCCGAAACCAAATGAGAACCAATAAAACCTGCCCCGCCCGTAATAAGATACCGCCGCATAAAAAATCCTTAACGTTAAATTTTTTTAAGTGAACTTCTTCTCAGTGAATTTCGTGTTCTCTGTGATTACAAAAAGTTCTCTTGTGGTTACAAAAAATGAATTTTAGAGATTTTATTATGAATTTAATAGAGGGGGGGGCGGTACAAATTTTTAGAGTTGTTATAATATTCGCCTGTTTGTTAATCGGCGATTCATGTTATCCTGATTGCAAAAATAAAGTCTGCTCAACTTATAAACTGTTGGCGCTTGAATTTGAGTTTACCATCGTCTGCCTAACTTCGGATAGCAGACTTTGACGCTTTTACATTACTGAATTTTAAATACGATACGTATATATTACATTGTTGATGAATTTCATATATTGATGAATTTCAAATACGATCCGTATAAATTTAATTTGGCAATTGATACCTTATATTAATTATGTCTGATACAAATATACCGTCGGAAGGACAACTGTTTTCTAACCCGTCTGAAAACGAAGGAACGAAACTAATACAACTCGCAATCGAAGATGAGATCAAAAATAGTTATTTGACTTATGCGATGAGCGTAATAGTCAGCCGCGCAATTCCAGATGCGCGGGACGGTTTAAAACCTTCGCAGCGTCGTATTCTTGTTGCGATGAACGACCTTAACCTTTCGCCTGGCGCAAGCCGTACAAAATGCGCGAAAATATGCGGCGAAACAATGGGTAATTATCACCCGCACGGCGACGTTGTTATTTATCCGACTCTAGTCCGCATGGCTCAAGAATGGAACGTCCGCAAGGTACTAATTGATAAACAAGGCAACTTCGGTTCTATTGCGGGATTACCTCCTGCGGCAATGCGATATACGGAAGCGAGATTGTCAACAGTTGCGGCGACGATGTTGGAAGACTTAAATTTGAACACCGTCGATTTCATTCCGACTTACGACGAGCAACGCACCGAGCCTACAGTTTTGCCGTCAAAATTTCCTAACTTGCTCGTAAACGGATCAAACGGCATCGCCGTAGGCATGGCGACAAGCATCCCGCCGCACAACGTAGGCGAAATCTGCGACGCTATAATTGCGGTACTTGACGACCCGTCTATTTCGCCCGTTAAATTGCTTGAAATTTGTCCGGGACCTGATTTTCCAACAGGCGGTATTATCTGCGGTCGCAGCGGTATCCAAAAAGGATATTTGACAGGACGCGGAAATATAGTCGTAAGAGCAAGAACGAAAATAGAAGAAACAGGCAAAAAATCGCGAATCATTATTTCCGAAATCCCGTATCAGCAAGTTCGGGACAACGTAGAAAAGAAAATTGAGGAAGTCGCTAACGAAGGCAAAATAACTGGGATTTCGGCGGTAAGAAATGAATCCGATCTCAAGGAACCGGTTCGATTGATTATTGAGTTGAAGCGCGAGGCTGATCCGGAAGTAGTGCTGAATCAACTTTATCAATTTACGCCTTTGCAAGATTCTTATTCTATTATTTTATTGGCGTTAGTTGAGGGGAAGCCGCGCTTATTGACGTTTAAGGAGTTGGTTGAGGAATTTATTCGGCATCGTGTTTCTGTTATTCGGCGGCGTACTCAATTTTTGCTTGCACGTGCGCGGAAGCGGAAGCATACGGTTGAAGGTTTGATTATTGCTCATGCGAATATAGACGAAGTCATACGAACTATCAGAACGTCGTCGACTCAATTTGAAGCAAAACAGCGATTGATGTTAATTGAGTGTCCGTCGTCGATGTTAGAGCGGGCGTTAGGCGAAACCGGATTTGCCGTATTCTGTCAAGAACGCGGCGTAAGTGAAAATTACACGCTCACGCCGGTTCAAGCGGAGGCGATCTTGCGAATGACGCTAGGGCATCTGGTAAATCTTGAGCAAGAAAAATTAGGCGAGGAATTTCGCAATCTATTGACGGAAATAGACGGTTATATTGAAATTTTATCTGATGATAAATTCATACATGAAATTATCAGAAATGATTTGCAATTGATAAGGTCGAAGTTTGCGGACAAGCGGCGGACTGATATTACGGGCAACGAAGCGGTTGACATGGATATTGAGGATTTGATAGAAGAAGAAACGATGGTCGTTCTGATTTCGCAAGGCGGTTATATCAAACGGACGCCCGTCGATACGTACAGAGCGCAAAAACGCGGAGGCAAAGGACGTATTGGCGCAAAGGTTGCGGAGGAGGATCCGATTGAGCATCTTTTTGTTACGACGACGCATAATTATTTATTATTCTTTACGAATTTTGGCAAAGTATATTGGCATAAAGTTTACGGGATACCTGAATTGCCGCCAACGTCGAAAGGCAGGGCGATTGTGAATCTGTTAAATTTAGCGGAAGGCGAAAGGGTCGCTGATTGTCTTGCGATTAAGGATTTTAACGAGGCGGAGCATTATTTGGTCTTGGGAACGAAAAACGGATTGGTCAAGAAGACGAAGTTATCGGCATACGGGCGACCTCTTAAGGGCGGGCTGATTGCGATTAAATTGAAGGAAGGCGACGAGTTGATTGGAGTAACTGTTGTAGGCGTCGGCGATGAGTTGATTATGTCAACGGCGAGCGGCAATGCGATGCGGTTTAGGCATACGGACGTTAGGGCAATGGGACGGACGGCAAGCGGAGTACGAGGCGTAAAGTTGCGGGGAGAGGATGTTGCGGTGGGGTTAGTTGTTGCGGAGACGGATATGACGTTGTTGACTGCGTGTGCAAACGGTTACGGCAAGCGGACGCCAATCGGTCCCAACGGCTCCGTTGAAACAGAACAACCGCCGGCAGACGACGATGATGATAATTTAAATGACAATTTAACAGACAATTCAACCGATAATTTGGACAACGAAAATGAAAATGAAAATGAGAATAATACAATTGTAGAAGTTGCCCGTAAAACAACGCAAAAAATTACAGCCGCCACAAATTCAAACAACACTGATTCAAACAACAACATTGATTCAAATAACACGGAAAATGCAAAACCGGTCAAAGATCCATCAAACGATGAAAATGATGAAATAACGGAAGGCGACGACGGCGATAATGTTGATGGCGGCGATGATGATGTAAATTCAAATTTATGTTACAGGACAAAACATCGCGGCGGGTTAGGATTGAAGGACATAAAGACGACGAAACGTAATGGATTGGTGATTGGAACGTGTTTAGTAAGAGACGACGACGAAGTAATGATGATTACGGCAAAAGGACAAATCCAAAGAATCGCAGCATCAGACGTACGCGTAATGGGACGAAACACACAAGGCGTAAGACTAATGAACTTAGAAGACGACGACACGCTAGTAGCCATAAAACGAATCCCAAAAGACGACGAATAAATAAAGACAATTCTAAAAACTCAATTTTTTGTCCACTGATTACGCAGATTATTTGTAGGGACAAATGGGACAGATTGACGGATCGCAGGCGTCTCGCCTGCAAAAAAAGGAATGCAGGCGCTAAAAGATCGCACTCGCCGCAGGATCGCGGGCGTCTCGCCTGCATGCGGTTGTACTCAACCGCTAATGAGCGAGGTTTTG
>JAISLW010000321.1 GCA_031277105.1 Planctomycetaceae bacterium | reverse complement strand
GTGAGGATTACGCGGTTGCCATTCTTTACCAACGGCAGTAATTAAATATTTTTTACTATCGGTATTTTTTTCTTGTTTTAGCATAATTATATGTTGTTAAATTTATACGTTGGAGATTTTAAACTGTTCGTACTTGGGTTTAAGTTTACATTCGCCCGTCAATCTATCGGACGGTAAGTTTTGACGCTTTTAAATCCTTTTACATCAAATGAATGTCAAGTATGATACGTATTATTTTGTGGTTTTGTGATTGGTTTATTTTGATAAATTTATTGTAAGCGTTCACGGAAATTTGTTTATTAAGTTATGATTTGATAATTTTTGAGGGACAAGTGAGACAATTTTTTTATAACGAAAAATTGTTATCTAGTTTTCTAAAAAACTACTCCCTATTCCCTACTCCCTAACCCCCTAAAATCTATCGCTGAAATTTCCGTGAACGGTTACGATTTATTTACAGGTCGATCAAAGTTTGCATCATTTCGTTTATAGTTGTTACTAATCTTGAGTTTGCTTGGAAGTTGCGTTGGTAGGTCATCATTAGTATTATTTCTTCTTCGATATTTACGCCGCTTATTGAGTCTCTTTGTGCTTGTATTGATGCTTGGTAGAGTGCGTCTGTTGTGGCTATTGATTTCATTGTTCCGGCGGAGAGCATTACTTCGCTGACAATTCCGTCATAGAAATCTATAACCGTCATTCCCTTTAAACCTGCAACCGGTTTCGTGGACATTGCGGAAAGTTGTATGCTGTTATCTACGTCGTGTCCTATTCCGTTTTTTGATGCGGCGAATTTGCTTGGATCGTTTAATACCGTTTGATTGATTCCGATAGTTTGCGCTGAATTTCCAGTGAAAAATGTGTTCATTCCGATAGCGGCTAAAACGCCGCTCGTGTCGTTCGCAAACGCAAACTCTAAACCTGAATTGCCAACCGAAATCTCAAGCTCGCCGAATGTATTTACTGAAGCGTTTATTCCGTTTATTGAGTTAATTGTGTTTGCAATATCGTTGATGCTTGTTCCGGCGACCGGCGGCGTTTTTTTGAGGGAGAACGGATCGACTTGTTGTGATTGGGCGACTTCGACTGGAATATAATAGTCAATTGTAGTTGTTGTTTTTGGATCGTAAAGTTGCAAGTAAAATCCGCCGTTATTTATTGGCGGGTTCAAGTTTGGATTGGCGCTGATTGCTTGGTCTGGTTTATCAAATCCGATCATGGATGTAAGATTTTCGTATCCTGTCAAGCCTTGTCCTGATGAATATATTTTGTTAAATTCATTGATTAAACTTGTTGCGAAGTTATCTAATTCGTTGCCGAAGTTGCCTAATATTTCTTTATTTGCTTGGTATAAGCCGGCGACGTTTCCGCTGCGTACATCGAGCGGCGTCATGCTGTTTCTAACGCAGATTTCGGCGTAAAAAATTGAATCGGGATTTTCGTATTGTTTACGTATGAAGAGTTCGTTTTGAACGCCGTCCATGAGTAAAATATCGGAGCCGCAATAAATCGCAACGCTGCCGTTTAATGGGTTTTCGATAGTTTTGATATTTATGTATTCCGACAATTTCGTTAGCGCCGTTAGTCTTTGGTCGCGTAGTCCGATAGCGTCGTTAGAATTGGTTACATTTCCCGCTTCGTAGTGTGCTATACCTTTATTTAATTCATTGATTTCGGAGAGTAATTTATTTATATCGTCTGCGGCGCTGGAAATTGCGGAGTTGATGTTGCGTTGTATATTTATTATTTCGTCGCTAATTCGGTTTACGTCTTTTGCGAGTTTATCGCCTTGTTCGATTGCCATTTGGCGGTAGGTGATATTTTCGGGGTGATTTTGGATATTATCGATAGAGTTAAAAAATGTTTCGATTGACGTGCTTAAATCATATTGAGTCAATTCATTCAAGAGCGCTTCTAATTCTGAATAATATTTTTCTTGCGTTGCCGAAGCGGTAGAATCGCTGATAGAATTGCGAAGGCGCTCTTCGAGAAACTTGTCAATAACCTGCGTTATGCCGGTAACTTGAACTCCTGTACCGACGACGATTCCGTTTCCGGTTCTTAGGCTGGTATTTGTTTGTAGGTTTAATGATTCGCGGACGTAACCTGGAGTTTGGGCGTTGGTCATATTTTGACCGACTACTTGCATGCCAAGTTGGTTGGCGCTCATTGAAGTTGACGCCATGTGAAGCGTGTCAAATAAAAACATCTTTTGACAATTCCTGATTTATTATTTTAATAATTCGTTGATTTATTGAATAAATTACTACTGTACGGATCGTACCTTTTTATCCATTTTGTACTTCAAAAATAGTCAATCGCTAAACTGCTGGACAAATTTTTCCGAATTGTTACAAATACGAAAATCCGTCGTTAAATTTAAGGCAAACGTATCGTATTTGAAATTCGTCAATTTAAAAACATAAAAATCTGTCATACGATAGATAGGCAAGCGGCGATAAATTAAAATTTGGCGGTAATTGTAAATTTGAGCGTAAATAGTTTAAAATGAACTGTTGTGATTATACTTTGTTATTATCGGTATTTTTGAAATAATCGATATAATCATAAACTTAAAATTGGCTATTTTTGCCTAAAATACCCATTTTATACGTATCGTATTTGAAACTTGAAATTCAGTGAATTTCTAAAAACTCATTTGCTCAAGGTAGGCGGCTAAAAAAATTAAACACTGTGCCGAAACGCCGCATTGCGGTTTATACCATCAATAAATTTTAATATTGCACAACGTCTAAAATATATATATATTTTATACGTTATGAATTATTAAAATTTAATAATTATTTCATACGTATTGCGGCGTTTCGGCGAAACGCCGCCTACCTGGACAAATGAATTTTTAGAGACGCCCTTCAGTGATTTAAAAGTGTCCGAGCCTATTGTCCGATAGTTAGGCAGGGGGCGTTAATTGCAAGTTTAAGCGAGAACATTTTGAATAATTTAAGATTTTGTTTTTTTTGATTTGGTTATGACTAATTTTTTGCGAGCGGTTTTTAAGACGTTTAGGTATCGTTTATATATTTTTTATTCTGTAATTTGCGTTTTAATGATTGGGATCCTTTGGGGCGGTAATATTGGCGCTTTGGCTTATCCGATAACGGAAATTTGTTTGAAAAAAGGCACGTTTACAACATGGCTTAAAGAACGGATTAACCAAAACGATCAGAAAATTATCGACTTAAATGAAACGTTACAGAAAATTGCGTATTCAAATCAAGCGTTTCCGCAATCTAATTCTGCCGCAATAAATAGCGAGTTAAAAACTCTTAATTGGTGGCGCTCGTTTTATATTTGGGCGTTGCCGTTGGCGGAAAAATATACGCCTTCTACGCCTTTTAGGACGGTTCTTTTTTTGATAGTTATTGTTTTGGTTGGCACGGTTATTAAGATATTTTTTATTGTTAGTCATGGGATAATTTCTTCGATGATTGCTCAGTATTCCGCAATGGAGATTCGCAAGGAATTATTTGACAAGTTAATCAAGTACGACATAAATTATTTTAATCAGTCTGGCGTTGCGGACACGATGAGTCGTTTTACGAATGATCTGAATATTCTTACGTCCGGTTTGAATATAATTTATGGCAAGGTATTGCGCGAGCCGTTTAAGATGTTGGTGTGTCTTTGTCTTGCGGCGTATTTATGTTGGCAGCTTTTGATTGTTACGATATTACTTGTTCCGATTGCGTTTCTTGCTATACGTTGGTTGGCGAAGTCGATTAAGCGGGTTGTTAGGCGGAGTATGGAGGAGATTGCGTTGTTGTATGGTCGATTGGAGGAGACGTTTCGGTCAATTAAGGTTGTGCAGGCGTTTGTTCGCGAATCGTTAGAAATGGAAAAATTTGATCAAACGAATCGGGCGTGTTGTTTGAAGACGATCAAGATTGCCAAGTATGATTCGCTGGTTAATCCTGTAACGGAGTTATTTGGGATTTTGATGATTAGTATGGGTATAATTGCCGGCACGTATTTATTGATGGGCGAGCGGACGGAGTTGTTTGGGATAAGGATGTTATCGACGCCGATGGACACGGGTTCTTTGATAATGTTTTTTGCGTTGTTAGCCGGCGCCGCTGATCCTGCGCGTAAGTTGTCCGATATATTTACGCAATTCCAATCTGCCGCCGCCGCCGCCGATAGAATTTACGTAATGATTGACCGGATTCCAGCAATAAGAGACGGCGAAAATCCCAAACCGGCGCCGAAACATAATAAATCAATATGCTTTGACGATATTTATTTCGCGTATGAATCTGATAGAGAAGTTTTGAGCGGCGTTTCGTTTGAAGTTAAATTTGGAGAGTGCGTGGTGATAATTGGGGCGAGTGGTTGTGGAAAAAGTACGTTGTTAAATTTGATACCGCGTTTTGCGGAACCGCTACGGGGAAAAATCTTGATCGACGGGCAACTTGTAAACGAAATGAAATGTAGCGAATTGCGGGAACAGATAGGGCTTGTTACGCAGGAGCCAATGTTATTTAATGATACCGTGTTAAATAATATTTGTTACGGTTATGCAGACGCAACGCGGGAGGAAGCTATTGAAGCGGCAAAAAAAGCCAATGCCCACGACTTTATCATAAACGAACTTGCGGACGGTTATGAAACTGTTATAGGAATTGCGGGGGGACAATTATCGGGAGGGCAAAAACAAAGAATCGCTCTAGCAAGAGCAATTATAAGAAACCCGACTATTTTCCTATTAGATGAAGCGACAAGTCAAATCGACGTGCAAAGCGAGCGAATGATACACGACGCATTGAAAAAATTTAAACAAGGCAGAACGACAATAATAATTACTCATCGCCTTTCGGCTGTTGACTTGGCAGACAAAATAATAATCATGGCAGAAGGAAAAATAAAAGACTTTGGAACACATGAATACCTAATAAAAAACAATCCCGAATATGCACAATTATATTAAGGGTATCTCTAAAAATTCATTTTTTTGCAAAAAGGTAGGCGATGTTTCGCCGCTGTGTTTATTTTTTGGGTCGCAATGGAGTTTATGATACCAATAAATTTTAATAATTCATAAAGCCTAAAATATGTTTATTTTAGACGTGCGAAATATTAAAATTTATTGAT
>JAISLW010000271.1 GCA_031277105.1 Planctomycetaceae bacterium | reverse complement strand
GTTACAGACGAACCGGATGAAGCAGGCGACGGCAAGTTGCTTGCGGTCTTGTTATCGGGTTCGGGGCTGTTTAGCAAAATTTTTTTGTACTCCTTGTTTTCAATATCATCAATATATTTTGCACGTTCAGATTTGGGTAATTTAGGAATTAACAGATATTTCATTTTAAAATAATTAGCATTTTTTTTACTATAGATTTTATCTAAGTAGTTAAAATATTTCATTGCTTCAACTACCAAACAATCACGCTCCATCTGTGGCAATGTATCAAGATAATCACCTAAATCGCTAAACGGTTTGGTTATTTCAAACTTTGGCAATGTCAGGTTATTATCTTCTGGAATAGCCGTCAACAATCGACGAAATTTAATAAAATTTTTCAACGTACCGTCAGACAATTCAGACTCAAAATTCTGATAATCTTTTATTGTAGGTATGCGTTTCCATTTTTTGCTAGTCATGGAATTTTCATCGATGGTTTTAGAGACGCGATGAGTTTCAGCTAGAAAATTACTAAATTGTGAATACCATTTTTCAATCGTTTTCATTTCCTTGTCAGGACGTGAATTTATTTCAAATTCATCGGAAATATACTTTCCCGTATCACGTAGATAAATTATCATTTTACATTTTTTACCACTATCTACATATTTTTTAATAAAATTTGCATTTTTAGTTGGATCCAGCTCTTTTCTGAAATTTGTCAATGTTAATTTTTCTGGAAATTCAAGAAAGAAATTGACAGGCATAAATCGCTCATTAGGTAAAATTTTATCTAATTGACCAAGTACAATATTTAATCCTATATCATATGGATAGGAATATGTATCAGTTTTATTATCACATACAATCGCAACAAAACAAGTAAAATCGCGTTTACCTGATCTGGCTTGTAAAGTCCTATTGGTTTTATTTTCCAGTGTTAATCGAACATAAATGAGTTCGTGCAATGTTATTTTTTTAGGATATATTTCAAGCGTATATGTAAAACCGCCCGTATCATCCTCTTGATCGTCGGCATACAAAATACACCTTGCCAAAATAACAACAATAACAACAAACGCAAAAAAAATAACGTGTTTATTTTTCATTTTAGTTTTCATTTTTATTTTTTATAAATATCTTTCATAAATTTTGGCGGTCCGTCTTTTTGTGCGTCTATTGAATTTTTCAATGATGGATTTGTGTCGTAGAATTTTTTCCATGCTTTTTTGACTGTTGTATTCCATTCTTTGCGTTGTTCTGGATCCCATTGATTGAGTCTCCATTTTAGCGACTTGAACAACTTAATGATTTCTTCATCGACGTTTTTATTTCCGTTTGCGGCGTGATATGCGGCGATTCTTCCTTTGCGTTGTAATTCAATATTACCGGATTTATTGTATGTGTTATTCATTGTATTCCAGAGACTTGCAATATTATGTCCGACGTCGGTATTATAGACTTCTGCGATTGGCGGCGGTTCGTATGGTATCATTTGCATAAATGGGATTCCTCGTTCTTCGTCCATTGTCGGCTCGCCGTAAAGCCGATCAACTGTAACAGAAGACAGTATCGTATTAAAACTATAATTGCGATCAATCTTGACATATAATTTCGTCGGCCCCGTAACAACGAAATATTTATGAACGCCGCCCCAAAAATTATTTACTCGCGTTTTGGCTAACGGGTTAAACAGGGCGGTTTGTTTTTCAGCATGTTCTGAAAATTTTTCCCATTCGTCAAAAGTTGTCCAAGTATGAGATGCGGCAAAAACATCTATTACATAATCACGATAGCGATTAGCGCTGTCATGCCCGTCTTTGTTAAAAAAATACATGCCAACCTTGAATACGCCTTGATGTCGAATCTCCAAAAGATACCACAAATCAGGTCCGTCTTTTGACATTGGATACGCTTCGCCGTGATCGTCCCATTCCGCTTGCCGCCGACAACCGTCAAATGGATCCCAGAGAACTTTGGGATTATCCGTTTTTCTCCAATGAACCCATCGGCGAATAACATCGTCTTTGGTTTTATTGGGTCCGATAAATTCGTGAACGTCGTAGAATATGTTTGTAAAATATATTTGATAATCTAATGGTGAAACTGCCGCGCACATTATCGCCCAATCTCGAAATGCTCGACCATACCAATCGCCTTGCGTTTTCCAATCTTCGCCGTAATACGCCGCATAAGATTTAGGCAACGGTTTTTTCAATTTATCAAATTTCGCTTGCAATAATTTTAATTCGTCAAGTGTAGGCGGTTTTATTTTTGACGGTAAATTTGGAAAATTATTTTGCGCAACAGAAATTATTTTGTCTTTGTTAAATCTGGTTTTTAACGGTTTTCGATCAACTAATTTATACGGCTTTATCGGCTTTACAATTCCGCCGCCGTATGAACCAATCAAATAATCGCCGTTGTCAAGTATCAGAATTTTCGTTACAAAATTATCGGGTAAACCGATTCCTTTTTGATTACCGTAAGCTTTTTTTCCCGTTTTTGGATCGGCAATATAGAAACCGTTTTGTCTTGTTCCGATCCAAATTACGCCTTGCTCGTCTTCGGCTAAACAAGTTAAATAATCTTCCGGTAAAATTTGATCCATGATTTCTTTCGGCGCAGGCTTCCAATCCTTCGGCGATCCGCCATACAGTCCTTTGACTTTATCAACATAATCCTTGCCGCGCCAATATTCTAATTTGGTAAAATTATCATTTGATTTCACGAGTCCGGCGTTTGTTGCGATCCAAATTGTTTCCGCCTCAATATTTTTCGTTACAATAATATCATTGATCAATTTTGACGGCAAACCAACACCGCGCGGCGTTAGCGGAACAGGACTAATATTTCCTTGACCAAAACGATCCGGCGCAACAATATTTTTTGAATGTCTATACTCGCCTTTAATTGTGCGATTAAAAATTGCGAGACCGTGACATTGAGTCCCAACGATCAAAGTTCCGTCATTTTTAAACGCAAGAGTTGAAGCCTGATCTTCAAGTAAACCGTCCTCTCTTGTAAGATGTTCCCAATCGTCAGAATCAATTTTGTAACGCGAAATTCCTGCCGAAGTCGCCATCCAAACGTCGCCGTCTTTTGGGCAAATTTTTATATCAAAGATTCTTTCGCCAATCGGTCCGTCAACAACATCATAATTTTTCCAATCTTTGCCGTTAAAAACCGAAACTCCCGTATTTAAATGTCCAACCCAAAGTCGTCCAAGTTTATCGATTGCCAAACCGTAACCGTTATTATCGCCGAGACCGTTTTTTGTTGTGAATTGAGAGATTTTGCCGTCAACTTGATAATGAAAAACTCCATC
>JAISLW010000199.1 GCA_031277105.1 Planctomycetaceae bacterium | reverse complement strand
CAACTATACATCAAAAACAAAATAATCACTCATGTTACGCATCATACGCAGAAACAAGGCAAAATATAGTAACTATATTAGGACTGAATTTGACCGCCTGCGTAACGTGAGTTAATAATTCATAAAGTCTAAAATATGTTTATTTGAGACGTGCGAAATATTAAAATTTATTGATGTCGTAAACCGTAATGCGGCGCAAAATTAAACACGGGGCGAAACGCCGCCTACCTGGACAAATGAATTTTTAGAGACGCCCAAAAGATTATTTTAGGGACAGGAGGGACAATTTTTTTGTAACAAAAAACTATTCCCTATCTCCTATCCCTTATCTGCTGATTTTCGCGAGTGTTTACTTAAATTGTGTATTCAGGTCTTTGCATATTTATTCCGGCGTTGTTATCGTTTGCGATTTCGACTTCTGGCGTGGCGTCGCTTAGGGGGTCAAACCATAGTTCGTTGAAAGTTACGCTTTTTCCTAAATCTGACGCAATATTCGTAACTAGAGCAATAACAGAATCTCCGAGCGCTATTTTTGGCGTACAACGCGGTTGCAATTTATCATCTCGGCAATCTGCATTTACTCTAATACACCATGCCCAATGTTCTAGTTCTTCTTTGTAACCTCGACTAACTTCGGCTTTTGCGTCGCCTCCGACGGCGGTTTGAGCCGGTCCGCTGGATTGCGTATCGAGCGCTACATCCGCTTTCGCCGCAACCTTACTGCCGCCTGCATCGCCCGCTCTGAAAATTTCCGATTCATTTTCCGAAGTTAAAACTAACGTTCCTTCCGTGCCGTAAACGATTTCGCCGTAGCCGCCGAAACCGTTGCCGTTGACGGTTGAATATTGGACGCATATTTTACGTTTTTCGCCGGCGCGTGTTTTGGGATCGTAATCCGGCGCCGGAAATTCTACCAGCGTCGTTATGTGATCGCTTGCTTCACGGTCAAGTTGAAATAGATTTCTGTTTGCCGAAACATGCACTTTAAGCGGATGAATTTTTTCACCGCGCGGTTTAGGACTATTAATTTTGTCAAGATACAAATCATTATTTGCCGCAAGAAAAATACTCGCAGCGTCAAGTTGATGCGATCCTAACTCTACCATCAGACCGCCGCCGGTACGCCGCCAGAGCCGCCATCGCAAAAGTTCTTCCGCCGCAGGACGCTCGTAAGTTTCGCCGCCGCCTTCAAATTTGCCGTCTTCGTAACCGTAACTTGCCGCCGAGCCGATTTCTTGCTCAAAATACTTGCCGCCTTGAGCAAGCACGTAATCCGCAATCTGCGCCTTCTTTTGCGCTACTTTCTTTGACCATTCCTCTATTTCGACGCCGCGCGCCTTGTTCAAACGGTCTGTCCATGATTTCAATTCATTGTTAAGTTTCGCAGCCAAAGAATCAGTTCGTTTAATTGACTCCGGCATCGGCATTTGCCAGCTATCGTTGCCTGGCGAATTATTGCGATGCCATTGCGCGCGAATATAATGTATATTCCCGATTAAACCGCGCCGTATCGTGTCAACCGCTTCTTGATATAAAATGTTGTAATGTCTTTGATGTCCTGTTGCGAGATGTTTTTTTGTTTCGTAAGCCGCCCGCGCCATCTCTTTACATTTTGCGACGCTATGCCCCATCAACTTCTCCGTCAAAACATGCAACCCCGCACGCATCGCACACACCGCGGCGGCATGATGCAAATGTAACGGTAAACCGATAATTATCGCCTCAATTCCGTCCGCTTTAGCATTCTTAATCAATTCGCGATAATCAGTGTAAACTTTGATATGTTTTCGCGCCTCCGATTCCGTAGTCCAGCCGTAAACGCTATTCAAACCCGGTCGCGCTTTAATTGCCGTCGGCGAATAGTAATCGCCGTAAAACGCACGATATAAATTGTACGGACGAATATCGGCAATCGATTTGACCTCAATATATTCAGGATTGATTGCGCCGAGCAATACTTGACCTTCGTCGCCGGTTCCTACAACGCCTACGCGAATAGGATGTTTTCCGGTCATTTTATAAGCGCAGTAAAACGAACTTACGCCGATTACAGGAACGCCGACCGCAACAGCGCCGCCAATAATAAACTCGCGACGCGATATATCGTCTGATATTGTTGCGTTATTTGTATTAGTTTTATTGTCTGTTGAGTTATCTGTCATTTTAGTTTTATTTGTAAAATTTTTTGCGTAACTGTTCACGGTTGCCGGTTAAATTATCCGTTAAATAATCAGGTCGGCAATTTATCGTAAAGCGATTTCTTCCAATTTCCGCGAAAGGTTACATTTTTTGGTTAAATTTGAAAATTTGTTTATTAAATTACGTCTTGGCGATTTTTGGGGACAAGCGGGACAGGATGGACAATTTTTTATAACAGAAATTTTTTGTAACAAAAAATCTATTTCTCTTAATTCTTAATTAAAAACTCTAATCCCTAACCTCTAACTCCTATCCCCTAAAATCTGCGTTTAAAATTTCCGCGAATGTTTAAACTGTTCGCATTTGAGTTTTCGTTTACCTTCGCCTGCCTAGATTTCGGACGGCAGGCTTTGACGCTTTTAAATCAATGAAATTCAAGTACGAGCTGTTTACATTTATTTTTGGTCTTCGTTTTTTGTCGTTTTGCAACAGTTGCAGCAGCAGCCGGTGAAATATTTACCGAATAATTTTTTACCGCAACAATGCCAAACGTAATAATCGAGTCCGCCCCATCTGCCGGCGCCTATGATTGCCAAAAACAGTAATCCGGCTAATTCAACTACGTCTTTACTGACGAATAGGAAGTTGCCGACTGCGGACGGCAGCGGCGGATAATAACCTGGAACCGGCCATGTTGTCAGAACGACGCATACTAAAAACGCTATACCGCCAAGCGACGCAAGCCGCGTACAAAAACCAAGCATAAGACAAATTCCTATTGCCGACAATCCGAACATTACCGAAAGATCAAGTAATCGCATTTGCGATTTAACTACGGGATTAGGAATCCATGCTTTTTCGGGCTCCGTAATAATATTTCCTTTTTCTCCGGCGAGTTGCGGGTCGATTATGCGGGCAAGGTCAGATTGGAGGGCGTTAGTAAGATTATTGAGTGTTGCGATCCATTTTTCGGCTTCGTTGCGGTATTTCATCATTTCGTCCCAACGCCGTTTTTTCTCGTAAGCGGTATTGTTAGGAATCGTTTTGATTTTTTCTTTGTAACGCGCAAAACTGGCTTGTGAAGCGAGTATGTCTTTTTCTTGCAATTCAGCGCCGGTTCGTAGCGAATCAAGATAATTTTTATAGATTGATTCTATTTCGTATTTCTGATTTGCTTTAACGGTAGCGTCGTCTTTTGGGGTTTCGTTGGGGGTTTTGTTATCAGATTTTTGTGCTTTGACGTTATCGAGTTTATGTTCTTTGAGAAACTTTTTGTAATAAGTATCCCAATCTTTTTCGTAAACGGTAAAAGTTTTACGTTTTTCTGTTTTGACGGATTCGGCGCCGTCTTTGACCGTTTTTACTTCAACGTCAATTTCGCCTATCACCAAACGTTGCGTACCGTTAATATCAGGCAACATCCAGTAAAAAAGTTCTGCCGCCGGACCTTTGGCTATTCCCAAAAAACCTTTGGAAGAAAAATCCGAAGCCGGATCAAATTTGTGTATCCCTTCGTAAAAATAATGCCAACCTATTACGATCCGCAAGAGAACTACACATATTATGGCACATATACAAATGCCGTTTCTGGAATTTTTACAGTTACTCAAATGAAACTCCTAAAATTATTTTTAATGTGAATTTGTTGATGGTTTATACTAATCGCACTAAAAAGAACGATTAGTTACAATATTGAACTTAATCTAAACTATTATCTTGTACTTGAAATTCAGTAAAGCGGTAATTGCAATTTCAAGTACGAATAGTTTAAAAACAACCTAAAATTTTTCCCGAATGTTTAAGACTACTTGTTACAAAATAAAACAGACAACTCAAAACGCAAAAACAATACCGAAAAAACAAGTCGGCGATTGTACACGTTTTTTAAATAAATAACATAAGGGGGGAATATCTTTGGGACATTCTAAAAATTCATTTCTGTCCCGTTAGGGACAACATGTTGGTAGAAAAGCAATGTCAAAAATATATTTGTCCCGCTAGGGACAACATGTCAATACAACCTTAACCTTTATTGCGTCCTTAACGGGACGCTAAA
>JAISLW010000175.1 GCA_031277105.1 Planctomycetaceae bacterium | reverse complement strand
CCTAAAATATATTTATTTTAGATGTTAAGAATTATTAAAATTTAATAATTATTTTATACGTATTGCGACGTTTCGGCGAAACATCGCCTACCTTTTTACAAAAAAATGAATTTTTAGAGATACCCAATTGTATTTCGCCCCATCGGGGCAATAGCATTAGCGTAGGGCAGCGCCCTACGACAAAATACAAAAAAAGTTAGCCCTGTAAGGGCGATAGCCGTCAGACGTTACATCAAGCGTGATCGTGCTTGCGCCCTTACAGGGCTTGCGTTATTTGATAATCATTCCAGATGGCGCAGCGCCCTACGCTAATGCTTGTCGCCCCGATGGGGCTAATATAAACAAATTTCAATACAAAAAATAAATATGTACTGAATAATTACAAATTGCCAATACGTAATTTGCTAAAAAATTTCCGTGATTGGTTACACGGTTTGTTTATAATTTATAATTTTGATTTGAATTAACGTTATTGAAAATTGGAGAGTATTTATTGTGCGATTTCCGTTATCTTTGTTGTGTAGTATGACGTATTATTTGTGTGGGCGTCGTTTTTTTGGCGGTGGTCGTTTTCCGCTTGTTTTGATGCTTGAGCCGCTTCATGCTTGTAATTTACATTGTAGTGGTTGTGGTCGGATACGCGAGTATTCTGATGTGCTTTCTAGTTATCTTTCGGTTGATGATTGTATTGATTCGGTTGTGTCGTGCGGGGCGCCGATTGTTAGTATTTGTGGCGGCGAGCCGTTGTTGTATTCGGGTTTATTGGAGTTAGTTGAGCGGGCGCTTCGTCTTGGCAAGCATATTTATCTTTGTACTAACGGTCAATTATTGGAGTCGAAGTTATCGGAGTTTTGCTTATTAGCGGCTAGTAATAGTCGCGTGAAGCGCAGGTTGTATTGGAATGTGCATCTTGACGGCGCTGCGAAAACGCATGATTTGATTGTAGGCAAGAGCGGCGCGTTTGATATTGCGATGAATGGAATTAAGGCGGCGAAGAAGGCGGGTTTTTTGGTTTATACGAATACGACGTTGTACAAGCAGACTTCGGTTGACGAACTTGTTGAACTTGCGGTAGAGTTAGAACGGGTCGGAGCTGACGGGATGATGCTTGCGCCGGGTTATGGTTATGACGCGGTACGCGGCGAGCGGGACAAAAAAAACGGCGAGAGCGAGGGTGATTTTTTTCTGACGCGTTCTGATATTGGTGAAAAGTTTCGGGAGTTGCGGGTACGGTTGAGGCGATTTAGGGTTACGGCGACTCCGGTATTTTGGGATTTCTTGTGCGGCGAAAGGAGTTTATCGTGTGCGGCATGGGCGAATCCGACAAGAAATATTAAAGGTTGGAAGGCGCCGTGTTATTTGGTCACCGATACGCATTATGAAACTTATGAAAAATTCATAAATTCTACCGACTGGTCAAAAATAGGTTACGGCAATGACCCAAGATGCGAAAATTGTATGATGCATTGCGGTTACGAGCCAGCCGCCGTATTGTATGCAAACAAAATAAGCGACCTAATCCGTCTAACCCTCTGGCAATTAGGAATCGTAAATTAAATTTATCCCAAAAATCTCGTAGCCGTTCACGGAAATTTGTTTATCAAATTACGTTTTGACAATTTTTGAGGGACAAGTGGGACACGAGGGACAAGTGGGACAAAAGGAACGCAGGCGTCGCGCCTGCAAAAAAAGGAATGCAGACGTTAAAGGATCGCACTCGCCGCAGGATCGCGGGCGTCTCGCCTGCATGCGGTTGTACTCAACCGCTGGGGTTCTTCAGATTCGCAGGCGAAACGCCTGCATCACAGGATCGCGGGCATCTCGCCTGCATGCGGTTGTACTCAACCGCTAATGAGCGAGTTTAATATCTCAAGCGCCTTTTTGGTTGCCTATCGGCAACATGCAGGCGAGACGCCCGCGATCCGTTGGTCTCGCCTGCATTTCAGGATCGCAGGCGCTTCAGGATCGCAAACATTTCGCCTGGTGTTTTTCAGATTCGCAGGCGAAACGCCTGCATCCCAGGATCGCGGGCATCTCGCCTGCAAGCGGTTGTACTCAACCGCTAATGAGCGAGGTTTAATATCTCAACAGCCTTTTTGGTTGCCTATCGGCAACATGCAGGCGAGACGCCCGCGATCCTTCGGTCTATGGATCGCTTTAAAAACAATCCACAAATTATGCAGATTAGAAAGATTTTTTTAAATCAAAAAAATTTCTGAAATTTTTTGCAGACTGGTCTTGTGTTATTTTACCGAATGATTTATACTACCGCCCTCGTGTTGCAAAATTTGAGATCAAATTTTTTTGATCTTGATTTTTTGTAACGAAAAATGCGTTTGGTTTAATTGCGTCAAATTTAATTTTTTAATTTTATGCAAAAAAGTTTTTTGCGAATTAGATTTGGTTGCAATTAAAAATTTTTTACAATTTGTTTAACCCTTTACAGTAAAGGAACATAACATGAAAACGACAAATTATTTGTCAGAACTCAACGCCGAAGTCAATTTGAATATTGATGTTACAGCCAATGTTAATTTGGGTGTTAATTTAGGCAAGGG
>JAISLW010000069.1 GCA_031277105.1 Planctomycetaceae bacterium | reverse complement strand
GATTGCCCGCGTTGTCAAAAACTAATCAAGGAATACGAAAACCAAAATAACAACAACACAATACTAATAGAACTACCAACCAAAAACCAAACCGCCAAAATCAAAACCAATTTACCAATCTTCCAATTAGACGAAAAAAAAGACTGGTTCGCAATCACCCCTTGCATCATAAATTTACAAAACGAAACATGCATCTCAATAAAAGAGGACTTTGATTAAAACAGAAAATATTTATGGAAACAAAAAAAATTTTTTCACATTGCGCTACTCCCCCTATTGTTGTTTTTTTGAAAGTGGTATTGTATTGCTTTTAAGTGTGAGAATAAATAGGTGATTAAGAGGAGAATGGATATTGAAAATCAAAAAACAACAAAATAATGTAATATTCGTAAAGAGTACCTAAAAATGAATGTGTTTATAATTGATTATGTATATTTTAAATTAACGATAATTTTTACCCAATTTAATAAACATGAATGCTAAAAATTTATTGCATGATATTAGTACGCTATTTTCCCGAATTTGTGGAGTTTGCGTTTTATTAATATTTGTTTTTGGAATTATGTTGTCTTGTTTTGCAGAAGAGAAAGATCCACGATTATTGCAAGTAATAAATGGAATAAAATCAAATCTTGATATAAATAAAAAATTGCAAGCCAAGTTTGTTATTAACTGTACAATAACGGAAGAGAATCTTATTGTTAAATATGACAGAGAGGTAACAATTGATGGCGACAGCGTGAGAGTTGATCAAATTGAAGAAAAAAATACTTTATGTACACAAGTCTGTCATAATGGCGAGTCGTGGCAATACTTCCCTAATATGAAAGAAGTTAAAATTTTGCCAATTAAAGATATGATGGAGGCGTTTGTGTATGATCCGCGTGAAGTAGGTAATGTTAATACGGTCGAATCGCTTATTGAAATAATTACGCAAAATCCTTGTAAAAATATTATTGTTACGAATAATGGAGATAAAAAACTTATAGAATGTACTCTTGTTTTTCCCGAATTGGATCTTGAAGAAAATATAATGCTTTCGTTAGTTAGAAAAATGACTTTTTCATCGGAGTACAGTTACATGCCGGTTTTGGTTGAGCAATATATGGGTGGTTTGTTAGCATTTACATTAAAGATAAATTATTTTAAATTGGATGAAAAACACGGCTGGATATTTGATGATTTAACTTATACTTGGTATAACGCATTGGATAGATTGATTCCAGAAGACGGCATACCGTTAGATTCGATTAAAGAATTATGTACTCAAAAAATCAACATGAAGTTATCAGTTTTATCATTGAACGAACCAATAGATCCATCAGTTTTTTCTATACCCAAAGATTTACCGGATGGAACAATCATTATTGACATAATAAGAGATGAAGTAAAAAAAATAGGAGAAAAAAAGCAAGTTACAAAATTACCGATATCGCCGTCAAATGATTTTACAATAACTTGGCGAATAGTTTTTGTTGCACTAGGTATTTTGTGCCTGATTATTGCTTTTTTATTTAGAGACAAATTCCAAAAAAATAATCCTGAATAAGTTGCTCAATATATTTGTATGTGTTCGAAATAGAATAATTGTAACAATTTATACTAGAAAAAATTGCTAAAAGTAAATGTGTTTTCAATTTTTTGTAGTTATAATTTTAATGAAAGGAGGAATATAATGAGATTGTTTTTGTTTTTGGCGTTATTTTGTGTCAGTACCATTATTATTTTACATTTTTATGTTTACGCTGAAAGTCCACCTTGTAGAGATGGGGGACCTAATGGCAATTTGTATAAGCTGACATCAGATGGAAAACTTTTATTAGATAAAGACGGAAAGAAAATTCTTGTTCCAGGCTATTCAGCCAGACAATTTAGTAAGAGATGCTGTAACAAAAAAGAAAAAAACGCATGTAGAAATTATAAGTGTGCGAGCGGACCAGGTGATACATATCGACATAACGTGACGCCATATAAACTTGGTCGTTGTGAGAATAGTAACATATTATTAAATTGTAAAAAATGTTATTACGACAATAATGGCATAAAAACAGCTAACAAACCAGCATGCGAAAAAGACACATGGTTTGTCGTACCACCTAATCCGCCTTCAAATGTTTGTGTTGATGCTAATAAACACAAGGTAACGTATAACTATGATCACTCAACAGAAGATGATTGTTTTTAAAATTTAATTTTTTATTTAATGTCAATCCTTTATTAAGTTAAAGTTAATAGTATATTATGTTGTTTGAATATTTTTTTTCAATAAAAATTCCAATATTTGTTTTATCTTTTGTTTTTTGTATTTCAATAATACTTAAAGCCGATGATATTGAATTGGAAGTTTCGCCGCAAGATATTGATAACTATGCGAAACAGTTGGATATTGTAATTGCTAAACCTGCAAATATTACTTGTAAAATAACAGTACGTTATGGATTGTCGCGTTCGCTTGAAGATGCGTCAAAAAATGGTCCGTCGATCAATGTTAGGACGAGTAAAGCACGATGGATTGTACGAGA
>JAISLW010000063.1 GCA_031277105.1 Planctomycetaceae bacterium | reverse complement strand
GTGCGTGTGCTGTTTGGTGGTCTGTGGGGGGGGGGCGGGCGCGCCGCCCCCCCCCCAATCTGGGTACAGGTATGTACCACTACTACACTTGCAATAACGATTACAATTGTAATAACAATTATCGTTACAATAATTCTCTTGGAAACTCTCCCAAACCTAATTCTCTTGGTTTACTTTTTGGTTTCACACTTGTTGAACTTTTGGTAGTAATTGCAATCATCGGTTTACTGATTGCATTGCTTTTACCCGCCGTTCAAGCGGCGCGCGAAGCAGCAAGACGAATGACTTGTTCAAATAATCAAAAACAAGTCGTGTTGGCAATGCACAATCACCACGACGTTCACAACAAATTGCCATGGGGAACTCGCGGTTCAGGGAATGGAACATGGACAATACAATTGTTTCCATTCATGGAAAAAAATCAAATTTACGAACAATGGAATTGGAGTTTAAGTTATCAACACAGTCCCAATAGAGATTTGTTAAACAATCTTGTGATTCCTACATATACTTGTCCTTCGGATGGTAATAAAAATAAAAGTTCACTTGTATGGGGAGGCGTAACTTATAAAAGTCATAATTACGTTGTTTGCATGGGACGCGAATGGGTTTATAGTTTTGATCATTCACGTTCTCCAACTGCTACGTATGATCCTAGCGTTTGTCTTGTCAATGATCCTGACCAACCTGGCGCAGCGTTTGCAATAGAATCGCGTTACCGTGCCGCTTTTATAGGCAGCTGTAACGGATCAGGCGGTCTTGCTTATCCGGTACAAGTTTCATTAACTGATATTACCGATGGAACATCAAATACGCTTGCATTGTCAGAAACGGTTCAAGGAGTTTCACCTGATACTAGCATTAACGATTTGCGCGGTCTGATTTGGTACGGTTATACATGTTATTTTACAACATGTAATTCGCCTAATACAATGGTTCCTGATATTACTTACAATTTTAATCTCACAGCCCATGCCAAACATCCATTAACTCAAATAACTACAAACGTGTCTGCGAGAGGTTATTCTATGCAAATGGCAGCAAGAAGTTGGCACAACGGAGGAGTCAACGCCGGAAGTTGCGACGGATCAATTAAGTTTGTAACAAACCAAATAAACCTAGATATTTGGCACGCCGTCGGCTCAACAAACGGAGAAGAAGTCGCACAATTACCGTAACATTAACGTAATATTTGCCTGACTGTTTTTATCAACAGATTGCAAGTTACGTAGATTTTTTGTTACAAAAAATAATTCCAGTAGAGACGCAATGTATTGCGTCTCTACGATTATTTTTTAACCTTTAACCTTTAATTTTTTTTGAACATGAGAAAGATAATTTTTGTATTTTTGTTATTGTCGATTTTTGTTGGTTGCAATAACAATAACCCGCAAGGACGTATTCCTATTAGCGGCGAAGTAATTTTAGACGGAAAACCGCTTGAACAAGGCGACGTACTTTTCTTGTCAACTCCAGGCTCAAGTCCGGTTGTTACAACAGGCTCGCCTATCAAAAACGGGACTTTTTCCTTAACAGCCGAACAAGGACTTATTCCAAACCAAGAATATCAAGTACAATTTCATTCGATTGAAGAAATCCCCGGCACAAGAAAAGAAGGAAATAATCCAATGGAATTATCCGTTGAGACACGCGATATTATACCGCCCCAATACGGAACAGAATCAAAAGAAATAATTATCGTTACAAAAAATAAAAATAAATTACGCTTCGACCTAAAAAGCAAACCGCAAGAATAATTTGAAATTAAAAACAGCAGAAACGCAATCGTTCCGTGTACAACCGAGACGGCTACGTCCCTCAATTTTTTCGTCCACAGATTAGGCAGATTAGAAAGATTATTTTAAAAAATCTTTTTAATCTGCGTAATCTGTGGATCAAATTTTTTTGCTCTTGAATTTTTGTAACGACAAATCGTTAGACGGATCGCAGGCATCCCGCCTGCGAACCTGAAGAAACACCAGACAAAATGTTTGCGATCCTGAAATGCTCGCGATCCTGAAATGCAGGCGAGACGCCCGCGATCCTGGAATACAGGCGCGACGCCCATACGTTTATATTGTTCCGAGATTTGATCGTAGGTATTTTGCTCTTTCTACGTCTCTTTCGTTTTGTGCTAATTTTTCACCTAATATTTTTT
Organism: Planctomycetaceae bacterium; assembly: GCA_031277105.1. Taxonomy (GTDB): domain Bacteria; phylum Planctomycetota; class Planctomycetia; order Pirellulales; family Thermoguttaceae; genus WRKP01. The sequence continues at coordinate 8,363 of JAISLW010000063.1, read as the reverse complement.
GCAAATGCGCCGGTTGCGTGTTTAGGAATAACCGATTTATGTCGTCAATTGCAATATTGTCAATCAATCCCATGTTTACGCCTAACCTTAAACTCGATAAATGATGCAACGTTTCCACACTGCCGATAGTACGCGCCGTTTTAAGCAGTCCCACCGCACGTGAACACCGGTCAAGCAAGATTTCACGCTGTTCCCGCAACAAGAAGTCGCGCGATTGACGTTCAAAAGTTAGAATTTGCGGCACGAAATTTTGCAACGTCGCTATCAATTCCGATTCCGTTTTGCCTAAAGTTATTTGATTACTTATTTGATACAGATCGCCTACGGGTTGTGAATTTTCGCCGTACAATCCGCGAATAGTCAAATTTACTTTTTGCAAACTCCTAAAAACTTTCTCTATCTCTTTCGTAACCGCCAGCGCCGGTAAATGAAGCATTACACTCACCCTCATTCCCGTTCCAACATTAGTCGGACACGCTGATAAATAACCGAGTTGCCGGTGAAACGAATACGATAAATTCGCCGCCAATTTATCGTCAATCTCATTCAATAATTGCCATATCCGCATCGGCTCAAATCCGCTCGTCGTCGCATGAAGCCGCAAGTGATCCTCCTCGTTAATCATAATACAAAACGATTCGTCTCTTTTAATCAGCGCCGCTCGCGTCCCCGCCGATTCGACTAATTCGCGACTTATAAGTTGACGTTCCAAAAGATACATCCGGTCAAGCGGCGATAAAGAATCTATATCGACAAAATAAAAATCAGAAACGCCAAAATTATCGCCAACAACACGATAAACAATATCGCGTATCCCACGCCGGTCCGTCTCCGTCGCCCGCGAAACAAAAGGATAACCAGACAAATTACGCGCCAAACGTATCCGGCAAGAAATAACTATTTCCGACTCCAAACCGCCCCCACGCAACCATTGACTCAATTGAGAAAGCATCTCGTCTATCATTAAATCATCAACCTCAAAAAAAATTTCACATAACCTAAAACATAACCATTCACAAAAAATTATTTAGCAAATTACATATTGTCATTTTTAAGCGATAAGCGAAACAAGAGAAACACGTGGGAAAACTAAACTCTACTCCCTAAATTTCGTGAATAGTTACAAAATTAATGGGTATCTCTAAAAATTCATTTTTTTGTAAAAAGGTAGGCGGTGTTTCGCCGCTGTGTTTATTTTTGGGCCGCAATACGCATAAAACAATTATTAAATTTTAATAATTCATAATGTACAAAATAGATTTATTTTAGGCGTTGTGAAATATTAACATTTATTAGTAACATAAACTCTATTGCGGCGTTTCGGCACGGTGTTTGTTTTTTTTAGCCGCCTACCTGGACAAATGAATTTTTAGAGACGTCCTAATATATTTTTATCAATCTTTTTGAATATCAATAATCGTCCGTTTTTTTGCGTAATCAACGACGGTAGTTTGAACCCTAAATTATGCGTATCGTTCTTGAAATTCAGCGTCGTCAAATTTAAATCAACAATGTAATTTCAATCGCGGTCGTTTTAACAATTATCCTATGAATATTTTTAGCGTTGGTTTTGTTGTTGATTTTTTTTGTTCTATTTTTTCTGGCGATAAATTTATTTTTGGTTTTATGATTTCAAATTGTTCGGGTTTATCGTCGGGTCGTGCGTTGTTGTAAAATTCTTTTTCGGGTTCAAAAATTCGTATATTTTGCAATTTTAGTATAGTTTCATTTTCGCATTCGGCGGCGTTTGCGATTTCTGCTTTTGCGGCGTAGAGCGATAGCGCCATTAGCGGAAAATAAACGGAATAATAATGATATTTAAGATAAAAAACCATTGGGAATCCTGTTCCTGTAAATTCAGGTTCGTACCAAGTTCCGTCGTTTCTTTGTCTATCTAAGAGAAATCTTACGCCTCGTTTTACGGCGTTATTGTTTTGTTTTCCTGCTGCGATTAGTCCCATTATTGCCCATGCGGTTTGCGAGGCGGTGGGCGTTCCGTGACCGCGTAACGACGGATCAAAATACGAGTCGGGCGATTCTCCCCATCCTCCGCTTGGGTGTTGATGCGACAAAATCCAGTTAGCGCCGGTTACGACGGCGTCGTCGTCTGTATTTACGCCTACACTTGCGAGTCCCGTCAATGCCTGCCATGTACCGTAAATATAATTTACGCCCCAACGTCCAAACCAACTTCCGTCGGCTTGTTGCTCTCGTTTGATATAATTTACGACGCTATCAATTACGGCGCTTTCGCCAACACGATAACCTAAACGTCCAAGCGATTCCATTACTCGTCCTGTTAAATCCGGCGTACTCGGATCAATCATTGCGTTGTGATCCGCAAACGGTACTTTGCACAATAATTCTCTGTTGTTATTACGATCAAAAGCGCCCCAACCGCCGTCCTTATTCTGCATTGACAACAACCATCTCAAGCCGCTTTCCAACGCCGCCGTCGTCTCCGCAATATCAAGCATACTCAACTTCGCTTCGCCAATCGTATTACTTGACTCCGACGCAACCAATCTCAACTCCGGCGGCAACGCTCCAACTTTACCGCTCTTGCCGGAACCGTTATCAATCGTATCCCGTATTTCGCTCAACATTATCCGCCGTAAATCTTGCGCCGTCGCAGAGGTTGTTGTTGCTGTCGTTGATGTTGTTGTTTTTGCTTCGTCAAATCTTCCAGCCAATACCATTAGCGCCATTGCCGTATCGTCGCTGTCTGGATAAAAGGCGTTATTAAATTCGAAGCACCAACCGCTAATTTGCGATTTTGTTTTTACGTTTTTATTCCAATCACCTTCTTGTTTTATATGTCGAGATCGCACCCATTGTAAACCTTTTCGCACTGCTGGATTTGCCGCCGTTAAACCTCCGAGCATTAGCGCTTTCAATGTCAGCGCTGTATCCCAAACGGGCGATTTGCAAGGTTGTATTCTGATGCTTCCGCGTTTTTCGTTACGAATAATATGTGATTCTAATTGGTTGCGAAAATATTTTATTTCGTCTGAATCGTCCGCATAACCGAGACTTTTGAACGCTATCCAACCCCATATTATTGGCGGGTAAATTGCGCCTGGTCCGTCGCTGTTTTTGCAATGTTCTAAAGTCCATTGTTTAGCGGATTCAATTCCGTTTTTTCGCAGCGGCGTAAGTCCTAATTTACGGCAAGCCCACATTAGCGAATTGCAACATCTGAAAAATTTATCCCAAGAAAACGGATTAGATGTAATTTTTTTTCCGGGCGCGGTGAGTGGTTTCCATTTATCGGGCGTTTTGATGAATATTTCTTTGACGTCGTATTCGGCTGGAATTTTTCGCACGGGCGTTAAGGCGGAGACGATTGACAGAGGTACAAAAATTGTTCGCGACCATGCGCTCATTGAGTAGATGTTGATGGGAAACCATTTTGGCAAGAGCATCATTTGCGGCGGCACGGCGGGGCAAACGCTGTGAGGTATTTGACCGAGTATAGCAAAATAAAATCGCGTAAAACTATTTACCGCATCGACGCCGCCTAATTCGAGCGCTCTTACTCTTGCTTTTTGCATGTAATCGGCGCCGGCGGAATGTCCTGTAATTTTAAGGGCGAAATATGCTTTGACTGTATTGTTCACGTCTGATTTAGCGCCTGCGTACATGCCCCAGCCGCCGTCGGGAAGTTGTGTGTCGAGCAAGTGAACTGCGCATTGACGGGCAAGTTCCGTATTCTCTTCGCCAAGAAAAGCAAGAAGCAAAATCGTTTCGCTTTGTAACAATGCGTCGCCTTCAAGTTCGGCGACCCAGTAACCGTCGGGATGTTGATGATTGAAAAAAAATTGTTGCGTCGATGAAATTGCGCGGCGTAATTCGGAAGGCGAGATAGTTGGTTGAGGCGTTGTTTGCGATGGAGAATTATTGTCAGGATAAGCGGACGGAGTTAAAGACGGAGTTAAAGACGGAGTTAAATTTGGCGGGCAATTTGCGTTATTTGTATTCTTGCAATTTTCATTGCCGTAATGTGTGGCGAAATTGTAAAATCTGTTTCGATCTGTATTGCAAAAATTACCGAGTCGGTAATTATTTTCTTTTGAGTCATTTTGATCCATGCTATAAAAATATTTATCCACAAAACCCTCCATAGTTTTAAACTGTTCGTACTTGAATTTGTGATTACCTCTGCCTGGCTATTATTGGGCGGCAGTCTTTTATGTTTTTAAAGGCGCTGAATTTCAAGTACGATCAGTATAATTGTATTTCGCCCCATAGGGGCAATAGCATTAGCGTAGGGCAGCGCCATACGACGTGAAGCAAAAAAATATTAGCCCTGTAAGGGCGATATCCGTCAAGCGTTCCATCAAGCGTGATAACGATTGATTTCTTACGGGGCTTATGTTTTTGATAATCGTTACGTAAAACACTGGTAGGGCGTTGCTCTACGCTAATGCTTGTCGTTCCGATGCGGCTAATATAAATCAATTGCGATCAAAAAAATAAATGTGTACTGAATAATTACAAATCGCCAATTATGTAATTTGCTAAAAAAATTTCCGTGAACGGTTATTAAGTTGCTAAAATTCAAGTATGAGCGGTATATATTTTGTTAAAATTCAAATATGATCTGCGCAAGCGTTGCGGAATTGTACACAAAATCAGAAAATCACACAATAGGAATTTTTCAGAATAATTAAACTATTCGTACTTGAGTTTGCGTTTACCTTCGCCTGCCTAGCTTTCGGACGGCAGGCTTTGACGCTTTTAAATCGCTGAATTTCAAGTACGAGCAGTATAAACGCCAGAAACGTCCGCTATAAATTCTAAAAAGGCAAGTTCTAAAAATTCATTTGTTCAGGTAGGCGGCGTTTCGCCGAAACGCCGCATTATGGTTTACAACATCAATAAATTTTAATATTTCGCACGTCTAAAATAAACATATTGTAAGCTTTATAAATTATTGAAATTTATTGGTAGCATAAACTCCATTGCGACCCAAAAAATAAACACAGTGGCGAAACATCGCCTACCTTTTTGCAAAAAAATGAGTTTTTAGAAGTTCCCAAAATTTATTTGCTCATGTAGGCGGCTAAAAAAAATCGTAACAGTTCACGGAAATTTCAACGCTAGATTTTAAGGGTTAGGGAGTAGGTGATAGGGAGTAATTTTTTAGAAATTTAGAGAATAGTTTTTTGTAACAAAAAATTGTCAGAAGGATCGCGGGCGTCTCGCCTGCATTACAGGATCGCGGGCGTCTCGCCTGCATGCGGTTGTCATCAACCGCCGTTGAGCGAGGTTATATTTCAGCAGCCTTTTGGTTTGCATTGCGGCAAAATGCAGGCGAGACGCCTGCGATCCGTTGGTCTGTGAATCGCTTTAAAAGCGATCCACAGATTACGCAGATTAGAAAGATTTTTTTGGGACAAGAGGGACAATGTTGTCTGAATTTTGATTTTTATGATTTGTGTGATTTTATACTAATCACACTAATCACACAAATCATAGTTCAGACAAATTGTAGCCGAAACGCTTGCGTTTCTATCGATCAGTTTACAATTCTTTTTCTTTTTCTTTTTCTTTTTCGTTTAATTCAGTTAATCTCATTTCTTTTTTTATTCGTTTTTCGTCTTCTGGCGTGATGTGATAAATGTAAATTGAGTTTCCTATAATATCAACGGGTTCGAGACGTTTGAAGTATTCGTATTGTTTTGAGTTGTTGTTATAAATTTCATTTACGCCGATAATAAACCAGCCGGATTCAGGTTTGTCCGGCGGCAATTTGTTGTCTTTAATTCCGAGACGGTCAAGCGACTCTGAATTTAAATATGCAATTTTAATTGGTCTGATTTCAGGATGCTTGTCATACCACCTTTTAATGAAATACGCATTTTGTCCCCAATCAATATTACTGCCGAGCAGAAGTTTCGGAGCATTTTTTGCGCCGCCCGTCAATTCGTTGAAATACGCCATTGAATAAGGAAAATAATAAAGACTACTCGACGCAACCCAAAATAATAAACATACCGTAATCGTTGAAATAAAATAACGTTTATCCAAAAAAGCCCTCCCAAGTTTACTAATCCAAATATAAATAAACGGCAATACCAAAATAATATAACGCGGATGCAACGAAAAACCCGTCTGACTACTAATAAAAATAAAAAGCGCTATCGCCGGCAAAATTATAATCGTCTCCGTACGCCAATCCGTGTTGTATCGTCTAAAAAAACACGTCGCAACCAACACAAGAAAAATCAAACACAAAACGCCAAACGGCTCCTTGAGCAGAATTACATAAACATAATAAGAAAACCAACCATGTTGCGAATATTGACCGCATAAATACGACTCAATACCACGCTCAAAATCGAGTTTTTGCGTGTCAATTCCTTGCACAAATTCAGACGGCAACGGAACAGGAATATAACCGATCAAAGATTTCTCAAAACGATTGCCAAGTTGCGGCGACGCTGAATTACCGTCCCGTAACTCCGCTCCTGTTAACGTATGCGAAATGAATTTATAATCTCCCAACAAACGAAACGTACCGTCAAAAAAATATCCCATGTTCAACGTGTAAAGTCCAATTAAAAAAATCGTAACAAGCTGTCGCAACGGCGGAATAATTATTTTATCTTCCGTTTTATTGCGGGAAATAAAATAAGGCAATACCCAAATTATCCAAATAAATAACCACAACGGAAACGCTACTATCCACGTAATTTTTGCAAGCGGCAACAAACCAAGACAAACGCCGCTAACGATTGTTTTTGTCCATAATGGATTCTTTAACCAATGCCAAAACATATAAACCCCAACTATCCCAAGCGACGCCGCACAAACATCAGGACAAATTGTAGCGCCCCAACCAAGAACAAGCGGTGAAAATACCCAAAGTATTAAAAAAATTATTCCGGCGCCGCAACCATAAACTTCCGTCGCAAATTTATATCCAAACCAACTGCCAACCAAAATAAACGGAATAAGACAACAACGAGATAAAAAAATACACCAATGTATTTTCTCCGGCGAATTAATAGTAATAAACGTGTTGCCAAGCCGCCACTCGCTACGGTCTTGAGGTCGCGGAGAATAAGACTTCCAGTCGTATTTGGGATTAGTCAGAATAACAGGCAAACCCACAATATATCGCGTCAACGGCGGATTAACATGAAAAACGTCAAAACGAAACGCCTTGTAAAAATATACCGCCGCCCCAAGATGACCAACCTCCGTCCGATTATAAGAAGTCTGATAAGACAACAAAACCAATAACAAAACTTGAACAAAAAATAATAAACAAAAAAATATTTTGTTACAAAAAATATCTAATAATCTCATATCCGCACACAATAATTTTGACATTAAAAATCGAATGCCACGCCAAAACGACACAGTGAAGTTTATGACGGCAATAAATTTTAGGACGTCTCTAAAAATTCATTTTTTTCAAAAAGGTAGGCGGCGTTTCGCCGCTGTGTTTATTTTTTGTCCGCAATACGCGTAAAACAATTATTAAATTTTGATAATTCATAACGTACAAAATAGATTTATTTTAGACATTGTGAAATATTAACATTTATTAGCGCCATAAACTCTACTGCGGCGTTTCGTCACGGTGTCTGATTTTTTTAGCCGCCTATCTGGACAAATTAATTTTTAGAGACGACCTATTGTAACCATTATCAAAATTTTAGGAAATAGAGTCTCATGATAACCGTTCACAAATAATCCGTTTAACAAAATACGTATTGGCAATTTTTTTGAGAGACAACTGGGACAATTTTTTGTAACAAAAAATTGAGAATAATCTGTACAATCTGCGCATTCTTTTTTTTTAATTAAAAAATTTCTGATAATATTTCCAAACTGGTATTGTGTTATTTTGCGGAATGATTTATACTACCGCCTTCGTGTTACAAAAATTGAGATCAAAAGAGAACAAATTTTTTGTCCACAGATTAAGCAGATTAGAAAGATTTTTTAAATAATCTTTTTAATCTGTGGATCGAATTTTTTGCTCTTGTTTTTTTGTAACGAAAAATATGTTTGGTTTAATTGCGGCGAATTTAATTTTTAACTTATGCAAAAATGTTTTTTGCGAATTAGATTTGGTTGCGATTAATTTTTTTTATCGTTTGTTTAACCCTTTACAGTAAAGGAGAATAACATGCAAAAGACAAATTATTTGTCAGAACTCAACGCCGAAGTCAATTTGAATATTGACGTTACAGCCAATGTTAATTTGGGTGTTAATTTAGGCAAGGGGGGGGGGGGGGGGGGGGTATCTGGTTAAAGGTAAAAACCACAATTACACTAAAATAAACTATTAAAATTTTAAAAAAAATTATCTTTAAAAAAATAATAGGGGTAAAACACCCAAAACA
>JAISLW010000050.1 GCA_031277105.1 Planctomycetaceae bacterium | reverse complement strand
GTCGCAATACGTATAAAACGATTATTAAATTTTAGTAATTCATAACGTATAAAATAGATATATTTTAAACATCGTGAAGTAACAAAATTTATTAGCATCGTAAACTCTATTGCGGCGTTTCGGCACGGTGTTTGATTTTTTTAGCCGCCTACCTGGACAAATGAATTTTTAGAGACGCCCTGTTGTAATTTTTTTGTGTTGTGTAGTTATATAGATATATAGTAGAGTTCTTGATATGGTGGATAAAGATCAAAAGGCTAAAGAAGAAGCGATTGAATTAACCGGCGTAGTTGTGGAAGAAGTGCGCGGCGCTTTTCGCGTCAAATTGGACGATATGGAACATGTTATTTTGTGCCGGCTTGCAGGAAAAATGCGGAAGTTCAAAATACGTGTCGTGCCAGGCGACCGTGTTACGGTAGAAGTTAGTCCGTATGATATGTCACGCGGACGAATTACTTTCAGAGATAGATAATTCAATTTGCAATTTACAATTTGTAACTCGAAATTGTCCAAAACACGCCCGCGTAGCTCAACTGGCAGAGCGCAGCATTCGTAATGCTGAGGTTGAGGGTTCGATTCCCCCCGTGGGCTTTAATATAATATATACGTATCGTTAAAAATAATGATAAATAATTTACGGTTGTTGAATAGTTACGGTTTTTATATCTGAATACGTTGGAGATAATTTTTTATGAGTAAATATGTAATTCTTTTTGTAACAGCGTTGTTTTTTTATGGGTTGACATGTTTCTGTATTTCTGATGAATTGGCAAATAAATTTTCATTAAAATCAAATCAAAATAGTCTAGTCAATTTATCTCGTAATAAACTTGCATCAGACATTGAATCAGAAAAAAAATTTGAAGAGATAAATAAGAATTTAATTTTTCCTCAAAAAACACGTCAACGAGATTACAACGCTATTCTTCAAAAAACACGTGAAATGATGCAAACTTATCCAGAATCAAAATCTACAATGTTATTACTTACTTCTACTGAACGCTGGAAGGAATCTGATCTTATTGACGATGAGCAGTTCGCTTTTTTCAAAAAGAAACTTGACGAGTATAAAGCCCAAGATAAAGAGGGCGAGACGCTAATTGGTAGTATTAATGAGCGTTTGCACGGAATTGATAGCCAATCTCCCGACGCTCAATCTTCTTATCAAAAACTTATAAAAGAATGCAACGACATATTTTTAAAGAAAGATATAAATCAACAATTAAAATATTATACTTTGCTTTTACTAGCACAAATATATTTTAAGATGAATGATAACGACGAGGCTGAAAAATATGTCAATACAATTTTAGACGACTACAAAAAATCGCGTCTTGTTATTAGGCATAGGGATATAATCGTTTCAGAAGCCTACGAGCTTAAGGTAAACATTGCTTTCAAAAGGAACGGTATCAATGCGGCGGCTGAAATGTGGAAACAGTACATCGACGTTTATGCGCAAAATTTCCATGACGTCTCAAACGCTTATCGAAAGATGATTTTCTTATTGGATACGTTAAAAGATAATTCTGAAAAAACAATTAAAAAGAAATTATTATTGGAGGAATTTATTTCTAGTTTTCCTGATAGTAAAGCCGAGCCATTACTTGATGCGAGATTGTCTCTAGGTTACGTCGTGTTAAACGAGCATACGCATTCTAGCGGAAATTTAGATACGGAACGAGTAAGAGAATTGAACGAAAAATATAAAGCAAGCGCGGCTGAATCCGAAAAAATTTTTAATGCCGGATTACATTTGGCAAAAGGCACATATTTAGAGGAATCATTTGTAAAAGCGCTTGATATTGTCAAAGAAGTACAAAAAGAAAAACCTAAACAAGAAGCCGGAATTGATAAATCGTTTTTACCAAAATATCAGAAAAACAGCCTTGATAAAGGTAAACTATAGGTAACGTCTAAAAAACATTTTTTTATTTAAGCGCCGAGAACACAGAGTTCACAGAGAAGAAAATTTTAAACTGTTTGCGTTTGAATTGGAGTTTACCTAGCTATCGGACGGCAGGCTTTCACGCTTTTACATCGCTAAATTTCAATCGCTATACGTATAAAAAATATTTTAAATCAAAAAGTCAATTATACTGTTCGTACTTGAAAATCAGCGATTTAAAAGCGTCAAAGCCTGCCGCCCGAAGGCAAGGCAGGCGAAGGTAAACGCAAACTCAAGTGTGAACAGTTTATAATAGGGTATCTCTAAAAATTCATTTTTTTGCAAAAAGGTAGGCGGTGTTTCGCCACTGCGTTTATTTTTTGGGCCGCAATACGTGTAAAACAATTATTAAATTTTAATACTTCGTAACGTGTAAAATAAACACATTTTAGACGTTGTAAAGTAATAAAATTTATTGGTATCATAAACTCTAATGCGGCGTTTCGGCGAAACGCCGCCTACCTGGACAAATGAATTTTTAGAGATGCCCAATATTAAATAACGCTTTGACTCCAATTAAAAATCTCCTCTGTGTTCTCAGGGTTAATAAAAATAAATTTGTGGTTTTTAGAAGGTTACATTAGGTAATTATGTTCAATGAATATTTATTTTATAGGATTTGACTAGGATGAATTTAACGCAATCACGAAATGAAATTATCCGGCAACTTGAAAATCATAATTCTGAATTTCAACCGCTTGACGAATATAAAAATATTTACAAAGAACTACACCAAAAAAACGTCGCCGAATATTTTGAAAACTTGGTCAAGGAAAGCGAAGTAAACGAAAACGAAAACCGAAAAACCGTCGTCCAAATTAACTCGCTAAAATTTGAACTTGACGAGAAAAAGAAATCTTTACGAGACGCATATATTCAACAACATTGTATGATATTTTTGATAGTGTTTTGCGTATGTTGCGGTATAGCGGCAATTGCAATTTTAAACGGCGCCGCAAATGATACTATTGTCAGAAAAAATTGGGATTTTCGATTTGTACAAAATATTTCAATTGCGGTTATCTTTTGGGTGGTAGCGTTTTTTTGTTTGTCAATTTTTTTTATCGTCAAACTGATTGCTCCAAAGATCAAGGAATTAAAGACCAATGTCGCCGAATTACAAAAACAGTTGCAACTGTTAATTGATCTCGCATGGTCGCAAATGTCGAAGTTGAACTCTCTATTTAAACGGCATATATCAAGCCGTCTGATGGAAAAAACTTATCCGCTCATAAAATTTGACGATTATTTTGACGTTAGACGTTTCGATTGTCTGCAAAATAAATACGGATTATGGGATAACAGCGACCAAAACATTTCTACTTTGTTTACGCAAAGCGGCGAGATTAACGGGAATCCGTTTTGCTTTTTTACGACGTTAAATCATTATCTCGGTAGTAAAACCTATCAAGGCTCTTTGACGGTTCATTGGACGGAGACCAGCCGCAACTCGGACGGTAAATTGCGGACGAAAAATTGCTCGCATACTTTATACGCCGAAGTTATAAAACCATGCCCGCAATATTGGCATGACAGTTATTTAATTTACGGAAACGAAGCGGCGCCGAATTTGTCTTTTTCCCGCAACGCTACCGACGCTGAAGAATTGTCAGAAAAACAATTACAACGAAAAATAAATAAAGGCATAAAAAATCTAAACGCACAAATGCAAAAAGCAGTCGCACGAGGAGAAAATTTTACGTCAATGGGCAACGATTTCGACGCCTTATTTAACGCAAACAATAGAAACAATGAAATTGAATTTCGCTTACTGTTCACGCCAATCGCACAACGCGAAATTATCAAATTACTCAAAGATACGACGTATTCGTGGGGCGATGATTTTGAATTTACTAAAATTAAAATGATAAACATGATTGAACCGGAACACTTGTCGCCAAGTAAAACTACTGATAAACCTGAACACTTGCAAGCAAGAGATATTACCGGCAATCCTGAAAATTATATTCACTACAACATCGACGAAATCAGAGAAAATTTTAATCGCTATAACAACGAATATTTTCGCGCCGTCTATTTTGCTTTCGCGCCTTTGTTAGCAATACCATTGTATCAACAATATAAACCGCACGAGTTCATTTATAAAGACGTTTATAAATCGCACTTCAGCTGCTTCGCACACGAATACGCAATCAACAAAATTACAACAGAAAATTTTAAACCCGAAGATTCAACAACCGAAACAATCATAAAAACAAAATTACAAACCGCCGAAAATAAACACGACAATATACAAGTTACAGCATACGGATACAAAACAATTGAAAGAACCGATTACGTCCCCGTAACCTTTACAAACGGAAACGGAAACACAAACACTTACCAAATTCCAGTAAATTGGATAGAATATATACCAATAAAAAAAATAACAAACACAACCATATCAGAAAACAATTTTTAAAAAAATTGCGTAACTATTCAACTGACATAATTATTTTTTGTAACGATAATCGTAATCGTATTTCGCCCAGATGGGACTAATATAAACCAATTTTAATAACATACAACTTTAACCTTTAATTTTAGCCTTACTTTTAACTTTAGGGTATCTCTAAAAATTCATTTGTCCAGGTAGGCGGCGTTTCGCCGAAACGCCGCAGTAGAGTTTATGTCGCTAATAAATGTTAATATTTCACAATGCCTAAAATAAATTTATTTCATACGTTATGAAATATTAAGATTTAATAATAATTTTATGCGTATTGCGGCGTTTCGGCGAAACACCGCCTACCTTTTTGCAAAAAAATGAATTTTTAGAGATACCCTTTACTTTAACCTTCAATTTTTAACTTTAACCTACTTAAAAAAATGCCTAACGAATTAGATGAAATGAATCCCGTTACCAATGTTGCGGGAAGGGACGTCAACGTTATTGAGCGGCAATTGCCGGTGCAAGTCGGTATCGGCTCGTTGATTTTTGAGATAGCGCTTTGGGTTCTCGGCATATTTCCGGGACTGATATTTTTGTTTATGAAAATTGGCGCACAAAATTATTTGCGTCAATTACAACAAAAAATTCAACACGACGCTTCACAAATAGACAATTATCTTGAACAACGCGTGATGATCCTACAAAATGCCGCAGGACTCGTAGCGAAAGCAATAGACTTAGATAAAGACGTAATGAAAAACGTAGCGGCGCTGCGAAGCGGAACAAAAATAAACGAAAATAACCGCTCGGAAATCGCAGGAAAATTAGAATCTATTGCAAACGGTTTAAAAATATCAGTTGAACAATATCCTAACTTGCAAGCACACGCCGCCATCGCCGACGCAATGCAACAAAATAATTATTTACAAAAAGAAATCACAGCAGCCCGCGAAGTTTATAACGATACTGTTATGCGATGGAATCAAGATATTTTTGCATGGCCAACAAAAATGATCGTTGCCGCCAAAGCAGGATATACAACACGAATACCATTCACCGCATCAAAAGAAATTAAAGAACAAGCCCGATCAACATTCTTCTGATTATTAAAGAACGTCTATCGAGTATCTCTAAAAATTCATTATTGATTTAATTTAAATTTTAACAAACCTCATTTTTACCTAATCTTTCCTAACAAAACAACCAGTAGCAATAAAAGCCCCCCAAAATCAAACCTCATTACCTAATTTTTTAATGAGGTTGTTTTGTTCAGAAAAATTAGGTAGAAATTAGGTTTGCTAAAGATCGCATTAAAATTTTAGAGAAACATCAAATGATTGATCGTTTCGCCAAAAAATGAATTTTTAGAGATATTCATTAAATTTACGTGTGAACAATTTAAAATACGTCTTGACGTTTAAGTTATTAATTTTTATACTTCGCATAATATTTTTTGGTAACCGTTCACGGAAATTTTTAGCAAATTACGTATTGGCAATTTTGGCGGAACATGTGGGACATAAGGGGCAATTTTTTATAACAAAAAACTTTTGTAACCGTTCACGAGATTTTAGAATCGTAGAGTTTTAGAGATGCCCAACATTAACCGTCATTGCGTCTTTAACGGGACGCTATTGCTAGTACTTGAATTTCAGCGATTAAAAAGCGGGCGTCTCTAAAAATTCATTTGTCCAGGTAGGCGGCGTTTCGCCCCGTGTTTAATTTTGGGCCGCATTACGGTTTACGATATTAATAGATTTTAATATTTCGCACGTCTAAAATAAACATATTTTAGGCTTTATGAATTATTAAAATTTATTGGTATCATAAACTCCATTGCGACCCAAAAAATAAACACAGGGGCGAAACATCGCCTACCTTTTTACAAAAAAATGAATTTTTAGAGATACCCAAGCGTCAAAGCCTGCCGCCCGATAGCTAGGCAGGCGAAGGTAAACACAAATTCAAGTAAGACTAGTTTAAAATGTCAAAACAAGAATATTACGAATTCCTAATGAAAGGAGCCGTAATTAACGAAAACGACATTCAACTAATACAAAATGCAAAAAAGGAGATTGATCGATGCCGTCCAATATACTCGTAGATACTTGCGTATTGATCGAATATTTTCGTACAAAAAATAAATCGTCGATATTATATCCGAAATTGATAATTCATTATGAAAATATCTTGATAACTTAACAATAAAAAATATGTCCAAGACATCAGACAATAAACTTACTAAAACCGATATACAGACGCTTTCTAATCTTACTGGGTTAGCGGATTTGGTGGTGAAGCAGGCGAATAAGAAGCATACTCCGGCAATAGATATTCCTATTAGGGCGTTGTCGAATATAAGTTTCAACGAGCGTAAACGTATAATTGAAATGGGTCGCCGTACTTCCCAGCGGCAGCTTTTTAATCTTAGTCAGGCAAAAAGTTTTATGCAAACGATGCTTGTTACCAGCGGCGTAAAACAACTCATCGATCAAGGTAAAACGACAAGTATTCGAGGTCTTTTTTACTTGCTTAAACATACGATTCCAGGCGTGAAAGAAGAGACGTTTGACGAACAGGCTGATTGTGATCCGATAATTGAGGATTGCGAAGTGTTGTTGAATTCGTTGCGTGAGGAGTTGCATCTTTATGCGCAGAAGCGCGGCGATATGGTTGGCGAGATTCAGATTATTGATAGCGGCGATGAGATTGATTGTTCGCGGATGGGCAGCGGCGGTTACGGCGTGCCGTCAATAGTTGAGCCGGACGTAATACAATTCAAAAAATGTAACGCGAAATTTATCCTGCACGTCGAAAAAGATACAGTTTGGCAACGCTTCAACGAAGATAAATTTTGGAAAAAACATCATTGTATTTTAACTCACGGCGCCGGTCAGCCGCCGCGCGGAGTACGACGTTTGCTTTACAGAATGCATCACGAATTAAATTTGCCAATTTTTTGTCTTTTGGATAATGACCCGTGGGGCTACTATATTTACAGCGTAATAAAACAAGGCTCAATAAACCTCGCATTTGAATCGCAACGAATGGCTATCCCCGAAGCAAAATATATCGGATTAAGAAGCGTCGATTTTGCAAAATGTAAATTGTCCGACAGCGTAAAAATCACTTTGAACGAACAAGATAAAAAAAGAGCAAAACAAATTGCGGAATATCCATGGTTCAAAAAGAAAAAAGCATGGCAAAAAGAAATTGCTACGATGCTGGAAAACGGTTTTAAGTTGGAAGTAGAGGCGTTGACGAACAGGGACATAAGTTTTGTAACGGAAAAATACGTGCCGGAAAGATTAGACGAAGGTAATTTTTTAGACTAAAATTCTAATGCGAGTAGTTTAATGTTACGGCGGTATTGTCTAGTTTTGATTTTTTGTAACGATAATTTTTTTACGTTGAATATTATGAACATATTATTTATAAGTAGCGAAGTAGCGCCTTTTGCGAAGACGGGCGGTTTAGCGGATGTTAGCGCTTCGCTTCCGGTTGCGTTGGGCGATTTGCGGCATAATGTAACTATAATTACGCCGTATTATAAGTGTACGCGAAATTGCGGCGAGTCGATTGAAGATACGGGTATAAAATTCACGGTTCCTGTTGGCGGCGAGCGGATTGAAGCGACGTTGTTAAAAGGCAAAATCACCGATAACAATATACCTATCTATTTTGTCAAACAAGATAGATACTTTGACCGAAACGGTATTTATTCCGAACACGGCGAGGACTACAAGGACAATTGCGAGCGGTTTGTGTTTTTTTGCCGTGCGGTAATGGAATCGATTGCGGCGCTTAAACTGGACGTAGATATTTTGCATACAAACGATTGGCAGACCGGTCTGATTCCGGCTTATTTATCTATACTTTATCGCGAGCGGCAGCGTTATGAAAAAATTTCTACAATTCATTCTATTCATAATCTTGCGTATCAGGGTATTTTTTGGCATTGGGACATGCCGCTTACGGGTATTGGTTGGGAGCATTTTACGTTTGACGAAATGGAATTTTACGGCAAACTTAATTTGATGAAAACTGGCGTTATGTTTGCGGATGGAATTACGACGGTCAGTCCGCGTTATGCAATTGAAATCCAATCGCAAGAGTTCGGTTGTGGAATGGAATCGGTTTTGCAATATCGCAGTCCGATGTTGCGGGGTATTTTAAATGGCGTAAACACGCGTCAATGGAATCCTGCGACGGACAAATTTATTGTTGCGCAATATGATCGTAATTCGGTAGTTGAAAACAAGCCGAAGTGTAAAAAGGATATTCAAGAGCGTTTAGGTTTGGGGGTTCGTGTAGAGTCGCCGTTGGTTGGATTGGTTGGTCGTTTGGCGTATCAGAAGGGTATTGATCTTATTGCGGATGTGATTCCGCTTTGGGTTGAGAAGCATAATGTGCAATTTTGTATGTTGGGGATGGGTGATCCGGCGTTGGAGGGGCGTTTGGTTGCGTTGGCGGAAAGGTATCCGAGTAATGTAGCGGTGAAAATTGAGTTTTCGGATGAATGGTCTCATTTGATAGAGGCGGGCGCTGATATTTTTCTTATGCCGAGTCGTTATGAGCCGTGTGGTTTGAATCAGATGTACAGTCAAATTTATGGAACGATTCCGATTGTGCGTTATACTGGGGGGCTTGCGGATACTGTTGTTGATGCGAATGACGAAACGGTGGAAAACGGCACAGCAACAGGATTTGCAATGATTGATGACAACATGAACGATCTTAACACGACTATTTGGAGAACGTTAAATACTTTCTGGAACAAAAAAGAAATTTGGCAAAAAATAATTCACAACGCCATGCGACAAGATTGGTCATGGCGAAGAAGCGCCGAACAATATATAAGATTCTACGAAAAATTCCACCGAAAATAAATTATACCGCCCGCAATTGAAATTAAATTCATCAATGTAAAAAGCAAAAGCATAAAAACGTAAAAACCTACCGCCCGAAAACTAGACAGACGAATGTAAATTGCAATTAAAGTAAGAACAGGTTAGAAATTCCCAACGGTAAATCGCAAATTAAAGTGTGAACAGTTTAAAAGTGCGTTTAAATGGTTTATCCTTAAACACAACTCTTAAATAAACCGGATCAAATCTGTTCTCAGGGGTTAAATCAATTATGCCGCCATCCATTTTTGCATGTTCATTGGTAAATGAATTATAAACATGGCAATAGCCAATGATCTTTTGATGATACACAGGAACAATCAAAAAACACACAGCCAAAGTTACAACAATTATCAAAACACAAATTATAAATAAAAATTTTTTCATAACTTAAAATTAAATTTACTAGACTTATTAAAATCACAACAAAAAACACACAA
>JAISLW010000049.1 GCA_031277105.1 Planctomycetaceae bacterium | reverse complement strand
GCCGAAACGCCGCAATAGAGTTTACGATGCTAATAAATTTTGTTACTTCACGATGTTTAAAATGTATCTATTTTATACGTTATGAATTACTAAAATTTAATAATCGTTTTATACGTATTGCGACGTTTCGCCGAAACGTCGCAATGGAGTTTATGTTACCATTAAATATTAATAATTCATAAAGCCTAAAATATGTTTATTTTAGACGTGCGAAATATTAAAATTTATTAATATCGTAAACCGTAATGCGGCGTTTCGGCACGGTGTTTGATTTTTTAGCCGCCTACCTGACAAATGAATTTTTAGAGACGCCCTAAAGTAAGAACAGTTTAAAAAAATCTGAGCCGAAGTGATTTTTTTCGGCGGCGTCGAATTGGTCGTTTAATCTGTTGTTGTAATTTAAATCGCCTGTTGTGAAGTATCTATCGTTTTGTGCGGTTAAGGTTTGCATCCAGCGTTGGTGATAATCAACCGCGATTACCGCGACATAAACCAGCGCCGCAACAGAAACAATCGTCGCAATAAGCAGCCATCCGTTTACTGCCGGCGTCAGGTCGTTATTGTTGAATGTTGGCGTTGTTGCGTGGTGATTTTTTGCGACGTTTATTTGTTCGTCCGGCGTTTCGGGCAAACGGTTATGGTTTGTGTTGTTTGAGTTGTTTGAGTTGTTTTGTTGTTGTGTTTGGTTTGTATTTGTAACTTTCGGGTCGTTGAGTAATTCTTGCGGTATTGCGGTCAAATCTGGCGAGCGTCCTTGCGGCGGGTCGGGGCGGTTTGCAAGCGGGTCTAAATTAGATTGGGCGAGAACGATTGTTGCGTTTGTATTTTGGGGTTCGGAATTATTGTTACGATAATTTTGCGTTTGATTGTTGGGCGTTTGTTTTGGTTTTGGGTTATGTAATTTTTCTGTTGTGATTTCAGGTTTTCGGGCAAGAATTTTTCTTAATTCGTTTCCAAGTTGCGTTTCGCCGGAGATAATTTCATCTGATGAAATTTTGTCGGATGAAATTTCATCAGTGGAGATTTCATTGGCGTCAATAGACGGGTCAAGATAATTATTGTTTGTTGGTTTTTTGACTGTGATGCGTTTTGTTGCAAGAGAATCGGGCGGTTCTGAAAGTTCCGGCAATTTCGGCGAGTCGGATTGTAACAACAAAGGAATTTCAAGCGGAACGAGTTCGTTGTTAATATTTACGTTCATATTTGACGGCAAATTATTCGTCTGATCCGCCAATAGATTTATTGACGTAATATCGACAAAAATTATTGCCATAAAAAAAACTATACAATTAAATTCAAATAAAAAACTTTTCATCTTAATAAAATTTTAAACTGTTCTTAAATTGTTCACACTTGAGCATGAGTTTATATTTGCCTGGCTAACTATCGGCTACAGATTTTAAATTTGCTGAAATTCGAGTACTAAATAATATTTCGATTTCAAAAAAAAAATTTCTCTGTGTTCTCTGTGGTTAATAAAAATAAATTTGGGTATCTCTAAAAAATTCATTTGTTCAGGTAGGCGGCGTTTCGGCGAAACATCGTTTACCTTTTTACAAAAGGGCTAATACTAAAGCGGAATAATATAAATTCAGTTTCTATATTTTTCAACCCCCCTTTTGTTTGTTGTCAATTTTGTAGAGTTTGGTTGACAAATTGCGTATCAGAATTTTTGTTACAAAAAATCGTCAGACGGATCGCGGGCGTTTCGCCTGCATGCGATTGTACTCAACCGCTAGTGATGGAGTTTTTAAACTGTTCGTACTTTAATTTGCGATTTACCTTCGCCTGCCTAGTTTTCGGACGGCAGGCTTTGACGCTTTTAAATCTATGAAATTCAAGTACTAGCTGTATAATCTCAACCGTTTTATCGGTTGCCGTTGGCGTATTGCATCCGAGACGGCTGTGTTCCTTTCCATCTCAATTTTTTGTTATAAAAAAATTGTCTCACTTGTCTCTCATGTCCCACTTGCCCCTCAAAAATTATTAAAACGTAATTTAATAAACAAATTTCCGTGAACGGTTACAAAACTATTCTATTGACATTATCATTTCTAATTATTCCTACTTGACATAGAAAATAACTTTGGGACAATCCTTGTTCGTTTTGTTTTTTGGCGTGTTCGCGACGATTTGTTTAGCGGAAACGATGATAGTTTTTTTGTAACAAAAATTGTCCATTTTGTCATTGATGTTTCACAAAATCACCGGCGTTGTAATTTGGTAAATTGATATTTGCGAGCGTTTACAAATAATGTTTGGGATAATTTTTGTTATGAAAAATTTAAATTTAATTTGGACGATTTATTTAATTGGAGGAATTTAAGATGGTGCGAGTTGGGATACATGGTCTTGGTTTTATGGGTATGATGCATTATTTATCGTATCAACAAATCAAAGACGTTAAAGTAGTCGCTATATGCGAAGTTAGCGAGGAGCGGCGGCGTGGAGATTGGCGGGCGATTAAGGGTAATTTTGGACCGCAAGGTACGCAGGTTGATTTGAGCGGAGTTGCAACTTATGCGAGTTCTGCTGATTTTTTTGCGGATGCTTCTGTTGATGTTGTTGATATTTGTCTTCCGCCTGGCGCTCATGCGGAGGCGGCTGTTGGCGCATTGAACGCCGGCAAGCATGTAGTTTGCGAGAAGCCGATAGCGCTAACAATAGAGGACGCTGATAAAATGGTCAACGCCGCAAAACAGAACGGCAAATTATTTATGGTCGCTCAAGTTTTGCCGTTTTTTCCGGCGTATAGATTTGTTTATGATATAGCGAAGGATGGTTGTTTCGGGCGTTTATTGGGCGGCAATTTTGATCGCGTAATTTCGGATCCGGCGTGGTTAAAGAATTTTTATGATATGAAAACGATTGGCGGTCCGCTTTTGGATTTACATATTCATGATGCGCATTTCATAAGATTATTGTTTGGGTTACCGGATGTGGTGCAGAGCGTGGGAAGGTCAAGAGGCGACGTGCCGGAATATTTTAACACACAATTCATATACAAAAATAGCGACGTTGTTGTTACCGCAACAAGCGGCGCTATAAAACAACAAGGACGACCTTTTATGGCTCGTTACGAAGTACATTTTGAAAAAGCAACTTTGGTACTAGACGGCGCAACGCCGACTGTGTTGACTGAAGACGGAAAAGTAGAAAAAGCAAAAATACCAGAAATAGACGAAGTAGGCGTTTTCACAAGTGAATTATTGGAAGTTGCCCAATCCATCAAAAATAACCAAATATCGCCAATACTCGGAAGCCAACTAGCAAGAGACGCTTTGCTCATCGCACTAAATGAAAGAGAATCCATCATACAAAAAAAACCGATTAAAATCACTTGAAATATAAAGAGAACGTTTCTAAAAATTTGGGCGTCTCTAAAAATTCATTTGTCCAGGTAGGCGGCTAAAAAAATTAAACACTGTGCCGAAACATCGCAATACGCGTGAAATAATTATTAAAATTTTAATTATTCATAACGCATAAAATAGATATATTTTAGACGTTGTGAAGTAATAAAATTTGTAACCGTTCACGGAAATTTAAGCGCTTGATTTTAGGGTTTAGTGAATAGGGGATAGTTTTTATTGTAACAATAAATATTTGTCCGATCTGTCCCGCTAGAGACAACATGTAAATACAACATTAACCGTCATTGCGTCATTAACGGGACGCTAAAAATTTGTATCATTTTTTCTACCAACATTGCGTCCCTAGCGGGACAAATAGTTATCGTTACGAAAATTGTCCCCCTACCACCTATTCCCTAAAATCTTTTACTTAAATTTCGTGAACTGTTACTAAAATTTATTAGCGTCATAAACTCTACCGCGGCTCAAAAAATTAAACACTGTGGCGAAACTCCGCCTACCTGAAAAAATGAGTTTTAGAACTTGCCTTAATTTTTAACGATTTCTCAAAGTGTTTTAATCTACTTTAGTTTCTTCACCGTTGGCGGAACCCAGCGCACCCCACACGCCATACGGAGAAACGCCTTGCGGTATAAAACCGGCATTACGATCTGCCCATGATTTTGTACCGCTTGCTGAAGGATTACTCATACCGTCTGTTGCTCCTTCTGTCCACATGATACCATTCGTCTGAGCGTTGATAGTATCAGAGATGAAACGGACGGAAGCGTCACCCATTCCGATATTCACGCCGCCGCGATGGAATGAGCTTGGCGGATAAAAACCGACCGCAATGTCGTAAGCCGAAGCGATTGAAGGAGAATTCGGCGGTAGAACTGTATTGAAATCGACTCCATAAGGAGACCAATAAGCAAAATGGTTGAAATACTTCCATCCTGCACTTGGTTCACGTAACATAAAAGCCGGCGTCGCCGTAGCAGAATCGCTATAACCCGCAATGTTTTTATAATATATTCCCTCTACTGTTGCCATTGCCGCAGCCACATTACCACTGGCATAAGCATTGTTCCAACCGCCAGTACCCCCAATTCGATCTATGATTCCCAGATTTCTTGTAAGACTTCCGACAAGCCTTCCTTTGAGTCTGTCTGATACGATTGCTTTTTCACTAATGAAAATCGTATTACTCAAACCATCAGTAATTGCGCTGAATGGTCTTGCATTGTCGATTTTGGCGTTGCCGCTAACAGTTGTAAATGGGTTTCTTTGAGATTTAAATCCCGTATCATTCGCGAAGCCTACGGCGCCGCGAGGCGCACGGACGTGATCGCCTTGCGATACAACATAATTGGTGAGAGTAAAGTGACGGCCAGTACCATCGCTAGTAACATTTCCCGGCGCATTATTTCCTGTTACGTCTGATGGACAAATATAGGCGCTAATTGTGCCTAGATTTTCTTCACTTGCTATCCAATAGCCTGCTGTCCAATTGTGACTGACAAACAAGTCATAACGCGCTTGCTGTTCAATAAATGGAAGTATCGCAACTTGAGCGGTACGCGATCTGTTATTTGCGCTTGACGTGATTGTGCTACCACTTAGATCAATAAGTTGAACCTCCGCTCCCTCGCTTCCGGCGCCAATGCCGTGCGGAGCAATCACTCCGAAACTATTTTCAAAGTTGTGGATAGCAAGAGCGATTTGTTTAAGTTTGCTTGAACACTGCATTCGTCTTGCAGCCTCGCGCGCCGCCTGAACAGCCGGTAACAACAGAGCGATTAACATTCCGATAATCGCAATTACCACCAGAAGTTCTACAAGCGTAAAACCAAAAAAAGATAGAGGCTTTTTGATAAAGAAAGGACATAATTGATTATAACAACTAGAGTTATAATCAATATTACGCAGCCCCCCCCCCCCTGCCTATTTTAACATTTTCACCGTCTAATTTAACATTCTTAATTTCAACTTTTACGTTTGTTGAAATTGAATTGAAAACAAAATTTGAATTTGTTTTTCTCATTTTTTCGTCCTCCTAATTTTAAACTGTTTTGGACAAATTAACGTTACATAAATTATCAATGTCGCTATTCTCCGTAACAAAAAGAATAAATCAAACGACACGATAAACGATATTTTTCGTTACAAAAATTCAAAATCAAAAAATTTCTT
>JAISLW010000020.1 GCA_031277105.1 Planctomycetaceae bacterium | reverse complement strand
AACGCCGCAATAGAGTTTATGATACCAATAAATTTTATTACTTCACAACGTTTAAAATAAATTTATTTCATACGTTATGAAATATTAAGATTTAATAATAATTTTATGCGTATTGCGGCCCAAAAAATAAACACAGCGGCGAAACACCGCCTACCTTTTTACAAAAAAATAAATTTTTTAGAGATACCCTTGAGATATTAAACCTCGCTCATTAGCGGTTGAGTACAACCGCTTGCAGGCGAGACGCCCGCGATCCTGCGGCAAGTGCGATCCTTTAACGCTGGCATTCCTTTTTTTGCAGGCAGGATGCCTGCGATCCTGAATTGCAGGCATCCTGCCTGCGATCCGGCTGACGATTTTTTGTAACAAAAAACTGTTGATTTTTAAGAGACGTAAGATCGGGGCTTGTGGAAAATTGTTATTAGGCTAAAATTATGCTTTAATTATTTTGTTTGGGCAACGGGCAATTTTGAATTTGCTTGTTATTCTGACAAAATGCGAAAGGCGCATTGAATACGCCGGAAGTAAACGCAAATTCAAGTACAAGCAATTTAAATAGTTTAAAACAACTAAACCAATAAACCAACCCAAACCAAATTATCAAATGACCGAATCAGAAATTCGTAAGGCTGTATTAGATATTCTTTCTGAAATTTCACCTGATGAAGATTTTACATCGTTAAAAGACGATGTTTCTTTCCGTGAACAATTTGAGATGGATAGCATGGATTTTCTTGACATCGTTCTAGAGTTGCGCAAACGTTTTAAAATACAAATCCCAGAAGAAGATTACCCCAAACTAGACAACATGAACAGCGCCGTACAATATCTAACCCCCCTATTAAAATAAATCCCAAACTCTAATAAACAAACGCCCACGACTTCAATTCCAAAATCAAAAAATCTGAAAAAACGCAACCATCTCGGCTACACTCCTTCGGGCTGTGGATCGTTCTAAAAGCGATCCACAGATTACGCAGATTAGAAAAAAATTATTTGTAACCGTTCACGGAAATTTTTTTATTAAATTACGTTTTATCAATTTTTGCGGGACAAATGGGACTGGAGGGACAAGTGGGACAATTTTTTATAACAAAAAACTTTTTCTCTAAATCTCTAATTTTAGAAAACTATACTCTACGCCTTATACTGCTCGTACTTAAAAATCAGTGATTTAAAAGCATCAAAGCCTGCCGTCCGAAAGTTATGCAGGCAAAGGTAAACGCAAATTAAAGTGTGAACAGTTTAAAACTTGTCGCTTAAATTTTCGTGAGCGGTTACGATTATTTTAACTTGTTTTTTTAATTTCTTTTAGACAAATAACGACATATCTGATTCTTCGGCGAATGCTAACATTGCCGCCGCGCCGCCTAGTTTTACGCCTTCAATTAACTCTTCAATTTTTATTCCCATCACGTCCATACTCATCGAACACGCAATAAACTCAACTCCCTGCTCTTGCGCTGATTTAATTAACCCCTCCAAACTTTCAACATTTTTTCGACGCATAATTCCACGAATTAACATACCGCCAACCCCAAACATGTTCATTTTCGACAGCGATAACTTGCCCGCTCCGCGCGGCGTCATCCAACCAAAAATTCGCGATAAGAAATCCTTGCGAACCTTCGCCCCCTCCGGTTTTCGCAACACATTCAACCCCCAAAACGTGAAAAATATACTAACCTTCCGCCCTAACGCCGCCGCAGCATTCGCCATAATAAATACCGCTATCGCCTTGTCCAAATCGCCCGAAAATAAAATGAAATTCTTACCGTTACGATTTACGCCACTCAATTCGCCCGCCCAATCGCCGCCCAACTTGCCCGCTAACTTGCCTGCCGAATTGCCCGCATTATCTGTATTGCCGCCCTTTTGAATTTTCGTTACAAAAAATCCCTTGCCGCTCTCCGTTTCCAATAAAGTATTGCCCGTTCTCCTACAAAATCCCTCAACATCGCTCGAAAACGCCGCATCAGTTGTTGTTATCTCAATTACATCGCCGCTCTCCGCAGAATTTATCGCCGCCGAAAGTTTCATAATCGGACCCGGACATTGCAACCCGCAAGCGTCTATCTTAATCGCCTTGCCAACAGAAATATTACTCATGTTATTATTTTGTTTCGTTGATTGTTCAGATTGATTATTTAATTTTTGTACAGAATGTTTTTCACGTTTAATAATTATTTGCGGTTGCTGTAATTTTTGATTTTTTGATTCAAAAATTGATCTCCATAATCTGTAGCCGCCGCTTAAATTATATACGTCAAAATTATTTTGCGATAAAATTCTTGCCGCCGCATAACCGCGCACCCCAATTTGACACGTAATATAAATCTTTTTCGACTTATCCAATTCGCCAATTCTGCCGCGCAACTCATCCAACGGAATATTTATAAAACCGTCTATATGACCGTTGCCGTATTCAGTTGCCGTGCGTACGTCTAACAATATAACGCCGTCCGTTTTTTGCAACTCCGCTATATTATGCCAGTGAAAAATTTTGACTTTGCCCGTAAGAATATTTTCGATAACAAATCCAGCCATGTTTACGGGGTCTTTCGCGGACGAATAAGGCGGCGCATAACATAATTCTAATTTCGCAAGATCGCCCGCCGTCATTTTTGCGCGTATCGCAGTCGCAATTACATCGCAACGTTTATCAACGCCATCATAACCGGTAATCTGAGCGCCGAGCAATTTGCCCGTTTCACGTTCAAAAATAACCTTTATCGACATATTTGTTGCGCCGGGATAATATCCCGCATGACTTGACGACCAAAGAAATATTTTTTCATAATTCAATTCTAACCGTTTTGCGACAGTTTCATTGATGCCAGTCGATGCGACCGTCATGTCAAAAACACGCAAAATCGCCGAACCTTGAGAGCCGTCATAACGCGAATCAATACCGCAAATCTGATCGGCGACAATTCGCCCCTGCTTATTCGCCGGACCTGCCAACGGAATATAATCTGCGTTTTCCGTAACGAAATTAACAACCGATACTGCGTCGCCAATAGCGTAAATATCAGGGTCGGACGTTTGCATTTTATCGGAGACGATAATAGCGCCGCGCGAGTCTAGATTAAGTCCTGCGTTTTTTGCTAGCGAATTATCCGGTTGCACGCCGATAGCATAAATCATCATGTCCGTGATAATTTCATTGCCCTGATTTAGCGCAACGATAATTTTGCCGTCGCGTTCTATTACGGATTTTACTTCATGTTTCAAAAGCAAACTAACGCCGCTCTTGCCCGCAATATGTCGATGAACATCACAAGCGACGTCATAATCAAGCGGCGCCAAAACATGATCGCCGCGCTGCACAATAACAACTTGCAAACCCGCGCGATGCAAGTTCTCCGCCGTTTCCAGACCGATATAACCGCCGCCAACAACTACCGCATGTTGCGGCTTTTGCACTTCAATAAATTCCTTAATACGGTAAGTGTCAGGAATATTTCTAATCGTAAAAATTCGATCAGATTGAAACCCGACAGGATAAACCGGACGAGCGCCAGGAGAAAGAATCAATTTGTCATAATTCTCAACATATATCTCGCCAGTCTGATGATTTTTAACTGACACTGTTTTAGATATACGATCAATCAAAAGAACCTCGTGCCAAACGCGCACGTCAATATTAAAACGTAAATTAAACGCTTCTGGCGTCTGCAACGTCAATGCCGATTTGTCCGTAATCTCGCCGCCAATATAATACGGAAGACCGCAATTAGCAAAAGATATAAACTCGCCGCGCTCAAATATAATAATTTCAGCCGTCTCCGAAAGCCGCCGCAATCTAGCGCCCGCCGAAGCCCCGCCCGCAACTCCGCCAACAATTAAAATTCTCCGACTCAATTTCATAATTTTATTTTTTAAATTTTTTAAACTGTTCACACTTTAATTTGCGTTTTTTAATTTTATTTTTTATAACGATAATTGTAATTATTTGTCTACCTGAAAGGGCTGTTACGCATTGTTCCTAGCGGGGCGAAATATAAACTAATTGTAACCGTTCATGGATTTTTTTTAGCAACTTACGTATTTGCGATTTGCAACTATTCAGTACATATTTATTTTATAACCTAACCTCATTTTAACCTAATTTTCTTAACTTAACAATCTCAGTAGCAACAAAGCCTCCCCAAAACCAAACCTTATTACCTAATTTTTTAATGGGGTAATGAGATTGTGGTTTGGTTGATTCATTTTCTACTGAGTTTTTTTGTGTGAATGGTTTTGTAAAGAAAAATTAGGTTAAAATGAGGTTACATAAAATAAATTTGTAACCGTTTACGAAAATTCGTTTAATAAATTATCATAACCATATTTTTAGGGACAAATGGGACAGATTGAAGGATCGCAAACGAGACGCCTGCATCCCAGGATCGCGGGCGTCTCGCCTGCATGCGGTTGTACTCAACCGCTGGTGAGCGAGGTTTAACATCTGGGCGTCTCTAAAAATTCATTTCTGTCCCGTTAGGGACAACATGTTGGTAGAAAAGCAATGTCAAAAATATATTTGTCCCGCTAGGGACAATATGTCAATACAACCTTAACCTTTATTG
>JAISLW010000017.1 GCA_031277105.1 Planctomycetaceae bacterium | reverse complement strand
CGAAACGCCGCCTACCTGAACAAATGAGTTTTTAGAACTTGTCTATAGTAATTTTGCGATTAGCGTACCTGTTTGATATACGGCGACGGAGATTATGATTGCTAATGTTGTATTGTAGATAGCGGCGGCTAACATATATTTTATATGTCCTGTTTCTCTCCAAATTACGGCGCATGTTGCGACGCATGGCGCATAGATCATTACAAACAAAATAAAAACAAACGCTTTCAACGCCGTCCAATTTGACTCCGTCCGCAATCGTATCGCTAAACGCTTGCCTCGTTCATCAAGTTCGTCCTCGTCAATTTGCTCAACGTCCAATTGCTCAACGTCCAAATTGTTGTTTTCGCCTACGTTATTATTTACAACATTACCAATATTATCGCCGACTCTTTCAGAATTTTTCGCAACAACTTTATCGTTACGAATATTATTTGGATCAATTTTATTATTCTCAATTTTATTGATTTCATTTTTATTGATTTCATTTTTATTGATTTCGTTTTTATTATCAATATTTTTATTATCAACATTGTCTTGCGATTCGATTCCGTACATTGTTGCCAGCGAGCTTACGATAACTTCTTTCGCGATAAAACCTCCGATTAGCGCTAAATTATCTCGCCAATCAAAACCTACATATTTCGATACAGGCTCGCATGCTTTGCCAATATTAGCCGCATACGAGTTTGCAAGTTGCTCCGTCGCCGTTACGTTATCGTCAACCGGACGCGGATAATACATCAAAACCCAAAGGAAAACGTTTACCGCCAAAATAATCGTCCCCGCTTTTTTCACAAACCACCAACTTTGCAACAACGCCGATAAAAACATATCATATAAATCCGGCGTCTGATAAGTCGGCAACTCAATTATTAACGGCGACGCTTTCCCTTGCACAAACGTTTTGCCCAAAACCAACGACGACGCTAACGCCAACGCCCACGAAATAAAAATAATCGACGCCATCATCAAACCCTTGTAATCCGTAAAAAACGCCGAAATCAATAACGCATAAACCGGAATTTTCGCCCCGCAATTCATTAGCGGAATAATCATAATAGTCAAAATACGCTCGCGTTGCTCTCTCATTGTTCGCGTTGCCATTACCGCCGGAATTGCGCAGCCGCCGATAATGCCGCCGCCCAAAATTAACGGCAATACGCTTTGACCATGTATGCCAAAAAATCGCATTATCCTGTCCATTACAACCACAACCCTCGCAATATAACCGCTCTGTTCCAAAAACGACATAAACAGAAAAATAAAAAATATCGTCGGCATAAACGTAAGAACACCGCCCACGCCGGCAACAATCCCGTCATAAACCAACGACCGCAAATCGCCGTCGGGAAGCATAAAAACATAATCAAGCGCAACCGGAATCCAATAAGAAAATACACTGTCAACAGCGCCAACCGGCGTCGTCAATTGAAAACCAATATCCTCCGAAATCCAAGGAAACCACTCCCAACCGTCGGCGACGTTAAACGCCAACTTGAAAATACCAAACATAACCAACACAACACAAATTAACCCCCACAACGGATGACACAATATTTTGTCCAATAAATCCGAATGCCGCTTCGGCTTCATCACGCGATGCACAACTTGACGCTCAAGCCGCTCGGCATACTCGTTTCTGCACGCCGCAATCGTTTTACGCGGAGAATCGCCGCCTGACTTCTCATACTCCTCTACCTTCGCCACACACGACGCCAAAAGCGACTCCCAATCCTTGTCGTGCGTATGATGCTGAATAATACGACGCGCCTCGCGATCATTTTCCAACAACTTGATCGCAAGCCAACGAGACGGAAAATCTTGAACAAGCGCCGCCTTATGCGAAATCACTAAATCAAATTCCTCTATAAGCGACTCCAACTTGCCATAATTTATCTTCCAACCAAGCGGCGTCTCATGCGCATGACGTTTAGAAATTTCGTTGATCGTTTGACGTAATTTTTCAAGACCAAATTCAAGATCATGTTGACGACAATAAGATTCGTTTTGACAATGTTGTGCGTTTTGATCGTGTTGCGGGTTTTGATCGTGTTGCGGATTTTGATTTTGTAAACAGTATTGTCCGTGCGAGCAATGACTATGTAGTCCGTGAAATGTTAGCCCAAAATGACTGCTGCGGGCAATAGTCGGAATAATCGGCACGCCTAGTTCTTGTTCTAACTTGGCAACGTCGATTTCAATACCGCGACGTTCCGCCGTATCCATCATATTTAAGCAAATCACCAACGGAATTTGCAACTCAAGAAGTTGAAAAACGAAATAAAGATGACGGCGCAAATTAGCGGCGTCGACGACGATCACAACTACTTCCGGTCGCTCAAGCAACAAAAAATCACGCGTTACGCGTTCTTCTTGCGAGTACGAAGTCAAACTATACGTGCCGGGTAAATCAACGACTTCAATATGACGTTTGCCGTCGTGATAATGCCCCGATTTTTTTGTAACGGTAACGCCTGGATAGTTAGCGATTGTCTGATGTAAACCGGTAAGATAATTAAATACGGTCGATTTGCCGGAATTAGGTTGACCAACTAAGGCGACGAGGATTTCGTTATGTTCGTTCACTTTTAAAATATAATTTGGTAGATGGTGAAATTTTTTAAGGAAGGGAATTTGTCAAGAAATTTATTAAAAAAATTATTAAAAAATTATTAAAAAAATTATAACCGTTCACGGTATTTTAAGCGATAAATTTTAGGGAATAGTGGATAGGGAATAGTTTTTTAAAATTAGATGATTTAGAGAAAAAGTTTTTTGTTATAAAAAATTTGTTCCACTTGTTCTTCAAAAATTGTCGTGTAATTTTCTAAAAATTTTCGTGAACTGTTACAAAAAATTATCATAAATTTACCGCAATTTTTGTAACGATGATTTTTTGTAACGGTTATTTTTCAACGAGTATTGTTTTAGCGATTTCGTAACCTAGGGCGATTCTTGTTTCACCGATTGCAATTAGTAGTGGTTTATGGCTTGTCAAACCGCCTTGTAGTAATTTGAAACGCGTGCCGATGAACATTCCCATTCCCATTAGTCGTCCTTGTAATTCGGCGTCTGCGGTCATATCGACAATTGTGCCGCTTTCGCCTTGTGGAAAAGCGCTAAGATAAATTACTTTGTCTGTTCTAAATATTTTTTCTGGCGTATTTGTTTTTTCTTTTATTGCTTCTGACATGATATTTTTAAAAAATTGAGAATGGGATTATTTTAAACGGTTGGCGATTGAGTTTGTGTTTATATTTGTCTGGCTAGTTATTGGGCGGCAGACTTTTGATGTTTTTAAATCGTTGAATTTCAAATATGATTTGTATAAATGATTAATTGTTGTGGATATTATTTTGCTTTGGCGAATAATCTTGTGTTTGGTATTACAAACAGGTGTTTTATGATATAACAACAATCCAATACTGTCAACCCTCCCATCTAAACTCTCAAAAATGAACCTTTCTAAACTGTTTGTACATTTAATTTGCGTTTACTGCCGTTTCGGTTAAGTTCATTCAGAATCGCGGGCGTCTCGCCTGCATTCCAGGATCGCGGGCATTTCGTCGGTGTTTCTTCAGATTCGCAGGCGGAACGCCTGCATCCCAGGATCGCGGGCGTCTCGCCTGCATGCGGTTGTACTCAACCGCTAATGAGAGAGTTTTTTGATCTCAAGCGCCTTTTTGTTTGCCTATCGGCAAAGTGCAGGCGGGACGCCCGCGATCCGTTGGTCTCGCCTGCATTTCAAGATCGCGGGCATTTTAGGATCGCAAGTATTTCGCCTATGTTCCTTCAGATTCGCAGGCGGAACGCCTGCATCCCAGGATCGCGGGCGTCTCGCCTGCGTGCGGTTGTACTCAACCGCTAATGAGCGAGGTTTTGATCTCAAGCGCCTTTTTGTTTGCCTTGCGGCAAAGTGCAGGCGGGACGCCCGCGATCCGTTGGTCTCGCCTGCTTTTCAGGATCGCAGGCGATTCAGGATCGCAAACATTTCGCTTGGTGTTTCTTCAGATTCGCAGGCGAAACGCCTGCATCCCAGGATCGCGGGCGTCTCGCCTGCATGCGGTTGTACTCAACCGCTAATGAGAGAGGTTTTGATCTCAAGCGCCTTTTTGTTTGCCTTGCGGCAAAATGCAGGCGGTTTTGCCTGCACAACCGCTGGTGAGCGAGGTTTAATATCTGGGCGTCTCTAAAATATTTAATTCCGAATTCCGAATTCCGAATTCCGAATTTCCCCTAACCTCATTTCAACCTAATTTTTCTTTACGAAATCATTTGACAAAAAAACTCAGTAGAGACGCAATGTATTGCGTCTCTACGGTTGACCGTAACAAATTATATTATCGTTAGGAAAAACTAGGTTGAAAAATGGGGTTGTTGAAAAATAAAATCACAATTGGTGAAATGCGGCGTTTGCGTTATTTCGGAACTTTCCCGCCAACACAACCGCGAGGACAACGAACCTTGTTACCTTGTCTCGTTACCCATCCCCAACCAAGACATTCTACGCACGTTACCCAACCGGAATCGCTACTACCGCCGCCGGATAATATCTCTCCGAAGAATTGTTGGATGGCTTCTTTTCCTTCTTCCTCCCGTCGCTGTCCTGCGGCAACATTTGCTTTTGCATGTTTTTGCAATGCGTCGACCGCTCCTTGATGTCCCCGCAATCCCGCCTTCTTCCACCATGTTAATGCTTCTTCGACATTTTTAGATACGCCGTCTCCGTTATAATAGCGGTTTCCTAGTTTGAATTGCTCTTCGGGGGTGCCGTTTTCCGCATTTTTCCGAAGTTGCGCATCATAAGCAATAATCTGTTTCTGACGTTGCGCCTCATTGGAAATACTTTGTTCCAAAGCGTCCACATCCCAGATTCGGGCGGTATTGTCCCAGCCTCCCGTCAGTACTTTTTTGCCGTCTGTGGAAAAACAAACGGATTTCACATGGGAAGTATGCCCTTTAAGTTCGAGTAATTTTTTACCTGTTTCTGCATCCATGATTTGGGCGGAATTGTCAATTCCCGTCAGTACCTTCTTGCCGTCTGGAGAAAAACAATCGGAAGACGCTTCATTACCAGACTCTGACCCTCTAAATTTGAGTAATTCTTTGCCTGATTCTGCATCCCAGATTCGGGCGGTCTCGTCCCAGTCTCCCGTCAGTACTTTTTTGCCGTCTGGGGAAAAACAAACGGATCTCACAAAGGAAGGATGCTTAAGTTTGAGTAATTCTTTGCCTGTTTCCGCATCCCAGATTCGGGCGGTACGGTCATCGCTTCCCGTCATTACTTTCTTGCCATCTGATGAAAAACAAACGGGATACACTCTATTAGTATGCTCAAGTTTGAGTAATTCTTTGCCTGTTCCTGCATCCCAGATTCGGGCGGTCTTGTCCCTACTTCCCGTCAGTACCTTCTTGCCGTCTGGGGAAAAACAAACGAACATCACATGGGAAGTATGCCCTGTAATTTTAAGTAATTCTATGCCTGTTCCTGCATCCCAGATTCGGGCGGTCTCGTCAAAGCTTCCAGTCAGTACCTTCTTGCCGTCTGGGGAAAAACAAACGGAAGTCACCCAGTCAGTATGCCCCGCAAAAATGAGTAATTCTTTGCCAGTTCTGGCGTCCCAGATTCGGGCGGTCTTGTCCATGCTTCCCGTCAGTACCTTCTTGCCGTCTGATGAAAAACAAACGGAAGTCACACCTTTAGTATGCCCTTTGAGGACAATCGGTTCAGCGGCAAAAAGGGACGTTCCCAAAACCGCAACAAACAAACCAAAAATCGCGTAATTGCGAATACTTAAAATCGTTCTCATGTAAATTTTCCTTTCTTAAAAGGTTGTTAAAAAATATTTTGACGGAAACAACACGTCTCCGTCATTTCAAAATTTTCCGTTTTTGAAATTAGCGCAACGGAAAAAAAGCGTTTGGACGTTCTCTAAAAAATTCATTTGTCCTACCAGTCTAGTTATGGACAAACGATATTATTTCGTATCGTTTTTTTTTAAGGGACAGGAGGAACAAGTGGGACAAATATTTTTTGTAACAATAAAAAAATCTTTTTAATCTTTCTAATCTGTGTAATCTGTGGATCGTTTTTTAAAAAGGATCCACAGATTACGCAGATTAGAAAGATTATTTTAATTTTGAAATCAAAATCTTTAATTCCGAATTCCGAATTTCCCCTAACCTCATTTTTACCTAATTTTTCTTTACAAAACAACCTTAGTAGCACGTGAATCCACCAAACCACAACCTCATTAAAAATAACGTTAAACGTCATTTCATAGAGAGACGCAATGCCTTGCGACTCTACATTATTTCTAACACCTGTTGAACACATTAATCTCAACAACAATAAAAACAAAATTACGACATTTATTGGCGTGGATTAAAAATGAGGTAATGAGGTTTGTTTGGTGGGGGCTTGGTTGCTACTGAGGTTGTTTTGTTCAGAAAAATAAGGTAAAAATAAGGTTAGGGAAATTCGGAATTAAAAATAATCTTTTTAATCTGTGTAATCTGTGGATCGTTTTAAAAAAGGATCCACAGATTACGCAGATTAGAAGGATTATTTTAGAAGTCCCATCGGACAACATGTAAATACAAACTTAAGCGTCATTGCGTCTCTACGGTTGACCGTAACAAATGGCGTCTCTAAAAATTCATTAACTAGGCAACCTGAATTAAACGTAAATTTCGGCGTAATCATTGAATAATTAGGGATACTAAATATTTTTACGCATACATTCAGCAGATTTAACTTGACATTATTTGTAAAGATACCAATTTTAGAACCGGTAATATTATTGCGAGTAATTCCGATATTAAGTTTGCGCGTGTTATTGGTAAAAGAAATATCGCTATTATGTCTATTAGCGTAAAATGCCAGAGCGTTAAGAAATAAGCCGATCTTGAAGTAGATTTGATATTGCGTTAAGGCTTGAGTTATTTTTTGCGAGAAAATTTGTGAGTTCGCAGATTTTTTTTCTTTTTTTGTGTTTTTCGTTTTTGTTGTTTTTTGATCAAAAACGTAATTATAAATACTCCATCCCCCCCCCCCCTGCCCATTTTAACATTTGCAACATTACCCCAATTACCAAGATTGCCAAAATTAGACCAATAAACCGTACTCCAGTAAAAGATATACCAGTAAACTCGTTTATCCTGACTTGCAAATTCATAATTACGTTTTCAATTCGCTTTTTCATAATTAATTTCGTGATGGGTTGAATTAAGTTAATTAAGCGGAAAAAATATCCGAAAGACAAAATATTAGTAACTAATGTTACAAATAATACAATCAGCATAACCCAATATTCGTCATTCCACTATTTCGGCACAAAAATATTTTTCCTAATATTTTCTAAAAAATTTTTATACATTCATAAACCGATTTATAAAAATTTAACTTACGACAAACTAATTTTACAAAACTTTTTCTCCTCGTCAAGGCATGGTCTAAAAATAATATAGCCGCCCACAAAATTTTAAACGATAACTTTTAGGGAATAGGAGATAGATTTATTGTTACAAAAAATTGTCTGAAGGATCGCAGGCGGAACGCTTGCATCCCAGGATCGCGGGCGTCTCGCCTGCATGCGGTTGTACTCAACCGCTAATGAGAGACGTTTAGATCGCAACAGCCTTTTTGTTTGCCTTGCGGCAAAATGCAGGCGGGACGCCCGCGATCCGTTAGTCTCGCCTGCATTTCGGGATCGCGGGCGATTTTGCCTGCAAGCGGTTGTACTCAACCGCTAATGAGAGAGGTTTAGATCTCAACCGATTTTTTTATTTGCGGCAAAGTGCAGACGAGACGGCTACGATCCTTATTTTTTGTTACAAAAAATCGTTTGTAGGAACGCAGGTGGCGGTAAATACAAATTAAAGCGCTAACAGTTTTAAATGGGGGTATTGATCGATAAAATTTTATTGATTATATTTTTTACCTGTTCTTTGACAATTAGAAAAGTTTATCCAGTCAGGTAGCAAATGATGAGACTTAAGAGATATTGAGTAGCGAAAAAAGTGTGAACTTGTCACGTTTACGTTTTGTTTGATAATTTACAAACATTAACGCGTCAGAATTTTTGTAACAATAAAAACAAAAAAACGTCTGCCATAATATTCGTTACAAAAATTAGAATAACTCAAATCATAACTTCGTAACGAACATTATCGGACTTTACAAAATCGCCCAAATAACCGTTAAAAACGGGTCAATACAGGAACTCTACTTTACCTTTGACGGTCACGGAAGCACAAGAGTTTTAATCGATTATATCGGCGCAATAGTAGAATTATATTCATACGACGCCTTCGGCAACGCATTAGGTTTCGACCCTTCAACCGCACTTACGGAATTTCTATACTCTGGCGAACAGTTCGACTCAAAGATCGGTCAACAATACTTACGTCAACGCTATTACGATCCATCAACCGGACGATTCAACAGACTAGACCCATTCTTTGGAAATCTAAACGATCCTTTATCGTTACATAAATACCTCTATACTCATGGCGATCCTATAAATGGAATTGATCCAAGTGGATTGTTCGGTGTTGCTGCTGCTATGGTTGGTGCATGTTTTAGCGCCAACTTTCAGTCAATGGCGGTAAATTTCTATAGTGCATCATATAGCTTAATCAAAGAAGGATTGAATATTTATGAAATATTGTACACAACTAATTTTCTTAAAGCATTGAGTTGTATCGAACCGCCACCAGAATGGGCAGTATCGGCTTTGTGTGCAGTTCCAATTGTTGCAATACTTGCCAATCAAGGCGAAAAAATTAAGATTTCTGATTTGATGGATCCTGATGCATTAAAGAAATTTAAGAAAGAATTAAGACATCTACCTTGGGGACAACAGTCAGGTAAAGTTGGTGAAGAGTTAGCAGCAGCATGGCTTAAACAGCAAGGTTTTACAAATGTAGTTGCACTTCAGAACGCAAGTAATCAAGGAATTGATATTATTGGAATGAAGAATGCAAAAGTTTATGTTTTTGAGGTTAAGTCTCACATATTAATTGGAATTCCAACGTTAAGTAGTAGACAGGCTGAAGGACCTACAAGGTATGCCAAAAATATACTTGATGATATAGCCCATGCACCAGCATGGCGAAATATTTCGCCAGAAGTGTCACGTACTGCAAACTTCCTTTTAAATTATATTACTAATCACAATAACCGTATTTCAGGTTACGTTATCAACGTGAACTATGCGCTGTCAACCAAGGTGCTTATAAACGCAACTCGATGGACAAGATTACGAAGATAAAAGCAAATTATGCAAATTTATACTTTTTACACTTGAAAATTCGGTTTTGATAATATGCAGATTGCGTTTTGTGCTTGAATTTTCTGTATAGTTCTTAATTGAATCATCAAAACAAAAACCGAAATTAAAAGAACGTGAGTGATATAAAATGCGGTACATATTATAACTTTATTGAATTACCACGATCTACCGCAATTGAAAAACCACTAGCGACCTACTATAATCCTATACGCTATAACACATTGTAGCTATGGTGTTTTTTTGTTTTTGCAATTTTAATTGTAAAAAGCTTTGAAAACAAGCATTAACTAATTTTTGTAACGATAATTAAAAGTGTAGAAAGTGTATTTGAATGATTGTAATGAAAATTATATTTAAGGATTTTTTTAACTTTTTGACAAAAATAAAATGTAAATTGGATTTTAATGACAATTAAATTGAAGTCATGCAGGTCAAATTTTTACATAACTAACTAAAAATTAAAATAATATACAAAACAAAAACAACTTTAATTGGACACTAGTGACTTCAAATATGAGTATGCGTTTTTTGTAACAAAAATATAAAAAAGTGTATTATGAATTATTGTAGTAAAAAATATATATATTGAATGTGATTTCAATATTTGGATAAGAATAAAATATAAATGGGATTTTTAATGGTAAATAATTTCGTAACAATTTTAGGATACTACATTATGATCTGTTAAAAAACATGTCTTAACAATTTTTTGAAATTTAACATGACACACGCAGAAGTGTCGCAATAATACTATATGATTAATGTGTTTACTACAACTTACAATCATGGCGGCGTTACGCAGTCATCATATATTACCGATAGAGATGCGTTTTATGGTACTAATGACAATCTTGCCCAAACATACGTAAATGAGAGTATGCAAATATTGTCTCAATCGACCTTATCCCAAGAGGAACGGATTTTCTTTTCTGAGAGTTTTAGATACCTTGCGGAATATTATGGTAGTCAAGGCGTTGTTAAGTGTTTGGATTCATTAAGAGAAGGTTGGTATATTCTCAAAAAGGGAATCTTATATAGTTATTGGGCAAATAAAATAAGCATACGAATAAGAGATTTTTGGGACGAAGATTCACGTAATAGAGTTGGTTTTTTGGGCGAAATATCGGATTTAAAAACTATTCTTGGTGTTGGTTTTATCCTTGCGTCTGTTGAGACTTTTGAGTTATTCGATTTGGTGATTAAACATATTGACACTCAATATATATCGTGGAATAACGATGATTTTTATCCAGAATATCTTGTTAGACTTTATAGTATGTTACAAAAAAAACCTGAATGGAAAAATCCTATAACACGTCCGCGTCGATGGTGGAAACATCCGTATCGAAATATTTTTGATCATTGGAATGATGGAACGAATCTGGCTCGCGATATAACGGCGATGCTCAATTATCATGTCCAATGGAATTGTGGTTTTTCAAGAGATCACCGTTCTGAATTTCATTCTCATTTTACTATGATCAATCCGTTTGAGCTTCATGTTTTGGAACATGTCAGAGAACAACTTGGACTAACTACACCGAAGGTTGATCATGTACTTACCAATAGTCCGTTTTATCCGCTCCCAAATTTTGTAAAAAATATTAGTAGCAATGAAATCTATGAGGAAGATGATTTGTTACGAAAATTTGTAGAGAGAAATCGCGATTGGTGTAACGGATTGGACAACAATTGTGAACAAAATGATATTGAAATGACTTATGCTAAAGGATCAAATAATTTATTTGTCTCGCAAAATGAGGACTCTAAACATGAATTATCTTGTGAAAAATCACGATTGCGAGCGTATATTTTTTCGATGGACAAATTCAGAGAATATTTTGGTTCAGGTGATTTATCAATTATTGAAAAGTTAAATATTCCATCGTATTTGAAAGCCGGCAATATTGATTTCAAACGCGGTCTTATTCGTTTTTTGGAAGGACATGACGCCGATCCGAACAAACCTATAGAAGAGTGTATTAGCGCTTGGGAAATCGTTTGTAATCATGTTGGTCAAAGCGCCAAAATTGACGAGTTTACAAATATCGGCGTTATTCCAGTAGCGTTGTTTGAGTCTTTTATGTTGTCTATCGAAATTTTTCCTGATATAGACAATACTTTTGCATTTTTCGCAGATTATGAAATGATACAATCAATAGTAGAATCAATTTCGATTCGTCCAATGAATAACTCGCTCGAGGAAAATGAAGACGATACTGGATTAGGTATTGGTTTGTCCTTTCAATTATCGGGTCTCATTCAATCCATTCAAGAAACCAATACAAACAATCAATATAGTAATCAAAATTTGCAAAATGTGGTTGTCGGTTTAACTTCTCTTTTGATACAGGCATATAGACAAAAAAAAGACATTATCATATTTTTTGATCAAAATAATTTATAATCAAAAACAACGGCAAAACGTGTAAAAGCAACAATAAACCTGCTTGCATTCATACTTTTTACACATAAAATTTATTTTTTATAAATATGTAGATAGCGTTTAATGCTTGAATTTTTAGTAAATTTTGTAATTGGATCAAAAAACAAAAACAGCGGTGGACTGAAAAAGCTGGACAGGAAAGTGGGGGAAATAAGGTCTATTTTTTGTTACAATAAATGATTGTTCTCAAGTGGCTTCTCCTCCACATATAAAATTGCAACAATCTCTTGTTCGATTAAACAGATGATACTCATATCGGCGCCTCGCATGCATCAATCAAACTTACTCGCGATCTTGGCTATCAATAATTGTTTTTACTGTATCGACGCAACCAAAATAAATCTCGGTAGGTTTTTTGTACGATAATGATGAATGAATTCTCTTGTCGTTATACCATCGGATAAATGCCTTCAACCCAATCGATAATTTGAAAAAAATACCTTGTTGACACGCCCGATTTTGACCATCTACTTCTGATAGTTTTTGCCGCCCATTTTTCCTTTTGTATTGGAACTTTTATGTTGCTATATTATCGTCTCTGATTATTATAGGATTTAGGCAATAAATTGTATTATCCATAAATGACCATCCAAACGGATAAAGCCCGTTTCTATAAGCTTCTAACATAAGCTCGATAGGAATAAATCTCTTACTTAATATAACAGTTCGCATACTGGTTATTGCACCAACATGGCGAGATACTGTTACGACGCCATGCCTTCGATAGTTATGCATTTGATCTGATGCAATTTTTTTCTTTTTGATTACATACTCCATGAGAGCATGTAATTGAGGATTCTTATCAGTA
The DNA here is from genome assembly GCA_031277105.1 of Planctomycetaceae bacterium. Taxonomy (GTDB): domain Bacteria; phylum Planctomycetota; class Planctomycetia; order Pirellulales; family Thermoguttaceae; genus WRKP01. The sequence goes on along the minus strand of JAISLW010000017.1, from coordinate 1,509 downwards.
GTATTGGTTATAGATTCCATCCAGTTATCAATAAAATAAACAAATTCACGAGAAGTATAATTCGCCAATTTACAATACAATTCACTGGCATAATCGACCAAATCATTATCCAACTCAGTGTATGGCGTATTTTCATTTGATGCTAGAATACAATAATGATAAAAATCTATGTCTTTAATTTCGCATTTAAATTCTTCTTTGTCTCGCCATCGACTAATTTGAATATTGGAATCATTGCCACACAGGAAATTATCAGATGTGAATACGTTGCGAACATCCTCAAGTAACGGCATTAATACATTTAAATCTACTTCTGCAATCATGATTGAAATTTCCTTTATTTAATAATGGGTACAATTGCATCGTACCACTCTGTTACCGAAATATCTCGTGTTGTTCCACGTAGAGAAGTGCCATCAAGGATTTTTTTGCTTGCATTTGTAATAAGTTCAAGAATATATTCTTGCCGTTTTGCAATATCACTTACCTCACTATAAATCTTATCGAGTACCAGTCGAACAGCGATATTGTAATTATAGTGTGATCCCAGATGAACATCATTTTTCAACGGTATGCCATTTATCGCAGAATCTATATTAAAATCAGTTTTTTTGAGGAGGTCGTGACCTTGCAAACTCTTTGGAATCACATGGTGAGCTTGTATGTTCCTATTCACTAAAGTTCCAACCGGTAGTCCATTCAATTTTTCTAGCTCTTCTCGTAATACGGTGGAACTACCTATCTTCAAATTTCTTCCGGTTGCTCCAAATGCGGTTCCATTATTGGCGGCAAATCGTAGTACGTCATCGGCTAAATTAGCGATACCGGGACCTATAACATCGCCTTCTTTACCAATAACTCTAGTAGGTAATATCGCCTTACCTTTTGCTGAATACATTTTTTTCGTAAGACTACCAAGACCTACTTTTACAAAATCATCAAGAAATGTTTGTACTCCTGGTAACAGTACCCCAAATGTTGGAATGGACGCCAAAATAATAGCATTTAGAAGTATCTGGTTCCATTGGAATTTTTTCTGGTAAAGTGAATTCATTATCAATGAACCAGCGTCTGCCGTAATTCCATTCAACATTGAAGCAATCATTGGTGCGAAGCTAACACCAGCAACACCAAACATCCCACTTGGATCAAATATGTTGATTGCGTCGCTGTTAGCATAAGCGTATTTATGTAACGATAGTGGATCGTTTAGATTTCCAAAGAATGGGTCTAGTCTATTGAATCTTCCGGTTGTTGGGTCGTAGTAGCGTTGACGTAAGTATTGTTGGTTGATCTTTGAGTCGAACTGTTCTCCGCTGTATAGAAATTCCGTAAGTGCGGTTGATGGGTCAAAGCCTAGCGCGTTACCGAATGCGTCATACGAATACAATTCTACTACTGCGCCGATATAATCGGTTAAAGCCCTTGTGCTTCCGTGACCGTCAAAGGTAAAATAAAGTTCCTGTTTTGACCCGTTTTTAACGGTTATTTGGGCGATTTTGTAATGTC
>JAISLW010000012.1 GCA_031277105.1 Planctomycetaceae bacterium | reverse complement strand
GCAACGCAATCAAAATACCAATAATCGCTATCACCACCAAAAGCTCAACAAGCGTAAAACCAAAAAATGATTTAACAAAAATCATCCTTGAATTATCGTTACAATAATTCCGGTTCTTGTCTGGCGTCCCTGAATTTCTAGCGTCAAATAAATTTGACGTTGAAGTTAAATTTAAACTTGTCTTTGTCATTTTTCTATTCCTTTTAATTAAATGGTTGGTTATACTGCTCGTAATTGAAAATCAGCGATTTCAAAGCGTCAAAGCCTGCCGTCCGAAAGTAGGCAGGCGACGGTAAACGCAAATTCAAGTGTGAACAGTTTAAAATTTATTGGCGTTGAATTTTTTATTGACAAAACGAAAAAAATTATCAACCCAATAAAACGTCAATTTAATCGTAACAAAAATTACCCGCAAAAAACAATTTTGCATAAAAATGTAATTCAATTCGCTACAATTAAATCCAATTCAAATTTTCGTTACAAAAATTACTTCTACCAACATGTTGTCCCTAATGGGACAGGTGGAAAAATATTTATTGTTATAATAAATCTACACCCTACGCCTACACCCTAAAATTCTACGTTTCTAAAATCTTGTGAACGGTTACAAATATTCTCTTATTCTCTGTGACATCTGTGTTCTCGGTGGTTAATAAAAAAAATATTAGAGGTTGTATTTAAAAGCTTACCGTTTCTCCTCCATCGACTGTTCCCATTGCGCCCCAGATTCCGTATGGTGAAATTCCTGCGTTTGGCGGCGTTTGAGTCGGGTCGCCGCAATTGATATTTTCATTAACAAATTGCACCGATCCGTCATAACGTACAGCATTGACGCCGCCGGTGTGAAAACTTCCGGCAGAACCAAGATAACGATCAAACCAATCGCCATTCAACTTGCCCGAATGCCCCGCAATACTAATATTTTGGTTATAACAACTGGGACCATTTGGCGCCAGAATCGTATTAAACCCAGTACAAAGCGGCGCGCCACGATGCCACATGAAACCGCCAGAATCAATAAGGTCAACCCCAGTCTTATATTCGCCTGCGGCAACAGAATTTAAACATGTTTGCGGATTAACTTGACTAACCGTTTCATCGGGACCTATAAGCGGAACTGTAACGCCTAAACTATTGCCTGTTGCAATACCGACTTTGGGTAACTTCAAATTACCGCCGTTGCCAATACAACGTTCAGAAAACACAACCGTATTACTCAACCCGTCCTGAACAATCTCAAATCCTCCACGAATATAGGGGCCGCCGACAATACCGCTACGCTTATTTTTAAGCGGTCCCCATTTAACGCGATTAGCGTCGCTCAATTGCATCGAATGCGACGGCAATTCCGGCCAATCAGCATAACAAACAACATAGTTGATTACATCAACACGATCCGGTTTAGCGGCTTCGGAAGGACAAAGAAAATCGGCAATCGTCATGTTTTCCCAACCGCCGCTTGCCAAAAGTTTATCGGCGTTTCCTTGTTTTTCTAAATAAGGAAACAATTTGAATTGAGCGCTGACGCCTACGGGAGTTGCGGGACAGCCTTCGGGCAATGAATTATTTACGTCGTGAAAATTGTGTAAAGCGATACCAAGTTGACGAAGTTTATTGGAACATTCGGATCGTCGCGCCGCTTCACGTGCCGCTTGAATCGCAGGTAAAAGTAACGCAATCAATAAACCGATGATCGCAATTACTACTAAAAGTTCAACAAGCGTGAAACCAAAAAATAAACCAACAGAGTTAGGTTTGGAAGAAGTCCCAAGAGAATTTTTGTAACGATAATTATTATTACAATTATTATGATAATTGTAATTTTTATCGTAAGTGTAATTATGGTAAATACCTGTAACCAGATACCCCCCCCCCCCCCCCCTTGCCTAAATTAACACCCAAATTAACATTGGCTGTAACATCAATATTCAAATTGACTTCGGCGTTGAGTTCTGACAAACAATTTGTCTTTTTCATGTTATGCTCCTTTACTGTAAAGGGTTAAACAAATGGTAAAAAATTTTTATTCGCAACCAAATCTAATTTCGCAAAAAACTTTTTTGCGCAAAGTTAAAAATTAAATTTGTCGCAATTAAACCAAACACATTTTTCGTTACAAAAAATCAAGAGCAAAAAATTCGATCCACAGATTACACAGATTAAAAAGATTATTTTTAAAAAATCTTTCTAATCTGCGTAATCTGTGGACAAGAAATTTGATCTCAAATTTTGTAACGCGAGGGCGGTAGTATAAATCAATTTATCAAATAACACAATACCAGTTCCGAAAAATTTTACGCAAAAAAATTTTTTTTGTGTGATTTAATTCCTAATTTAGAAATTTCCGTCCTATTCCCAACTTTCCCGACTCGCCCCCTCCCCCTTGTCTTTGTGTGGAAAAAAAATACAATTATCCGCCCGTTTCGTTTTAGGGAGTTTCTAAAAACTCATTAGGTAACTTCTAAAAACCAGTTTTTTATTTAACCACAAAGAACACAGAGTTCACAGAGAATAAATTTTTTAAAAATTTTAAATCAAAAAGTCAATTATAATATTAAATAACTTTTTGACGTGAATTAAAAATTTCCTCTGCGTTCTCTGTGGTTAATAAAAATAAATTTGTGTTTTTTATACTGCTCGTACTTGAAATTCAGCGATTTAAAAGCGTCAAAGCCTGCCGTCCGAAAACTAGGCAGACGAAGGTAAACGCAAACTCAATTACGAATAGTTTAGAAGTACCCATTACTCATTTGTCCATGTAAGCGGCTGGCTAAATGAAAATTTTAGAAATTTGTTTTATTTGAATTAAAGGATAAATTAGGAGAGATATGATGGTAGCTCAGACGGCTGAATTTGATTTGAAGCAGGCGATGTTGATAGGTAATTCGTTTGGACCTAGAGAAGTTGAAAATATCAGAGTTGCAATACGCGGCGATGCGGTTCAATTTGAACGTCTTCGCGATGCTGTTGTTGAACTTGAAAGTCAAAATTCGCGCGACGAACTTGCTCATGCCGGTCGCGTGCGTCTCGGCGTTGGCTACTTTCTTTTAGGCGACTACGAAAACGCAACACAAGTAATCAAAAAAGGCGACGGCGGCGCACTTGCCCTATTCTATCAAGCAAAAATTAATTTCATGTTAGAACATTATCCCGAAGCGCTGAAGAGTTACGATCAGGCGCAGAAAGCAGGCTACAACGTCGATGAGTGCATGCTTGGCAGAGCGGAAGTTTACCGCAATATGTCGCAACCCGAAAAAAGCCTCGAACAACTCGATAAACTCTCCGGCGCCATCGAACAGACCGCCGAATACCTCTACCAACGCGGCGTAACAGTCGCGGCGCTAGGTCAAACCGATGAAGCAATCAGACTTTACGAACGCGCCGTCGCCGCCGATAAAAAACACTCCGGCGCACTCTTCGGACTCGCAATCGAAAGCGAAAGACGCGGCAACGACGAAACGGCGCTAGAACTATATAAACAAGCCGTCGCAAACTTCCCCACAAACGTCGGCGCCCTACTTAATCTAGGATTGCTCTACGAAGACTTAGAACAATACCAGCAAGCAATGATCTGTTACCAGCGAATCCTCGATTCCTTCCCCGACGATAAAAGAGCAAGACTATTCTTCAAAGACGCAAAAGCCTCAAGCGAAATGCACATCGACGAAGACGCATTGAAAAGACGCGACCGCCATGCGCAGATTCTTAATTTGCCGGTTTCTGATTTTGAACTTTCAGTACGAAGCCGCAATTGCCTGCGTCTGATGGGCATCAATACGCTCGGCGATCTTTGCCGCCACACGGAACAAGAATTGTTGGCGAGTAAAAATTTTGGCGAAAATAGTCTGAATGAGATACGAGAAATGTTAGCGCTTAAAGGATTAAAATTAGGACAATACGCATCGGAAAAACAATTGCCCGAACCGATCCAAATGGAATCCCTATCGCCCGCCGAACAACAAATGCTGGCAAGACCTGTTACCGATCTAAATTTATCCGTCCGCGCAAAAAAATGTATGAACAGATTAAATATACAAACAATCGGAGAACTAGTCTCATGCAGCGCCGAACAATTACTAGAATGCAAAAACTTCGGCGTAACAAGCTTAACCGAAATACGAGAAAAATTAGTAAACTTCAATATAAAATTACGCGGCGAATAAAATAAGTTTTTAGAATCCCCCTAACGATAATGCAAAGAATAAAAATTAAAAATTTCGGACCTATCAGACAAGTTGAATTTAACGTCAACGACTATACCGTTTTTATTGGCGAGCAAGCGTCTGGGAAAAGTACAATTGCGAGGTTTGTTTATTTTTTCTTATCGTTGAAAGACGAGATCAAAAGTATCATTTACAATAACGACGGTTCTGCTGTTAGCCCGTTGATTGAACGTTGGAAAGAGTGTCTTATTGTAAAATTTAACCAATATTGGGATCGCACATTTTGGCAAGACGATACGCAAATAAAATTTTTTCTTGACGGCGCTGAAATTATTGATGATTCAAAATTTATTGAGTTCTCTTTTCGCAACGGTTTTCCCGACGTTTTGTTTAGTGCATCTTTAACGTCTGCGTTTAATCAATATGCAGATACGATTACGAGTAAATCGGAAAAATCCGTCGTCCCCAATAGCGCCGTTGCAAGATTTGTTTTAGAGTTGATTGAATTATCTGGGCTTAATGACGTTTTATCAGATAGTCCGGTTAATTACGAATATATTCCGGCAGGCAGGACAATTTTTTCTGTTTTACGCAATGAATTAAATCCTGATATATCGTTCAATGATATTTTGTTGAGTGATTTTATTTTGACGACTAACTATATTCGGCGCGAACTAACAAAACAAACGGTAGAAGAACATTTTCAAAACGCACGACAAATACGCGATTCAGAGTCGCCGAAAAATTTGATTGTTGCTGAAGAGATTTATAAATATGCGAATCGGGTTCTGCACGGGAAATATCGTTACGAAAATAATACTGACTTTATTTGTACGGATTCCGGTAAAAATTTCCCTTTGCTATCGTCTTCTTCGGGACAACGCGAAGCGATATGGATTTTGTATAATATTTTGTTCTATGTAATACGCGGCGGAAATTCTGATAGCAACTCGTTGTTTGCAGTTATTGAGGAGCCGGAATCGCATCTGTTCCCTGAAAGTCAACGAAATATAATGTTTGCGTTGACTTTATTTGCTAATCATATTAAGAACAGATTAATGTTGACGACGCATAGTCCGTATATTTTGACGCCGTTGAGTAATTTGCTTTACGCATTTACGCTAGGTCAAGATAAGACCAAACGCAATTCTGTTGCAAAAATTATTGATCCAAATTTATGGATCGACCCGCGCAGGTTTGAATGTTATTATGTTGACAACGGAACAATTGAATCCGTGATGGATCGCAAAACAAATATTATCAATCTCGATAAACTTGATATGACGTCGGTTGCCGGAAATGAAGACTTCGACAAATTATTAGATATTGAAAACTGGTAACCGTTCACGGAAATTTGTTTATTAAATTACGTATTGGCGATTTTGAGGGACAAGTGGGACAATTTCTGTTACAAAAATCGTTTGCCGGATCGCAGGCGTTCTGCCTGGATAAAAACCTTCATCACTAGCGGTTGAGTACAACCGCATGCAGGCGAGACGCCTGCGTTCCTTCTGACAATTTTTGTAACAAAAAACTGTTCTCTAAATTTCTAAAAAACTACTCCCTATCCCCTAAAATCTAGCGCTTAAATTTTCGTGAATGGTTACACATTTTATTTGTAATTTACGGAATCCGCTTGTATTTATTGTTACAATAAAGATTCAAATTACGTCAATTCACGATTTATTGTTTATTGTTTGATTCAGTTTCTCCGGCATTTTTGGCTTTTGATTCTGTATCGGTTTTAACTTCGTTTTTAGTTGTCGGCGTAACTTTGATTTCCGTTTTGGTCTCTTTGGATGAGTCAACCTTTACAGTTTCAACATTTTTGCCGCCGCCGCAACAACTACTTTTTTCGTTGTTTTTAACAACGGCGTCTTTCACCTTATTTTTTCCTCCGCAACAACCGCCGCTTTTCGGCTCGCCTTCTTTGGAAAATTTAACGTTTACAGTTTCAGCATTTTTGCCGCCGCCGCAACAACTACTTTTTTCGTTGTTTTTAACAACGGCGTCTTTCGCCTTATTTTTTCCTCCACAACAACCGCCTTTTGGCGTTTCGTTAGCGGAGTTATTGTCGGCGAGTTTTACCTGTTGAATTTTTGCAAAGTAATTCGCAAACTCTTCTTTGCTCAAAGCGCCGTCGCCGTTTTGGTCGGCGCTGGCAAATTTGGCATTGTCAACTTGGGCGTTGACTTCAACAGCCTGCAACGACGGGCTGTTCGTATTGGCAACTTGGGCGTAAATAACGGCGCCGATTACAACGCATCCAAACGCACACAATCCAATTGCAATTATTCTACTTTTCATTTATTTAACTCTCTTGGTTAAATGGTTAAATTCTGTCGCGGCGACTTATACAACAAAGCCAAAAAACCACAACAAAAAACAAACTTCAAACAACACTTCAACAGAACATTCTGTCAAATAATCACTTTTTTTATAACCGTTCACGGATATTTGTTTAACAAATTACGTATCGGCAAATTTTTGAGGGACAAGTGAGACATGAGGGACAAGTGGGACAATTTCTGTTACAAAAAATCGTTTGCCGGATCGCAGACGTTCCGCCTGGATGCAGTTGTACTCGCCTCTAGTGATGTTTTTTTGTAACCGTTCACGGATATTTGTTTAGCAAATTACGTATCGGCAAATTTTTGAGGGACAAGTGAGACATGAGGGACAAGTGGAACAATTTCTGTTACAAAAAATCGTTTGCCGGATCGCAGACGTTCCGCTTGGATAAAAAACCTCCATCACTAGCGGTTGAGTACAACCGCATGCAGACGAGACGCCTGCGTTCCTTCTGACAATTTTTTGTAACAAAAAACTGTTCTCTAAATTTCTAAAAAACTACACCCTTCACTCTAACCCCTACAATCTATCGCTTGAATTTTTATGAACGGTTACAATTTTCTTTTATTGTTTAATATTTTTGCCGTGAATTAACACGAATAATACTGGAGTTACCAGCAAAATATGTAATAAACTTGAAATCATACCGCCTACAACCGGCGCCGCTAACGGTTGCATTATCTCAACGCCTGTTTGCGTACTCCAAAAAATAGGTAATAACGACGCTATCGTCGTCGCCACCGTCATTAATTTTGGTCTCAAGCGCAATCTGGCGCCGGCTTTCACCGCTTCAATAAACTCTTCCCGCGTCAGTTCCCCTTTCTTTGTTTCTTTCGCTTTTTGCACCGCTTCTTGCAGATAAATTACCATCACAATACCTGTTTGAATTGCCGTTCCAAAAAGCGCAATATAACCGACCCAAACAGCTACGCTGAAATTGAACCCGAATATCGCTTGCAGAAATACGCCGCCCGTCAAAGCAAAAGGAACCGCAAGCAAAACATGCGCAGCCTCGACAGTTGACTTGAACGTCATTACAAGCAATATAAAAATAATCAAAATCACCGCCGGAAATACTATCATCAACGTCTGTTTTGCATGCATTTGACTCTCATATTGACCGCTGTATTCTATCGTCTGCCCCTGCTCAAGTTTTATATTTTCCTTAATTTTTGTCTTTATCTCCGAAACAAAACTCCCCAAATCCCGATCAACGACATTCGCTTGCACAAAAACTCTCAACCTTCCATTTTCACTTGCGATTTCATTTGGTCCGACGACGCGTTTTATTTTTGCAAGTTGCGATAACGGTACCATTCCAATCGGCGTCTGAATCAATAACTCTCCCAACCGCTCAATATCATCTCTGTCAGAACGTTCAAAACGAATCTGAATTGGCCATCGCTCGCGTCCCTTTATCGACGTTGTTACTTTAATGCCGCCTATTCCAGTTTCGACGTAACGCAAAACTTCCGCCGCCCTCAACCCATATCGTCCCATCGCATTACGATTCAATACTACCTCGATATACGGTTTGCCCTGATCTCGCGACGGCGCAACTCCCGTACTTCCTGCAATCGACGAAATTACACGTTCAACCTCAAACGCTTTTTTTTGCAACGAATGTAAATCATTGCCAAAAATCTTTACTCCGACTTGCGCGCGAATTCCCGTACTTGTCATCAAAATACGATTCTCTATCGGTTGCAGAAACCCTGGCGTATAACCCGGCACGTCCATTAACAACTCGCTCAAATCATCTATGATTTTTTGTTTCGTTATTCCTTTTCGCCATTGCGACGGCGGTTTGAGCGTGATTGTCGTTTCAATCATTTCGACCGGCGCCGGATCAGTTGCCGTATCTGCTCGTCCGAGTTTGCCCGCCGACATTACAACTTCGGGATATTGACTCATCACCTTGTCCTGCCAAGCCATTATTCGTTTTACTTCCGTCAACGAAGTCGCCGGCAACAACACGGGCATAAAAAGTAAACTGCCTTCTTCAAGCGTAGGCATAAATTCCGAACCGAATCCTTTTGCCAGTTTTGCAATTTTTGGCATGTTCGCTTTGTCAATTTTATCAACTACTCCAGACGGTAAACCAAACGCAATAATAAGCGCCGCCGACAACAAAAACGCCGCAATCAATATCGTAATTTTGCTATGCTGAATCGACCAATCCAAAACCGGATCGTATATTCGTAACAGAAATCTCATTATAAAATTTTTGTCTTCCGATCTAAATTTACCTCTAACAAGTATCGTACAAAACACCGGAACAATTGTTATTGCAAGCAAAACCGCGCCGATTAACGCAAAACTTTTCGTGTACGCTAACGGATGAAATAATTTACCTTCTTGACCCGACAACAAAAACACCGGCACAAACGCAAGAATAATTATCGCCATCGCAAAAAACATCGGTCGCCCCATTTGCGTACATGCTTGCAAAGTCAAGTTAAATATTTCAGCGGCTGTAAGTTTACCGGCGCCGTTTTTTTCTTTCGCTTCGGTCGCCTGTTCGCAATGTCTGATTACGTTTTCGGTCATAACGATTCCAGCGTCGACAAGCACGCCGATTGAAATTGCAATTCCGGTAAGAGACATGATATGAGACGGTATCCCGAATTGCGTCATTAAGATAAACGAAATTAAAATCGCTCCGGGCAACGGCAACGTTACGATAAGAATAGAAGGAAAATGAAACAGAAATAAAATATGCGCAATAGTTACAAGAATAATCTCCTCGACAAGCGCATGTTTGAGAGTGTTTATTGCGCGACCGATTAAATCGCTTCTATCGTAAAACGGTTCAATTTTAACGCCTTTCGGCAACCCCGCTTGAATATCGTCGATCCGCGACTTTACGTCTTGAATAACTTTATACGCATTTTCGCCGTATCGCATAACGACAATTCCGCCGACTACTTCTTGACCGTTTACGTCAAGAGCGCCGCGTCTGAAATCGCCGCCAATACGAACATGCGCAATATCCCGTAAATAAAGCGGCGTACCCCTGCGCGGCAAAATAGGTATCATTTCAATATCTTCAATTTCATTTATCAAACCGACGCCGCGCACAACAAATTCGACGCCGTTTTCTTCGATAGTTTTACCGCCGACGTTAAGATTACTTATTGAAATTGCGTCGATTACTTGGGCGAATGTAACGTTAAACTGATGTAATTTAAGCGACGAAATCTCAATTTGATATTGCCTGACAAAACCGCCAATACTACCGACTTCGGCAACGCCTGAAACGGCGGAAAGTTGATACTTGACAAACGTATCTTGTAAAGTACGAAGCGAACCTAAATCTTGATTGGCGCTTGAATCTGTCTTGAGATAATATTGATAAATCCAACCAAGTCCAGTCGCATCGGGACCAAGTCGCGCAGTTACGTTTTCAGGAAGCAGATCGTCAAGGGAATTAAGACGTTCAAGTACGCGAGTTCGGGCAAAATATACGTCTATATCGTCTTCAAATATCACCGTAAGAAAAGCAAAACCAAACATAGACGCCGCACGTACCGTCTTCACGCCCGCTAAACCTTGCAATGATACCGAAAGCGGATACGTAATTTGATCCTCGACTTCTTGAGGAGAACGTCCCGCCCAATCCGCATAAACTATTACCTGATTCTCAGACAAATCAGGCAATGCGTCAATCGGCGTATGATACAACGCACGAACTCCCCAAGCACAAATACAAATAAATGCCGCTATCACCAAAAAACGATTATAAAGCGACCAACGTATAATAAAATTAATCATCTGGAATTATTTTGTAATGAAAATTTGTAACCGTTTACGAAAATTTAACGGAAAGTTTTTTTTAATTCGGAATTCGGCATTCGGAATTATTTTTTAAAATTTGTCCCTCATGTCCTGCTAGGGACAACATGTAAATACAATATTAACCGTCATTACGTCCTTAACGGGACGCTAAAAAATCTTATCATTTTTTCTACCAACATTCTGTCATTAGCGGGACAAATATTTATTGTTACGAAAATTATCCCGCTACTACCTACTCCTTACTCCCTAGAACCTATCGTTTAAATTTCCTTGAACGGTTATTTTTTATTTAACTTCTACGCCGCAATTTAACATTTCGGATCCGAAGAATGGATTTAATATTTCGTTGTTTTGATTTTGTATCCATTTTGCGGTTCCTAGTACGGGCGACATTGGGCATTGGAAAATTTTTGCTTGTCTTTTTTCGACTGGTTGTAATTTTATAATGTTGGCGAATGAATTACTGAAAGGTTCAAATGGACGGCGCGCTTCTTTCAAATCTTTACCTTTTACTAATTTCTCTGCTAGCGGCGTTAGTGTTTTGCGTATTTCTTCGGTTGTTTGATTTATTTCTTCGATTAGCGGCGGTAATTGTTTTTGATATTCGGCGAGATTATCAGCCGCCAGAGCGCTTGTCGCCGACAACATAATCTGTACAAGTTTATCTGACAGAATAACCGGCTGTACGTTTAATTCTTGTGATTTTGCGTTGTGTTCTATTTCGTTGTGAATTGATTTGTTTTCAGGATTTTCGTGATCGGACATATCGGGCATATCGTTAATGTGCGCTAGTTGCGATTGACTATCAATTAGCAGCGCCGCTTGCGTAACAACTTTTTCGCCTTCTTTGATTCCGCTGATTATTTCAACGTCTTTATCGCCGGTTTTGCCGATAACTATTTGACGTAATTGATATGCCCCTTCGCCGAGATCAACGTATGCGACGGGGAATTTCCGCGTCGTATAAAGGACGGCGCTGCGCGGAATAATCAGGCGCGGTTCGGTTTCAATATGAACTGTTCCGTATGCGGTTTGGCGGTTAAGAATGCGTCGTTGCGGATTATGTAAATCAACGCGCACGCGTGCAGTTCGCGTAAATCGTAAAGTTGGATCGATAAATGATATTGACGCTTTGAAAGTCTCGTCGGGAAGCGACGGTAAAGAAACTGTAACTTGTTGATTAAGTTTAATCAGCGCCAAACTGGTTTCGTAAACGTCGAATATAAACCAAAGCGATCTGAAATCGCCGATCTCGAATATTGGGTCGTTTACTTTGATGTATTGACCTTCGTAGGCGCTTTGTGATATAACCGTGCCGTCTGCGAAACTGCGAATAATGATAATCGGGTTTGTTTCTTTGGTCTTTTCGAGTTTTTTAATATCGGCTTCGCGCATACCGAGCGACAACAATGTTTCGCGGTTGGTCAATAATTCGGAGCGGGTGATAACGTTGTTATTTTCTTTGTTTCCTTCTGAATAAGTGTTAAGGTTATCGATGTAGCGGTGTTGCGCGGTTAGTAATTCGGGGCTATAAATTTCGGCAAGGTCTTGACCGTTAGTAACGTCGACGCCTACTTGATTGACGTATAGTTTTTCAATACGACCGTTGACTTGTGCGGGGATAATGTGATGTTTAGTTTCGTCGTCGCTGATTGCGCCGGAGACGTAAAGCAAATGTTTTAACGGCGCAATGCGGGCGGGAGTTGTTTCAACGCCGATGATGGCGACGGTCGTATCGGACAATTTGACGAAATCGCTGTTTTCGTCAAAGGCTTTGTCGCCTTCGTAAATCGGCGCTAATGCCATGCCGCAAATCGTACATTTACCTGGTTTGTCTGATTTAATCCAAGGGTGCATTGGAGACTGGTAAAATAAAATTTTACGTTCTCCTGTCCCGCCGGTTTTAGCCGAAGCAAACATAAAAATATGCCGGTTAGACGAAAGCAACCAACCAATCCCGCCCGCCAATAATAAGGCAAAAAACAACAATAAAACGTTTAATAGCGTTTTAGTGCGATACGATTTATCTTGCGTAATATCTTGTGATGATGTTGTTGTCATAATATAAAAATTTAATGTTAAAGTAATTTTTTTGAAATAAGGAAATTAAAGTTAAAAATAAATTGCACGCCTATAATTTGAGGAACATCGGATACAAATTTAATTCAAAATTTTGAAATCAAAATATTCAATTCCGACTTCCGAATTATTTTTTTACCGTGTCGTTAATCAAATCAAAGTTAAACACGTTTGGCGATTTTTTAGTTGCGGTAACTGTTTCTTTTGAGTTGACGCCGTATTTAGGCGGTATGATATTTCGTGATTCATTTGTTGCGTGTCTATCTTCGCTTGATGCGTTTTGTTTATTTGTGATTATTTCGATTGATCTGAATTGTACGATGTAAGTTTGTTCAGGGATGAGTCCTTGTTTTGCGGGTAATGAATATTTACCGTTTTTGATTTGCGTACCGGCTGCGACTTTTGGCGTTATGCCTTCAATTGACGTAAATAATATTTCGCCGCTTTCAAGCGGTTTACCGTCAAAAATTACGTCGCCGTGAACAGGGATCCGACCTTGCGGATTTTGGTTACTGCAACCTGTTAAAATTGCTAGTAATAAAAGTATAAAAAATAAATATCGTATTCTCATATTTGAAAAAAATTGTTAAAGGTTAGTTTTAAACTGCGGATAATTGGAAAGCCGTTTTTTAAACTGATAAAATAAAATTTAGGGATATGAGACAATCGATAATTTCTTTAATTCGTAATTAGGAATTAATGGGATAGATTTTTGTTACAAAAAATTGTCCATCTTGTCCATCCAGTCTCACTTGTCCCTCAAAAATTGCCAACGTAATTTGATAAACGAATTTCTGTGAACAGTTATGATTTATGTTCCGTTAAATTTGTTACGATTTAACGGAACATAATTACGCGATTCATAATCAAAAAACATTATGGCAACGAACTAATTTCATCGCCGTTAGTAGAGCCGGCGGCGCGCCAAACGTCCAGATTGATCTGATCTTGAACAAATCGAACCGAGCCGTCTCCAAGTCCCGCATTAACGCCGCCGATATGCCAACTTCGCGCAGATAGCCGCATATATCTACTGTCTGCTCCGCCCGATGTCGATGTAATGACGTAACTAGCAGGATGCCGTATATGCGCCGTGGAATCTGAATAACCAATATCGGGAAATAATGTATTAGGCGGTTGATTTGTATTAAAAAAACAATAATATCCCCACCACATAACGCCGCGTCCGTCTGTGCCGGTTGGACCAGGAATGCCTTGAATCGTTTCGGAGACGGCTATTGTATTGGATGTTCCATCGTTAATACTATCCAATGTCATCGTAATTGGATAAACGGGCATCGTTGTTGTTGTCGGGCGACAACTAGCAGTGAACATGGCATTGTATGGAGATTGTTTATCAAACGTAGGGGGCGTTCCATCGGGACCGCTAATTAGACAGTTACTAATATAATCGTTAGTTGTACGTTGAAAGATCATGTAATGTACGCCTTCGCGTCCCATGCAAACAACGTAATTATGTTCTCGATCTTCGGGGTAAGTTGTACTGGATTTATTATTATTTCCGTCGGACGGGCAAGTATAATAAGAAATTACCAAATCGCTCAGTAAAGGTTGATTTATGCTGCCCCAGTATTGTTGACTCCATTGGTATTGTTCTGCAATTGAGGTTTGTTCGACAAAAGCAAATAGACTTATAGCCCACGTTCCTCTTACGTTACCAATTGCGCCTGGAGGCAAAGATAAATTTGAATCGTGGTAGTTGTGCATTGCTAGTACGACTTGTTTTTGGTTACTTGAGCATTTCATTCGCCTTGCCGCTTCGCGGGCGACTTGAACAGCGGGCAAAAGTAGCGCAATCAAAACGCCAATAATCGCTATCACAACTAAAAGTTCGACAAGAGTAAAACCAAAAAACGAAAGATTTTTTTGGGAAGAAGAAACGTAAAAATCGCAAAAAAAGCGATTTTTATAATTACGTACCCCCCCCCCCTTGCCTATTTTAACATTTTTGCTGTCCATTTTAACATTTTGACTCTCAATTTTGACTTCGGTTGAGAATGAGCCGGAAACTAAATTTGTTTTTTTCATTTTGTCTTTTCTAAATTTTGGGTAATTTGTTGACAATTAATGTTACAAAAATTATCTTGCTGAAATTTTTTATTTACAAAAAAAACAACAACACAATAAACAATATTAAACGCAATAAAATTTTTACATTGAAATTTTATATTGAACTCAATGAATTAAAAATTATCAATGTATAATTAAATTACGTGAATATTATTGTTGCAAGTCTTATACCAACATTACAAGCATGATACAAAAAAAACGCTGTGGTGAACGTAAATTCAAGTAAGAGCGGTTTAAAAAAACTTTCAAAAAAATTTTTTAAGATTTTTTAATATCTTAAATTTTAATTTATCCGTGAAATATCACGACCAAATACCATCAACCGTGAAATATCACGACCAAATATCATCAGCCGTAAAATATCACGGCAATTTTTTTACATTCATTCAATTACCTATTTAAATTTCTGGTAACTATTCAGTCGCGTGTAATATTAAATGGGCGTCTGAATTTTTAGAGGCGTCCGCAGTTTAGAATATATCTTTATCTTGTATTATGTTGTATGCGGCTGCGATTAGTGTTATTGGATGTAGGATTTTTTTGTTTGTTCCTTGCTCAAGTTGTAATTTACATGACATACAATCAGTAACCCCCGCGTCAATTTCAACCGCCCGCATCTCCTTTACTAACGGTAATCCTATTTGCACGCTTCTATGATAATTTTTAAGTTTCATACCAAACGTCCCCGCCATCCCACAACAACCCCGCTCAATACGCCTTACCTCTAACTCCGGTATCAACCTCAAAATTGACTCCGCCGGCGTCGGCACATCCAATCGCCCAACCGAATTTACAATCGCCCTACACGGCGCATGATAAGCAACCAATAAATGTATCGCCCTAAAATCTAACCTCAATCCACCCGCCAAATACACACGATACAAAAAATCACAAAAATCCACAACATTAGACGAAACCAACGCCACATCAATATCATCCACAACATATCCATACTCCCGCACAATACACGACGCAGTCGAAGGCTCTATCGCCACCACCCTATAACCCTGACGAATCAAATCCGATAAAAATAAAACATTGTGCCGAACCAAACGCTCCGCACGATCCCTGTCGCCAAACACAAACGCCTGCAACCCCGAAGAACGTTGACGCACCGGAATATAAACCTCAAAACCATTATGCTCCAAAATCCGAACCGCTAACTCCACCAACCTAACATCAAAATAATTCAAATACGTATCAACAAAAATCGCAACACGCCGCCCAAATAAACCCACGCCTGTACCAACTCCAGAACCGCCAACACCATCAATATTACCCGATAAAAAAAATAAACGATTATCATTGACAGAATCTTTAGACAAATCTTTAACTGAATCTTTGTCAGAATCATTGGACGAATCTTTAACAGAATTTTTAGCAAAATCTTTGTCGAAATCATTGGACGAATCTTTAACTGAATTTTTGTCGTAACCATTAGCAAAATCTTTGTCGGTATCATTGGTAAAATTTTTAACGGAATCTTTTGCAGAATTTTTTGTGGAATTTTTGATTGGTTCTGAGAAATTTCGCGACACTACATTTGTCAATCGTGTTGTCCATTTTGTTTTTGTCAAAAAAGGTATTTTTGCGAGCGTTGGTAATTTTCGATTTCTTGGAATTTGCAACAGTTTCTCAATTAACCATCGCATAACAGGATTTGACGTTGCCCAATTTACCGGATAGCTCAATATTGACAAAAATCCTAACACTCCGTCAATTCGCGAAAAAAATAAATCTTCCAGCGCTAATCCAGTCGCCGCCGCATGAAATCCCTTGCAATTGAATGACAATTGCGACGTATTGACAGCCGCCGGACACTCTACCGAACACATTTTACAATGCAAACAGAAGTCGGCGACTTCACTTACTCTCTCCGAAGTCAATACGTTTAATTCTAATTCTCCGCCGAGTAAACCGCGTAACAAATTCGCTTTACTTCTCGGCGCCGCATCTTCATCTGGATGCCTGCGGAACACCGGACACATTCTTACGCGACGGTCAAGCCGCAAACAATCTCCGCAACCGTTGCAGAGATACGCCGGTTGAAAAAAGCGTTCCGGTTCCCATTTAAGTTGCAACTCAAGTTGTTTTCTAGCGCCTCCGGCGTTGCCGCTATTTTTCGTAACGTTAATTCCCGCCTCGTCCGCAACATTGCCGTTATCGTTTTTATTATTCTCCGTTTTATTTGTATCTGACAAATTTGAATTATTTTGTCCGTCGCTATCCGCAGCCAACTTACTCGCCAATTCAGCGTCGCGATGTTGCGCTTCAAGTAAAAATAATCCGCTCAAATTATCCTCTATCTTAAATGCGGAAGCGTCAAAACGCTCAGGATGATTAGAACCGCGTAAATTGAGACCGCTCCGAAGCCGTTGCGTCCAGATTTTATTGTCTGGAATTATTTTGCCCGGATTAAGGATATTATTTGGATCAAATATTTCTTTTATTTTTTTAAATACCGGCATGAGCGCCGGATATTGTTGCGGCAGGAAGTTTGATTTCAAATAGCCGTCGCCGCAATCGGAACTAATACTTCCGCCAACGCCGATGACAAGCATATAAACGTCATACGCCAAAAACCGCAAACGCTGCACAAAATCTAAAAGCGATAAATCAATAATAGGCGTTATTCGCAAATGACCTTGAGCGACATGACCCGATAGCGACGCGGTGATTTCATGACGCTTCAATAAATTTAACAGCGCCGGAATAAAGTCTTGAATTATCGTTACAGGAATTGCAACGTCGTCAAAAATAGGCAGCGGTTGATATGATTGTTGCATCTGGAATAAAACGAGCGAGCCGCGATGCCGAAATTCATCAAATAACACAAATTGCTCCGGCGACTCTATCCGCAACGTCTTTTTGCACAGCGACTCTTTGACCATAATCTTTTCCATCAATTGCGTCATTTGTCCGTTAAATTCAGCGGCGTCCGCCGGCTCCGCCACAACGCCCGCGTCAAGTTCAATCAATAACGCCGCTTCACAATCAGCAGGCAAAATATCACGAAAACGCGGTTTCCATTCGAGGGCGAGATTGAGTTGGCGGCGGTCAAATAGTTCGCAAAGCGCCGGACGGAAAGTCTGGATTATTTTGACCGCTCTGGCAACTCGCTCAAATGAATCAAAAAATAACACGGCGCCGGCACGCCGCAACGGAATAGAAACAGTTTGCAATTTCGCTTCGACAATCAGACCTAACGTTCCTTCGCTACCGCATATCAACCGCGCTATGTCAACATGCCGACCTTGCAAACCCGTTAAAACGTCGTTTACCGCATAACCGGCAGTGTTGATCGCAGGCAACGTATTCATTGAACGTATCTCTTCAAACGCAGGATTAAGAACGCGATAAATCTCATCGGCAAGCGTATGCTCTCTGCCAAGTACAAGACTTCGCGCAAATGCGATGCCGCGCGCGATATTATTTTCTTGACTTGATTGTTTGGCGGCGAAGGGGAAATTATTATTGGCAATAGATTCAGGATCGATGGCTTCGGGCAAGTTATGACGGTCAAGTTTTAGAATATTGCCGCTAGCGGTTACAATTTTGAGTTCGAGAACGTGATTGCTGGGGAAACCGTAACGCAACCAATTAGCGCCGGCGCCGTTTCGCGCAAGTATGCCGCCGATTGTAGCAGTAGGTTCAAAACCAGAAACAGGACCGAACATTCTATTTTGCAAACGGGCGAGTAATTCGTTGAGACGGTATCTTACGATGCCGGGTTGTACGACGACGTAATCGTGACCGAGCGATACGATTTGTCGCATAAAACGGCTAAAATCAATTATGATCCCAGAGCCGATAGCGCCGCCGCATCTACCAACTCCGGCGCCGCGAGCATGTAAAGAAATCCCGCGAGCGGCGGCATAGTTCGTGCAAGCAATTATATCATCGACGTCGCGCGGATAAACAACGCCTTGAGGTTTAGATTGAAGCATACCGCTATCGGTCGAGTAAAGTTGAAGAGTAACTTCGTCGCAACGAATTTCGCCTTTGATCAACCCTCGAATATCATCACGCAACCGCTCTTGAGAAGGCGTAAGATAAAGCATCTGAAATTATCCGCCAGATAAAATTTATGTAACCGTCCAGTAATTTTTAAATGACATAAATAAACATAAAGGACATAATGGTCATAATGGTCATAATGGACATAATGGACAATTTTTTGTAACGAAAATTAGGAAATAACGTGTAGGGTGTAGTTATGAGTTATAAATTCAGGAATTTGGAAATTTAGAGAAATAGTTTTTTGTTGTAAAAAAATTTATTCCGCTTGTTCCTCATGCAATTCCTATACTATTCGTCATTCAAAAATCGCCAATAAATAATTATCAACAAATTTCCATCAACGATTACAAAAACAGCATTTGCAAGTGTAAATAGTACAAACTAAACAAAAAACAAGTTTATCATTTTTATCGCAACCAAACAAGCAAGGCATAAACAAAATACACAAATCAAACCCCGCTATTATAGATCATACGGAAACTTCTAAAAACAACAAATTTATTTTTATTAACCACAGAGAACACAGAGAAAATTTTTTAATTGGCGTAAAAAATGTTATTTAATATTGTAATTGATTTTTTGATTCAAAATATTTGTAACCGTTCACGGAAAGTTTTTTTAGCAAATTACGTAATGGCAATTTTTAGGAACAGGAGGAATAAATGGGACAGATTGAAGGATCGCAGGCGGCTCGCCTGTTTTTCAGGATCGCAGGCATCTCGCATGGGTTCCTTCAGATTCGCAGGCGGAACGCCTGCATCACAGGATCGCGGGCGTCTCGCCTGCAAGCGGTTGTACTCAAACGCTAATGAGAGAGGTTTAATATCTGGGCGTCTCTAAAAATTCATTTCTGTCCCGTTAGGGACAACATGTTGGTAGAAAAGCAAGGTCAAAAATATATTTGTCCCGCTAGGGACAACATGTAAATACAACCTTAACCTTTATTGCGTCCTTACCGGGACGCTAAAAATTTGTATCATTTTTTTCTACCAACATGTTGTCCCTAACGGGACAGATCGGACAAATATTTATTGTTACAAAAAATACCGGATCGCAAGCGGTCTTGCCTGTGTTCCTTCAGATTCGCAGGCGAAACGCCTGCATCACAGGATCGCGGGCGTCTCGCCTGCATGCGGTTGTACTCAACCGCTAATGAGCGAGGTCTAATATCTGGTCGTCTCTAAAAATTCATTTCTGTCCCGTTAGGGACAACATGTTGGTAGAAAATCAATGTCAAAAATATATTTGTCCCGCTAGGGACAACATGTCAATACAACCTTAACCTTTATTGCGTCCTTAACGGGACGCTAAAAATTTGTATCATTTTTTTCTACCAACATGCTGTCCCTAGCGGGACAAATATTTATTTTTACAAAAAATACCGGATTGCGGGCGAGACGCCTGCATTCCAGGATCGCGGGCGTTTCGCCTGCAAGCGGTTGTACTCAACCGCAAATGAGAGACGTTTATATCTCAACCGCCTTTTTGTTTGCCTATCGGCAAAGTGCAGGCGAGACGCCCGCGATCCGTTGGTCGCGCCTGCATTTCAGGATCGCGGGCGTTTCGCCTGCAAGCGGTTGTACTCAACCGTCAATGATTGAGTTTTGTGTTATTGTGTGATATGATTTTTTTAACCGTTCACGTAAATTTAAGCAAAAGATTTTAGTGGATAGTGTGTAGTGTGTAGCGGGACAATTTTCGTAACAATAAATCTATACCCTACGCCCTATCACCTAAAATCTATCGTTTAAATTTCCGTGAACGGTTACAAATTACCTAAACGGTATCATTGAATAGTTACAGAAAGATAAAAAAATTATAGGAGAATTTTATGGCGCCTCATTATATTTTTGAAATGAATGGCGTATCGAAACGATATGGCGAAAAGACGATTTTGTCTGATATAAATTTGATGTTTTATTATGGGGCGAAGATAGGTATCGTTGGCGAAAACGGCGCCGGCAAATCTACGTTGTTGCGGATAATGGCTGGTCTCGATACTGATATAGACGGCGAAGCGGTTTTGGCGAAAGGGATGCGGGTTTGTTATGTTGCGCAGGAACCGGAGTTAATGTTGGATTCTACGGTTCGTGAAAATTTACTTACGGCAGTTGCGCCGGTTCGTGAAAAATTGGACGAGTTCAATTCGATTTCAGCGGCGCTGTCGGATCCGGATCAGACTGATAATTTTGACAAGTTACTCGACAAAATGGGACGCCTTCAAGAAGAGATCGATGCGGTCAACGGTTGGGAATTGGATCGATTTATTGATATAGCGTCGGATGCGTTAGTTTTGCCGCCGGATGATGTTGTTGTGCGTCGTTTATCTGGCGGCGAGCGGCGGCGTGTTGCGATTTGCAAGGCGTTATTGGAGAAGCCGGATTTATTGTTATTGGACGAGCCTACGAACCATCTTGATGCGGAGACGATATTTTGGCTTGAGGGTACGTTGCGGGAATATGCGGGGACGGTAATTATCGTAACGCATGACAGATATTTCTTGGACAATATTACAAAATGGATACTTGAACTAGAGAATACTCGCGGCATTCCGTTTGAGGGTAATTATTCGTCTTGGCTTGCGCAAAAGGCGGAAATATTGCGGCTGGCGGAAAAGAAAACTTCGCAACGCCAAAAAACATTGCAACGTGAACTAGAATGGATTCATTTAGCACACAAGGGCAGATTGCAAAAAAATCAGGCGCGGGTTAACGCCTATGAGAAATTGGTATCAGAACAATCAATAGACGACAAGAGCGATACGATTATTCAAATAGCGCCGGGCGCAAGATTAGGCGACAAAGTTTTATCGTTTAATAACGTGTCGAAAGGTTATGATATTTCGGGCAAGAGGGCGGAGTTGATTGCGGGATGTTCGTTTGAGTTGCCGCGCGGCGCTATTGTGGGCGTGATTGGTCCCAATGGAACGGGCAAGACGACGTTATTTAGGATGATAGTTGGCGAGGAGTCGCCGGATGCGGGGACGATTGAAATTGGTTCGACGGTTCAATTGGCGTATGTTGACCAGCATCGAGACGTATTGAATGATGCGAATACTGTTTTTGACGAAATTACCGGCGGCAAGGATGTTGTAGAGTTAGGGAATGTTCGGATGAATGGCAGAGCGTATGTTGCGAGGTTCAATTTCAGAGGAACGCAACAACAAAAATTATTAGGCAATTGCAGCGGCGGCGAAAGAAACAGAGTACATCTAGCAAAATTATTAAAACGAGGCGGCAATTTATTATTATTGGACGAGCCGACAAATGATTTAGACGTAGCGACAATGAGAGTTTTGGAACAAGCGCTATTAGATTTTGCGGGTTGCGTAATGGTAATTTCACACGATAGATTTTTCCTAGACCGAATTTGCACGCACCTACTAATTTTTGAAGGCGACGGAAAGGTTAAATGGTTCGACGGAAACTTCCAAGAATACGAAAACTTCATAAAAACAAACGACCCAAATAGACTAGAACACAGAAGAAATAAATACAAAAAAATAATCTAAAGGGAAACTTCAAAAAAACACAAATTTATTTTTACTAATCACCGAGAATACAGAGATCACAGAGAAGAATTTTTTTAAAATATTTTAAATCAAAAAGTCAATTATAATATTAAATAATGTTTTGATTCCAATTAAAAATTTCCTCTGTGAACTCTGTGTTCTCTGTGGTTAATAAAAAATTAAGAAGGAACGCAGGCGTCTCGCCTGCACTTTGCCGCAAGGCAAACAAAAAGGCGCTTGCGATCAAAACCTCGCTCATCGGCGGTTGAGTACAACCGCATGCAGGCGAGACGCCCGCGATCCTGGGATGCAGGCGAGACGCCCGCGATCCTGGGATGCAGACGAGACGATTGCGATCCATGAATGCAGGCGAGACGATTGCGAGTCGTCGATGTTTTTTTGAGATTAGGCGGTATTGCGTGAGTTTGAAGTCGTGATATACTTTACAAGGTTTTTTTGAACTGGACGTAACGTTAATCTGTTCACACTTTCAATTTTGCATACCATCACTTACCCGACTAATCGTCCGTCCAACTATCGTATGACGGATTCTTTCGCTTCCCAATCATATATGTTGCCGAATATTTGTTGCCGAAAATTTAAACTGCTCACACTTTAATTTTCATTTACCTTTGCCCGACTAACTTGCGGACGACAAACCTTGAAACTTTTAAATCAATGAATTTACAAGTACAAGCAAAATATAAAACGTCCATTTAATTACGTTCCTTAACACAATTGAGCCGCCGAAATTGAAAAGCGCTAATTGTACAAAACAAAAATCAGAAATTTATGATCAAAAAACTTGAAATTGTTTATATCGTTTCGTCGCGATACGACGACGACGGCTACGTGCAACGCTGGACTTGGGGAGTTGTTCCTTCTAATACATTAGCGGTAATCAAAAGTTTAGCCCGCGATATGATTGATAAAAAAACATTGCCCAATATAGAAATCTCTTTGGAATCTTACGACGATAATATTCAAAAAATTCCATTTGAAAAAATCGCCCGCCAAAATCTTGACCCCGAAACCAAAGTCGTCGTCGGCATCGTAGGCGTTCAATCTAACCAATTTCCCCGCGCTTCTGATATAGCAATGCGATTTCGTCAACTTGGCGTAAACGTGATGATCGGCGGCTTTCATGTTACGGGCGTACTCGCATTGTTCGACGAACTTACGCCTGAATTGCAATTTCTTATTGATAATGGCGTTACGCTCGTCGCAGGCGAGGCGGAAACGCCTGGCACAATGGAGAAATTATTTACAGACGCAATTAACGGCGAATTACAACCGATTTACCGCTTGCCCAAAGCGCCCGACTTGACCGCCGCCCCATTGCCAAAAGCCGACCCGAAATATATCGATCACTTCGGCGCAAGATGGGCGACAATAGACTCCTCTCGCGGCTGTCCTTTTGGCTGTACTTTTTGCACCGTAATAAATATTCAAGGTCGCAAAATGAGATGCCGTTCCGCCGAAGCGGTAATCGAAACAGTTAAACTAAATTGCGAAAACGGCGTCCCTAACTTCTTTTTTACCGATGATAATTTTGCACGCTCCGCACACTGGGAAACTATATTCGACGCACTCGGCGAAATGAAAAAAAACGGAAGCCCCCTAAACTTTATGATGCAAATCGATACGCAGTCAAGTAAGATTCCAAACTTCGTCGATAAAGCAGTCAAAGCGGGTTGCCGGATGGTTTTCGTCGGAATGGAAAGCGTAAACCCCGAAAATATCGCCGAAGCCGGAAAAACACAAAATAAAGTCGAACAATACCAATCAATGGTTCAAACTTGGCAACAAGTAGGCGTAATCGTTCACGTCGGCTATATCATCGGATTCCCCAAAGATACAATCGACTCAGTTCGACGCGACGTTTTATTTTTGCGCGATCACGTCGGCGTTGATCTGGCGTCGTTTTTTATGCTTACTCCGTTGCCGGGGTCGGTTGATCACTTTGAGATGATCAAACGCGGCTCGCCTATCGATCCTGATTTGAATAAATATGATTCTTTCCACGAAACATTTGTCCATCCGCTAATGAAACCTGGCGATTGGAAAATTGCAACTCAAATCGCTTACGCTGAATTTTATTCAAAAGAACATTGCACAAAAATACTCAAGCGATTGCCGAAGGATCATTATTGGTTAATGTTTTGGAATTTAATTTGGTATCGTTATTCGGGCGTGCTTTCGGGAACGCATCCGATGATGACCGGATTTTTTCGGCGTAAAGACAGACTTGACCGTCGCCCCGATATGCCGCGCGAAGGCGTTTTACGTTTTGCGTGGCGGCGGGTTAAGGATTTTCTTTTTGACGCGGGTTCTTATGTTAAATTATTTTTTGAATTTCAAGAAATATGGTTCTTGACTCGGCGTAGCGCAATTGTGCAAGAAAAGGCGATAAGCAGTTTAGTTGCGACGGAAGATGCGGCGATTGTCGATGTTAAGAAGATTGCGGTTAAATTGCCTTATCCGTATTCATTGCGTCGTTTAACCCGAATAAGACATTGGGCGCCGCTAGCGCAATTGAAATCGTGTTGGGATTCCTTGCAGCAACGCGTGGCGGAATATAATTGGCGCGGTCAATATGATGCGGCAGTTCAAGAGTTAAAAATTCAACTTAAATCGACTGCCGATAAATTACGTTCAATGGCGTCGTTGATACGTCAAGACAAACATAAAGCGAAAGAGTTAGAAGTTGTAGCGATAGAGATTGACAATTATATAAACGAAATCGACGTAGCGCCGGCAGATTCTACAACCTTATACAAAATGCAACAATTTATATGTGAAAAATTGTTAGCCCGTTATGAGGAAACGTCGAGTAGTTGCGTCCGTTTAAGACGATGCGCTAACAACTGGAGAATACACGCAATGGAAAATTTCAAGAAAGGTAAAATATTAAATTCAGGAATTGAATTTGTTAAACGCTCATGGGTTGCGCCGGTTGATGTTTTTCTTTCGTTCAGGTTTTTCATTGCCGTCTTCAGAAAGGAACTTTGATCCGCTATGCAATTGAAATTTTTCTTATTTGTGAAATTGCGTTTACCGTTGCCGGTTTAGTTATCGAACTTATCGGACGTCAGACGGCGGTAAACGCAAATTAAAGTACGAACAATTTATACAGATCGTACTTGAATTTCAGCGATTTAAAAGCGTAAAAGCCTGCCGCACGAAAACTAGGCAGGCGAAGGGAAACGCAAACTCAAGTACGAACAATTTAAAACTCTCGCCTTAATTTTCGAGAACGATTATTTTTTCTTTTTAATTTGCCATGATGAATATTGCGATTGCTTCGGATGTAAATTATCTTCCTCATGCGGGGACGTTAATTCGTTCTTTGTGTGATAATAATCGGGACAATGAATTGAATATTCATATTTTGACGATGGATTCATACGTGGTTAAGAACGAGCCTCTTGAGGATTTTTTTAGATCGATATTATCTAATCGCATAAATATTCAAATTCATCTGATCAACGACGATAATCAGTTTATTAAACGTATTCCAACCGGCGGCGTAATTTTGAGTCGGGCGACGTATCTGCGTTTTCTTGTGCCGGAAATTATACCGGCGGACAGAATATTATATTTAGACTGTGATATGATTGTTTTGGACAATCTTAAACCGCTTTTTGAAACTAATCTTGATAATCGTATTCTGGCGGTAGTTTCGGATCTTTTTGTCGGTCCGTCGAATTTCAAACATTCTTTTTCGTTGCGCTATTTCAATTCGGGGATGTTATTATTCAACGCAAAAAAATGGCGAGAAGAGAACTGGTTAGAAAAAACAATAAATTTTATCGAAAACAAATTTATTCCAATGTGCGTAGGACAAAAACATTATGGCGATCAAGATATTATGAACATGCTAACGATTGGCAATGTTACTTATGTTCATCCGCGATACAATATTGTCAATCCGGTTTATTTGAGGAAGAAATTTTTTCAGGGTAAAATTTTTCAAGAAGCCGTAAATAAACCTGCAATTGTCCATTTTGCCGGCGCCGCTAAACCTTGGAATAATTGGGAAATTCATCCGTTATCGAAAAAATATATTTTTTATCGATTGCAAACTCCCTGGAAAAAAATTGAACCGCAAAAAACTACGGTAAAAATCGTATTGAGATATATTGCTATGTGGTTCAAGTATCATTTCCCTTTTGTCATTTATCCGTTGTCGGAAATCATGCGAAGATTAAACGGCAAAGGAACACGCATAATATCATCAGAACAAATCGAAAACCTAATAATAGAAACAACAGACCAAAACTACAATAAAAATAAGAACAGTTTAAAATAAAATAATTTAAAATAAAAAATAATCTGACTAATCTGCGTAATCTGTGGATCGTTTCAAAAAGATCGTTTTAAAAAGATCGTTTTAAAAAAGAATCCAGAGATCACCAGATTACGCAGTTGAAAAAAAAAATTTATTCCGAATGACGGATCGCCGCCGATCCGTCATTCGGAATTAAGAAATTGAATTAGGGAATTAGAGAAATATATTTTTGTTACAAAAACTAAAAAATGCCAACTTATAACAAAATACCAAAAGAAGAGACATTAAA
>JAISLW010000002.1 GCA_031277105.1 Planctomycetaceae bacterium | reverse complement strand
GAATTTATATTTTTTATTTTTTATAATTCCCTAGAGCAAGGATGTTCGAAAGCTAACGCTGTTGTTTAGGCGGTTTGTGTGCGTGACGTAAGACGCCTCCTATTGTCTGCCACAAACCGTCCTTTTTTTTAAATTCGGAATTCGGAATTCGGAATTCGGAATTAAAAAAATAATCTTTCTAATCTTTCTAATCTGTGTAATCTGTGGATCGATTTTTTGTCCGCAGATTAGAAGGATTATTTTTAGGGACAGGTGGGACAAGAGAGACAAGTGGGACAAAGTTAATTAACAATTTTTAAATCAAAATCTTTAATTCCGAATTCCGAATTCCGAATTCCGAATTAAGCAAGACATTTAGTTTTTGATTTTATTTATTATAGTTGTATGTAATTAATTTAGCGGTTAATCTTGCCGCCATAAATTCTGTGATTACATTGTTTCCGCCCAGCGGTGCGACTTCAACAATATCAGCGCCTATAACATTTTTTGTTTCACATACTTTTCGTAATATTCCCGTAACTTCATGCCACGCCAAACCTCCCGGTTCCGGCGTCCCCGTTCCTGGCGCAAAAGCAGGATCAAAAGCGTCAATATCAATCGTAATATAAACGCTATCCGATAACTTATGCAAAATTTGATCAAGACAAAAAGAATAATCTTTCAATAACAACTTCGGCGTAATAAAATTTTTAACCCTTTCAGGACAATCATTGAACTCTTCCTCGCTAAAGCTACGGATTCCAACTTGAACTATATTTTGCGTATATTCGAGAGTTCGTCTCATTGCTGAGCCGTGTGAAAATTTTGTTCCGGTGTATGAGTTGCGTAGATCGGCATGGGCGTCAAATTGGAGGACACTTATTTCATGATACTTTTCGGCGGCGGCTTTCACTATCGGCGGCGTAATACTATGCTCGCCGCCAAGAAAAATAGGAAATCTACCACTGCGAAATAAATCACTTTCACAAACTGTCCGGTAAATACGCTCAAACTCTTCCTCCGGAGAATCCGCAGGCAATATAGACGGCGCCGTCGCAATTCCTTGCAACGTCATATCAAACAACATCTCCTCGTCAAAATGCTCTACTTGGTCTGAAACCGCAAGTATCGCATCGGGACCTTTTACCGTCCCTTTAAGGAAACTAACTGTCCCCTCATACGGAACAGGTTGAATTAAAAATTTTGCTGTTGCCGAATCTGATAACTCTTTAGGCAAACGAAAAAACGACATAAAAAAGGAAGGGGGTAGTTTTTTTAAATTCGGAATTCGGAATTCGGAATTATGGGAAAATTTTTTGGGATTTATTTTTTGTTACAAAAAGGGGGCGGTGAAACGGAAATCCGGTTGACGGGGAGCAATTCCAGACTCCGTTCCACCTGGTTTTTTTTAATTCGGAATTATTTTTTTAATAAATCTTTTTAATCTGTGTAATCTGTGGATCAATTTTTTTGTCCATAGATTACTCATATTAAACAGATTATTTCAAATTTGAAATTGAAATCTTTAATTCCGCATTTCGTATTAAAAATTATGGTTTTGTGATTTTGCTTATGAATAATATGTTGTTGCCTTCTTTTACAATAAAAATGAACGGTCGGTCAACATAAAACTCCTTCGGCAAATTTATATTTAACGAAGTTGTAACCATAGTAATTCCCGTAGCGGCGGCTGCTTCAGTGCCTGTTTCGTCAACCTTGATAAATACTTTTTGTATAACTTCGCTTACAATAAGTTCCTTACTTGGCGTGATACCAGAGAAGTCTGCGTTTGTTGAGAAGATTTTTTGCACGCCCGCATTGATTAACGGTTTTTTCAAACTCGTACTATACTCTACTTCAAATTGCGGCAACTTGACGTCTAGTTCTTTAGACTTTAGCGTTTTAATCATGTTGTCAAAATTTTCCGGCGTCAACTTCGCAATAACATCCGCCGGATCAATTCCACGTTCCGGCAAAATAACAACGGCGCTAAACCCCTTATTCTTGTACGGTATTTCCATCCATTGCGAGTTTAAGCCTTCGCCGTATTTGAAAGTTTTTCCGGTTTTTGGATTTCTCATCATTTTGACTTTTTTCTTTTCGCCGTTTAGCAAGGTAAAATCTTCTGACTTCGTTTTATTTTTGTCAAACGGCTTGACCCAATCCGCTAGAAAATAAATCGCCGAAACCGCAATAACACGACTCGACGGATCAACCTTATCAAATAATTTTTTAATTTTCGATTTAGTATTCTTGTCAACCCAATCATTTATATCCTTGCAAGCGTCTGTAGAATTTGTCTGAAAATCAACTTGACTAACTTCGGCTGCGAAGTTCTTTTTTGCCGTATCCGTAAATTCCGGCAAAACGTTGAAACCTTGTTGTATCCAAAGCGACGTTGCCGTTTTAATCGGCGAGTCCACCTTCGCATACTCCGCAATCTTTAACGACTCCGCTAACTTGCCCGCATCAACGCCCTCCCCAAGCAACAACTCCAACTCCGCCGCCGCATCGCCCTTAACGCCAGGAAAAATTAACGCAAGCGCAAGATTGACGCCGTAAGGCGAAATAGAAATATTATCATTCGCAACGCCGGACGCCGAATTACGAAACAACACTAATTGATCCGCCGACTCCGACGCTAACGCAAAAGACGAAAAATTTATCGCCGAAAACAGAAACGCAACAAACGAAAAAAACGCCGTTACACTTCTTAAAAATTGACTGCTCATCAAGAGACTCCTTTTAAACTGTTCGCACTTGAGTTTTCGTTTACCGTCGCCTGCCTAGTTTTCGGACGGCAGGCTTTGACGCTTTTAAATCAATAAATTTCAAGTACGATCTGTATAAACTGTTAAACTGCTCGTATCTGAATCTGCGTTTAACGCCGCCTGCAAAACTTCGGACAACAGGTCTTGACGCTCTTAAATCGCAAAAATTCAAAATACGAACAGTTAGAAAAAAACTTTAAATTGTCGATTCATTTATAATCTTGTACGAGATTATAAAATTGGTAAGACTTGATTACCCTTGACAAGTTTTACCTCGAAAACGTCAACATCTTATACGCCCCAATCAAAATGTCAATACCCGAAACAAAAATTTTTAAACTCAAAACTAAATGAAATTCGGAATTATTTTTTTAAGGGACAGATGGGAAATGAAAGACAATTGGGACAAATTTAATTTACAATTTTAAAATTAAAATCTTTAAACTGTTCGCACTTGAATTTTCGTTTACCTTCGCCTGCCTAGCTTTCGGACGGCAGGCTTTTACGCTTTTAAATCACTGAATTTCAAGTACGATCTGTATAATTTCCATTCCGCATTTTGAATTTTTTCTTTGTGGACATTTTGTTGTTTTGAGTTTAATTTGCATGTTAAAAAAATTGAACCTGTTGTCAAAAATTGATATTGCTTTATATTTATCGAACTCAAAAAAAATTTTTTGAGTAAGATGGATTGTATTTGTGTGAATTTTAGAAATTAATTAAATTAGAAAATTTGTTAAATTAGAAAGAGAAAAATCGAATGGAACGTTACCCGAATTTAAAGGAATCTGATCCTGAAATTTATAACTTAATTCAAAAAGAATCGGAATACGAGTCAACGACTCTAAAAATGATAGCGTCTGAGAGTTACGCTTCTTTTAGCGTATTGGAGGCGTGCGGTTCGATGTTGACGGACAAGTATGCGGAAGGTTATCCTGGCGCTCGTTATTATGAGGGCAACGAGTTTGTCGATGCTGTTGAGAGCCTCGCAATAGAGCGGGCAAAAAAACTCTTCGGCGCCGAACACGCAAACGTACAACCTTACAGCGGCTCGCCGGCAAATCACGCCGTCTATCGCGCGCTGCTTAAAACAGGCGATAAAGTAATGGGTATGCCAGTGCCAAGCGGCGGACATTTGACGCACGGATGGCGCGTAAATTTTTCAGGTATCGATTACGTGCAAATTCCATACGGTCCCGATTCCGTTACCGGACGCTTTGACATGGAAGCAATACGCAAAATCGCAAAACAAGAACGCCCAAAAATGATCTGGGTCGGCGCTACCGCTTATCCGCATAAAATTGAATATAAAGATTTCGCCGATATTGCCAACGAAACGGAGTCGTATCTTGTCGCTGATATTGCTCATATAAATGCGCTGATTATTGCCGGAGTACATCCTAATCCGACGCCGTATTGCGATATTGTAACTAGCACAAGTCATAAAATGTTAAGAGGTCCGAGAGCGGGATTTATTTTGTCGAAAGTTGAGGACAAGTATCAGGGAAAATATCATGCCGATAGTAAATTGAATCTTGCGAAACGGGTTGACCGTGCTGTTTTTCCGGGATTGCAAGGCGGACCGCATTTGCATATTATTGCGGCGATGGCGGTAGCGTTTAAGGAAGCGGCAACAGACGAATTCAAAAATTACGGCGCACAAATCGTAAAGAATGCAAAAGCGCTGGCAAATGCTTTGTTAGACAAAGGCTGGCAACTTGCGGGAGGCGGAACTGACACGCATCTTTTGATACTCGATTTCAGAGAGCAAGATTTTACAGGAAAGGAAGCCGCTACTGCATTAGCAAAATCAGGAATTATCGCAAACTTCAACATGGTTCCCGGCGATCACCGCAGCCCGTTCATCACAAGCGGCGTAAGACTAGGAACGCCATCGTTGACCGCAATGGGAATGAAAGAATCAGATATGCAACTTGTCGCAAATTGGATTGATAGAGTTTGCAAAAATATAAAAAATATCGACAAACACGCAAATAACATCAAAAACGAAATCGCAGATTTCTGCAAAAATTTCAAAATACCAGGAATTAAGGAATAACTTTGGGGCGTCTCTAAAAATTCATTTTTTTGTAAAAAGGTAGGCGGTGTTTCGCCGCTGTGTTTATTTTTTGTGCCGCATTACGCGTAAAACAATTATTAAATTTTAATAATTCATAATGTACAAAATAGATTTATTTTAGGCGTTGTGAAATATTAACATTTATTAACAACATAAAATCTAATGCGGCGTTTCGGCACGGTGTTGATTTTTTTAGCCGCCTACATGAACAAATGAATTTTTAGAGACGCCCTTTTTTTGTTTGTTTAATTTTTTGCTTGTGCGAGCGGTACTAATGTTGGATTTGCTGGATAAATTGGCGCCATGTCTGAATTTTGGAATACGTCGACCGGAATAAGCGGATCAGATTCTGATTGTTTTGTTGATTTTAGATTTTCTGCAAATTGCAACAACGGCAACATTGAGTCTGCGATTTCGGTTGGCGGCGTTATTGTTGGCGTTGGTTTTAAGGTTTTGCGATCAATTTTATTATCGTCGGAGCCGAAAATTTTTGACGTATTGGGCGTAGTTTGCAACGGTTTGAAATCGAATGATTTATTTTTTTGATTGTTTAATTGTTCGTTTGAATTTTGTTGTTTATCGTCTGTTGAATTTTGCGTAGGCGTTATCAAAGGTTTCGGTTCGGTGATATTTGCGGCAGATGTTTGTTGTACGTTTTGCGGTATGATTTGCGAGTCGATAGCGGGTTGCGGGTATGCTTGCGTATATTTTGCGCTGCCTGCCGCCATCATCGGCGCAAGTTCGTCGCGGTTCAATTCCGCTAACGCAACTCGTAATTCATTATTCGCATTCAAATCGCCGCCGTTATCTGCAATATTATGCGTATCCGGCAACGGCGCAACAACTAGATTCTGATCAATAACCTCGTTAGGAAGATTAGCAAGCGAAGCAACTGGAATTTGCGCATGAATCATTGCAACTACGCTTCCAATAAATATTATCGTCGCCGCAACAAACACTTTAGAAGATGGAGAAAGAGCCGCCATCTCTAATGATTCAGTTTCAGGATTAAGTGGGGGGATCGGAAAAGTCATAGTAAATTTGTTATGGAATATTCCATAAATTACAGGGTTATTACGGTTCGCAAGTTAAATCTAGGTCTGCCCGCCTAATACAATATTAAAATATCGTCAAGCCGAATAATAATATCATCGACATAAAACCGATAAAAAACAAATATTTCAAACGCAAACAACTAAAAAATTCCAATACGACAAAAACTCAAATATAAAACAAAAACAAATACGTATCGAAACCTGACATATTATACTCCCCATTTAACGCAATTCTGATCTACTTATCAAATTATCTTGACTTTTTTTTCATAAACAAAACAGCAAAATCGATAAAATAAGAACAAACCACTAACAAAAAAATCCAATAATCCAATTTTGACAATAATACTAATGATAACCTCTAAAATACAACTTTTTATTCAACGCCAAAAAACAAAGAACTCACAGAGAAAAAATTTTAAAAATATTTTAAATCAAAAAATTAATTATAAATATTGAATAACGCCTTGATTCCAATTAAAAACTACCTTATGATTTTCGCCCTCCCCTTGTCGAAAGTAGGAAGCGTGGTAAACTTGTCGCTTCGTTGAGTTGGTTTAGCGGCGATAATCTTATAATTGTTGCGGTCAACTCGTAATTGCATTTTTGGTTAAGTTAATATTTTACGAAGCGTGTATAAATTGTACTTATAATTTTGGCGGTTCAAGAAGGCTCGTTTTATTTCATTTACGCAAGCGGCTTGCTTAAATTTTAAGTGCGGCATTTTAATTAAATTAAACTGTTTGTACTTGAGTTTTCGTTTACGTTTATTGGCGCTTGTTTTGTAGATTTCGGACGGCGGGCTTTTACGCTTTTAAATCGTAGAATTTTAAGTACGAGTAGGCAGTATAAATCTTAAATCGTCCTGCGATTTTTTAATTTAGTTGCGGGTAATTTTTGGAGTGTTTTATGACTATTGACAAAAGTTTACGTACAAGAAAAGGTATTGTTCGGGCAAGAAATGTTTTGACGCGGGCGGAACGGTTAGAACGTTTGACGCAACAAGACCGATGGAAAGAAGAAGACGGCGTATTCGGACTCGCAAAAGTTCGCGTTTATAGGGTTGTGGTTAAGAAAAAGAAGAAAAAGAAAGGCGAAGAAGAAGGCGCCGAAACTGGAACAACCACAGCAGCAACAACAAAAAATGCCGCAAAAACCGGAACTGCCGCCGCAAAAACAAACGCCGCAACCGCAAAAACGCCGGCGGCAAAAAAGAAATAACTTGCAACTATTCATTTTCATTAGCCGTGTAATTTGTAACCTTTCACGAAAAATTAAACGATAGAGTTTAGGGTGTAAGGTGTAGGAGATAGATTTATTGTAACAATAAATAGATAGATTTATTGTAACAATAAATAGATAGATTTATTGTAACAATAAATAGATAGATTTATTGTAACAATAAATAGTTGTCTCATCTGTCCCGTTAGGGACAACATGTTGGTAGAAAAGCAAGGTCAAAAATATATTTGTCC
>JAISLW010000529.1 GCA_031277105.1 Planctomycetaceae bacterium | reverse complement strand
ACACTGGATTCAACCGGAAAATTACAATCAAGATACCTTTGGGGAACAAAACAAGACGAACTAATCTGCAATAACGACAATTGGACGTTAAACGACCATCTAAACACAATCCGCGACATTGTAAA
Source organism: Planctomycetaceae bacterium (assembly GCA_031277105.1). Lineage (GTDB taxonomy): Bacteria > Planctomycetota > Planctomycetia > Pirellulales > Thermoguttaceae > WRKP01. Next base: position 2,468 of record JAISLW010000529.1, on the reverse strand, counting down.
ATCCGATGGTAATGTTGAATTTCATTTAGAATACAACGCCTTCGGAAAACTAATCTCTGAAACAAAAAATGATCAATTACTATTCGCCTACACGGGAAAATTAACAGATAAAAGTAGCGATCTACAATGGAATATTAACCGCTGGTACGACTCAAATGCGGGACGATGGGTGAATGAAGATCCGATTATGTTTGAAGGAAAAACTTTTAACTTATATGATTATGTGGCAAACAATCCCATGTATTATATTGATTCGTGGGGATTGGTAAAGAAAACCTATGGTCCATTTAAGCCTAAAGATAGATCTGAAAAGAAAAGAATCAATCTTATTCAATCATTATTACATAATGCATTTGTAGATGTTACTTATGGCTATAAAGATTTTGTTATTTCAGTAACAGAAGAATCTGTTTGTTGTAAAAAGACATTATGGTCGCCGGAAATGTATGGGTATAAATATGACTTTATTGTAAGTGGAAAAATTTCAGTAGAAGCGCTTGGCGAAATTGAAAAAAGGAAAGGTATTGATCTGATTCTTGTAGGAGCGTCTATCTATGCAAAAGTAGGAATTAAAGGTAGCGCTAATCTCCTTATAGACAAATTACAATTTAGTTATTCAACATGCGATTCTGTTGCGAATTCACATTTACAAAGTTCATATAAATTAGATATTAATGTCTATGCAATTGTTGGAGCTAATATGAAATATCTTAATAATGAGATTGCAGCTATCGCTAAAATTAGTGGGACTGTTACTTATTCAGGTAATTTATCAATGACGGGTTCGTTTGATTTTCCTACCAAAAAAGCTTCAGTTCGTTTTTCTACAGATGGGTTAAAAAAACAAAATATTCAATCTGAAATTAAAGCCAATCTATCATTTAATTACAATGATAAAGAATATATCAAGGAATTAGTTTTATTATAGATTTTCATTTTTGCGTTTTACCGATTAGTAATTTATACTTATAGATTTTATATTTGTACGTGTTTTTGAAATATTTTATATGTTAGATATTTGTGAGGAAATTTTTATGAGGTATTATAGGATATTATTTTTTTGTATTTTTTTGTTATTGTGTATGCCTGTTTTTGCGGGGATATTAGATTTTTCTATAGACTGTCCTGTATGTAACGACGACTGGTTCCCTACTCCGCTGAAGTTGTTTATTAGCGAAGAAGATGACCAGGAGAAGAATATAGCCGAAAAAGTTATTTTTTGGCAAATACAAAATAACTTTGAAGACGATTTAGAAACGATCCAAAATTGCGACAATCGTATAAGTATAAGCACGTTGTCTTACAAAGGAGATAAAAATAAATTATTCGCTAAATTGTTAGAAATCAGGAGCGAGCGAATTGTATCATTGAAAATTTTGTTTAGTAATTATTCATTGACAGAAGAGAATATGAATTGGTTGCTTTCCTTGACTAATCTTGAACATCTCTTTATTGAGGTAAAAAAATTTCCGGCGGATTTGCCATCGAAATTGATTCGGCTTAAAAAATTAAGATATATTCGCTATATATCAGACGGTACAAAAGAATCTACAAGAAATTTTATGTCAGGGATTTCCCAACATACCGCATTAGAACATTTAAAATTATGTAATATGCATTTTACCAAAGACGTTTCATGGCAATTACCGGCTAAAATTCGCACAATTGATTTGGATAGTTGTTTACTAACATTACCATTAATAGAAAAAATCGGTAGCGCCGTTTCTGTTCGGCATATTGTAATATTCAATAGTAAATTTTCTGAAACTGATTTTGAAATTAAAACTGATAGTTTATTTCATTCGCAGATTAGATGTCTTGAGATTCATGATAAAAAATTATCGCGGTATATTTTAGATAATATTGACAAGTTGCCTAAATTAAAGATGTTTGCTATGTATGTTGATCAAAAGGATATTACATTCGTTAAAAGTAGAATCTGCAATACAAAAAATATTATACGAGCGCTTTTATTTTTTAACGAACCTGCTATACGTACCAAAATTTGGGATGATTTTATAAAAGATATACGTTTTAATCATGCTATTTATGTTGATTACTATTCTGTTTGGTACAATTATCGCGCAAACTATGAGCAATTCATGGAGAGAAAAATATCAATTTCTATCAGTGAAATAGATTTCTTAAATAAAGTTAAAACGAATAAAATAATTCAGTTAAACTAATGATTTGCGTTGTATTTTAAACTGTTCACACTTGAGTTTGCGGTTACCTTTGCCTGCCTAGCTTTCGGGCGGCAGGCTTTGACGCTTTTACATTGATGAATTTCAAGTACGAGTTGTATAATCTGTGTAATCTGTGGATCGTTTTTTTTGTCCACAGATTACACAGATTAAAAAGATTTGTTTAGAGAGATGGGATGTGGGATTGACAGGTATTTACGTTTACCTAGAATTTCGGCGATACTAATTCGAGTTGATTCTTTAATTGACAATATTGTGCTTATT
>JAISLW010000523.1 GCA_031277105.1 Planctomycetaceae bacterium | reverse complement strand
TTTTGCAACTATACATCAAAAACAAAATAATCACTCATGTTACGCATCATACGCAGAAACAAGGCTAAATATAGTAACTATATTCGGTCTGAATTTGACCGCCTGCGTAACGTGAGTTATATATTTAAAAATTTTTTTTAGGGGAGAGCAAGGATGCATACCTGCTATAGCACATGTTGCAACGGCACAGAACCGGTTTCATTGAAAAGAACTCTTAAATCGGTTTGCAAAAAACTTCATACGTCTTTTACTTGCGACGTTAAAGCAAAAAGTTGCACGACCGACGCCGATACAGTTCGACCCGGCGACGTTTTTTTTGCATTGCCGGAAAACGACGACGAACTCGACGAGGTCGTCGGCTTGGCAATACATCACGGTTGCGCCGCCGTCGTCGCCAATCGACCCGCCAACGGCGCCGGCTCAACACCGTTCTTTATTATGCCAAACGTACTCGAAGGCTTCGCCCAACTCTGCCACGCCCTCAACGACTACCCAGCAAAATCTCTCAAAATGATCGCCATCACCGGAACAAGCGGCAAAACCTCAACCTCCTACCTCATCGCCGGAGTCCTCGCCGAAGCCGGTTACCAAGTCGGTCTCATCGGCTCACTCGGAATATTCGACGGTCATTTTTTAAACCAAACAAACGACTCCGATCTGACGCCCGACCAACTCGCCGCTTGGCTTAATATAATGACAATGAACGGTTGCACGCACGTTATAGTCGAAGCGTCAAGCAAAACTATCGCACAAGGTTACCTGGCAGGTATAAATTTTGACGCAGTTTGCATGACCAATATTAAACGCGACCACCTGGATTTTCACGGCACCGTCGAACAATATAGACGCACAAAATTAGGGATTTTCAAATACGCAAAGAAAAAAGCGCTCGCAATATGCAACGTCGATGACAAAATCACCGGCGCAATTTTACCCCTAATCGATCACCCCTTGCTCTCCACAGGAATACGAAACCAAGCCGAAGTCAACGCTACACTAATTGAACGTTACCCCAACGAACAAACTTTCATCGTTACCGCCGGAACAACAGCGGCGCCTTTTTGCACAAAAATTATCGGAGACGAACATATTTACAATTGCATGATGGCAACAGCGCTAGGCATCGGTTTTGAAATCGACCTAAAAGTAGTAGCACGCGGAATTGAACGCGTCGAAAGCGTCCCCGGCAGAATGGAAAGAATCGAATGCGGACAACCTTTTAACGTATTCATCGACTCCGCAAAAACAAACGACTCGCTCGCCGCAACACTACGAACAATTAAAGAAATCACAACCGGAAAACTTATATGCGTATTCGCCGCCGCCGATTACCACGACCCCGCAAAAAGAAACCAAATCGGGAAATCTATAAGCGCCTTCGCAAACGCTATCATCCTAACTTCAGCGTCAAATAAACTCGACCCAAAAACTATCGCCGCAATCTGCGAAGTCGGAAAAGGTTTAACAAACAAAGATGAAATTCAAATCATGCCAGACCGCGCCGAAGCAATCGCATGGGCGCTATCAGACGCACAAACAGGCGACACCGTTCTAATTATCGGAAACGACGAAACAAATACACAAAACAACGAACTAAACACAAACAAAAAATTACAACCATTCTGCGATAGATACTTCACAAGACAATGGCTCTACGAAAATCAAACCTGCATGGTCAACTAAACTAATTCAACTTTCGGAATTATAAAAAAATCTTTTTAATCTGCGTAATCTATAAATCGAATTTTTTTGTCCACAGATTACACAGATTAAAAAGATTATTGGGCGTCTCTAAAAATTCATTTGTTCAGGTAGGCGGCGTTTCGCCCCGCGTTTAATTTTGTGCCGCAGTAGAGTTTAAGTCGCTAATAAATGTTAATATTTCACAACGCCTAAAATAAATTTATTTCATACGTTATGAAATATTAAGATTTAATAATAATTTTATGCGTATTGCGGCGTTTCGGCGAAACACCGCCTACCTTTTTGTAAAAAAATGAATTTTTAGAGATACCCTATTTTAAATTTGAAATTAAAATCTTTAATTCCGAATTCCGAATTCCGAATTTTAAAAATCCAGTTAAGAAGATAAAAAGATAAAAATGTATCCGGTAAAAAAAATTTTTGATATTATTCTTATTCCATTTGAATTTATTGGCGATATTTTTGTTTTTATTGGCAATTTAATTCGTATTCTTTTGGTCAAATTTTTTCGGTCTGTTTGGGGTTTTATAGTTCCTGCGTCAATATTGCTTGCGATTGCGATGGCATTTTTTGTTGCGCAAAATCAGCGTGATTTAGCGGCTGATTATGCGGCTCAATTGATGGTTTGCGACGACGGCGACGTTGAGCGGCTTGTAGGATTATTGCGGAGTCTTGATGTTGCGGGTTTAGTTGAATTAGTAAATTGTTTACGTTCTGACCGTGAAAAGATTTTTTTTACATGTTGCGATGCGATTGACGAAGAATTAAAAAAACTTCCGAACTCGCCGGACGAGAAAAATCGGGACAAAATTTATCTTGCAATGACCGGCGCAATGTTACAACTAGCGCCGCAACTAAAACCGGTTGCCAAAAACGCCGTCAACCAATTCGTACAACAAATAATGACAGATTTGGTAAATATTAAATCCAACGGACGCTCGCACAACTTACAACTAGCAACAATGAATTGCGAAAAAATTCACGACGTAATTGAACCGACTTTACAACAAATCGCCGGAAAAATTTCAGAATCGCAAAAAACGAAACCCAAAACTATCGCACGTTACCGCGCCAGTAATTTTCACGACGAATTACTAGCCGCCAACGGCAAACCCTTCAAACAAACATTGCAAGATAATAATAAAATATTAGACAATCGCGAATATCTCGCCGACAACTCTACGCCGCAAAAAAATTATAACGAACAACTTGACAACCCAATCCCGCCTATCCCAAATCCAAAATTAAATTATAACGAAATCGCAAAAAACACAAATCAAAATATATTGACAAATTTGCCAAATGATAATTATTATCAATCCGCCGATGAAAATTCATTTCCCATCTTGCCAAAATTAGACGCAACAAATAATAAAATCGCAAGTCAATATAATCATCACTACGAAAATTTTGAAAATCAACCGCCTGAAAAAATCGACGACAACGCCGCCGCAAATACGCACAAAAAACGCACAAAACCGGAAAAATTTCAACATCTCGACATAAAGAATCCCTTTGATAATTACGACGACGCAGATTATTTTTTGCCCGTCGATTTACGCAACATAAATCTCAACCGCGTCTCCTCCTTGCCAACAAACCAACTCATGCGCCTCTTGCAACACCCCGATAGCAACTACGTACTAGAAGCAAGACGGACGCTAATCGCACGCGACGGTTTCGGAAACGAACATTTGAGTTTAGCCTACAAACTCTATCACTACAATCCAGCAGTACGAAAAGAAATAATCGCTCATCTATCCGAAACAAACGGAGTATTAGTCAACGCATGGCTAACAGAATTATTAAACGATCCAAACAACGAAATCAGATACAACGCCGCAGCGCTACTATCAACTTCAAAAGACCCAAACACAAGAAAATTACTAATCGAAAAATGCCAACACGACGCAGATACAAGAATCGTAAACCTAATAAACCAACTAAAAAGAAGATAATTTTTAAACTGCTCGATCCTAAATTGACATTTACCTTCGACTCCAAAATTTCAGACGACAGACTCGGACGCCTTTATACTTTTCACACTGAAAATTACGGTTTTAAAAAATATGCGTAACTATTCATTAGAGACGTCCCAAAAAATTCATTTGATTAAATTTACAAACAATTAGATCCGTCATTCAATTGTCCATTCAGTACGCGCGTTATTTGATAATCTATAACCCGCCGTGTTGCGGCGGGCTGCTACGCATTGCCATTATCAGAACGAAAAATAATTACAATTGGGTATCTCTAAAAATTCATTTGTCCAGGTAGGCGGCGTTTCGCTGCTGCGTTTAATTTTGTGCCGCAATACGCGTAAAACGATTATTAAATTTTAATAATTCATAACGTGTAAAAATAGATGTATTTTAGGCATTGTGAAGTAATAAAATTTATCGATGTCGTAAACTCTACTGCGGCGTTTCGGCGAAACGCCGCCTACCT
>JAISLW010000408.1 GCA_031277105.1 Planctomycetaceae bacterium | reverse complement strand
TTTTAAACTATTCGTACTTGAGTTTGCGTTTACCTTCGCCTGCCTAGCTTTCGGACGGCAGGCTTTGACGCTTTTAAATCGCTGAATTTCAAGTACGAGCAGTATAATCGCTAAATTTCAATCGCTAGCAGTATAAATCAAACGGATTTCAAGTACGGGCAGGTAATATTTTGGAGAGTTTTAATATGTATAATCGTAGTTTTTCGCTTATGTCGGCGCAAAATAGTTTGTTGTTGTTGATAGATATTCAAGAGCGTCTCGTGCCGTCTGTTTATTGCGGCGATATGCTGGTTTTCAACGTTCAACGGCTAATTATGGCGGCAAATGCTCTCAAAACACAAGTCGTAGTTTCAGAACAATATCCAGAAAAATTAGGACTAACCGTTCCGGCAATAACGCAAAATTTACTCACAGGTACGAAAATGTTTACAAAAAAATCATTTTCAGTTTGCGCCGTCCCTGAATTTTCAAGCTTTATAGAAAACGAACCGGCGCAAAAAGTGATAATTTGCGGCGTCGAATTGCATGTTTGCGTTTTGCAATCGGCGTTTGATTTGATGTTGCTTGGCAAGGAGATTGTTATTGTAACGGACGCTTGCGCATGCCGCTTTCGCAACGATTATGATGCGGCGATAAGGCGACTCGACTCAGCAGGCGCAACATTGGCAACAACAGAAACTGTAATGTTCGAATGGTGCGAAACCGCCGCAAATCCCGCATTCAGAACAATAAGCAAATTAGCAAAAGCAAAAGAAAGAGAAAGAACAACTATTTAAAAATAATTCGGAATGCGAAAGTAGCGTTTACGGCGATTATAGAAATTAAAAAAATAATAACCGTTCACGGAAATTTTAAGCGACTGGTTTTAGAAGATAGGAAATAAGGGCGTAGGGTGTAGGCGATAGATTTATTGTAACGATAAATATTTGTTCTACCTGTCCCGCTAGGGACAACATGTTGGTAGAAAAGCAAGGTCAAAAATATATTTGTCCCGCTAGGGACAACATGTAAATACAACCTTAACCGCCATTGCGTCCTTAACGGGACGCTAAAATTCATATCATTTTTTCTACCAGCATGTTGTCCTTATCGGGACAAATATTTATTGTTACGAAAATTGTCCCCCTACACCCTATCCTCTAAAATCTTTTGCTTAAATTTCCGTGAACGGTTACAAAAAAATAATAGTTTAGTTTTAGTTTAACATGACAGATTTTAATTTGAGTATGTTTGGTATATTTTGTGGTCAAGAATTATCTGGGGTTGTGGCGGCTGATTTATTTGCGAGTCAGATTCCCTCTTTTTCAACAACGAGCGAAACCCAATCTAGCGATACGGTTTTTCGTTGGGCGCGGATACAAGAAAATCAGGATTATTTTATTCCGATTTTGGTTGCCTTATTGTTGGTTTTATTTTTTGTGCGGCGTTACAAGATAGATGCGATTGATTTGCGGCGTTGGCAGCGTTTATTGCTTTTGGTTTTGCGTATTTTTGCGGTGATAACGTTGTTGTTATTTTATCTTCATCCTCAATGGGAGCGTTTTGTTGGTAGTTCGCGTGTTGCGATAATAATAGATACGAGCGCTAGTATGGGTAATCATGACGTATTGCAACGTCGATCCGGCGATACGGAATTATTGTTAAACGAAGGCGGCGGCGACGCTGGGGCGGATTCAAATTCGGCTAATGGATATTTTGCTGGACCGAGTCGAATTGAGGCGGCGATAGATTGGATTAAGCGTAGCGAGCTTGTGGAAAAATTGAGCGAGCGGCATGAAGTGGCGTTGTATTCTTTTGACAAATCAGTTCGCCGAATAACGCCTAACCAAACGACGCAATCTGAATCAAACGCACCAATTCAAACAAACGAAAACGCCGCCGCTCAACAACAATCGCAACAACAGCAACCGCCGTTTTCGGCGACAAAACCTGATCCGTTAAACCAATCTGTAACGGAATCTGATCAATTGCAATTACAACTTGCGGCGTTGGATTCAGTGAAGGCGGACGGTGAAGAGACGAGTATTGGCGAGGCGTTGTTTGATACGCTTCAATTGGAACGCGGGCGACCGTTGGCGGGTGTGATTGTTATTTCCGACGGTCGTCAAAATTCAGGGCGTTCAACAGAAGCGCCGCTTGAGACGGCGGCGCGTTTGCGGATTCCGTTTTATACGATTGGTCTTGGTTTATCTAGGCAGCCGTTGAATTTTCGCATAGTAAGTTTTGATTCGCCGGAACGTTTTTTTCCAGACGATCCGTTTACGATAAAGGTTCCGGTAGAATTTATCGGCGGCGAAGATGATAGCGGCGAATTGAAATCTTATAAGATTAAGGTTGAATTGTGGTCGCAAAATGCCGGAGATAATAGCGGCGGCAGCGGCAATAGCGGAAGTAGTAGCGGAGGCGTTAAACTTGACGAAAAACAGATTCAATTTGACCGTAACGGCGTCATAGATGCGGAATTTAATGCGAAGTTTTCGGAAACGGGCAAGCGGCGTTTAGTGGTTAAAATTATTACGCCGGACGAAGATAAGTTGGCGGAAGACGATATTAGGCAGGCTGATATTGAGATAGTAGATCGCAAAGACCGAGCGCTAATTTATGCGTCGGCGCCGGGTCGCGATTATCAATTTTTATCATCGCAAATATTTCGCGATAAAACGATGTCCGTTGACGTTTATCTTTCGTGGACGCAAGTCGGTTCGGCGCAAAATGCAGACAAACTTCTTACGACTTTCCCATCGACGCAAAAAGAAATGTCTGAATACGACGTTGTGTTTGCGTTTGATCCTGATTGGACTGATTTATCTAATGAGCAAATTAATATTCTTGAGCATTGGGTATCGCGTCAAGGCGGCGGGTTGGTTTTGTTTGCCGGCGCTATAAATCTGGCTAATCCTGCCGGTTGGATTTCGCATAACGGGATGGATAAAATTTGGGCGTTGTATCCGGTTGAGTTTTTGGTTCGTCAACCTTCGCGCGCCTTTGAGCATAATTATCGTAGCGACGTTAAGGCGTGGCCGCTTAAATTTACGCGGGCGGGCGAGGAGGCGGAGTTTTTGCGACCTGTTGATAATTTGGCGGACGCTCGTAATTTTTGGGAAACGTTTCCAGGTTTTTACGGATATTTTCCAGTCAAGTCGGTAAAGCCTACGGCGACTCTTTTAGCGACTTCGGGAGCGCCGGATGCAATGGGCGAAATGGGGGCGTTGCTCGTTGAACAATATTATGGCGCGGGGCGCGTCTTGTATATCGGCAGCGGCGAATTTTGGAGGTTAAGAAGGATGGGAGAAAATTTTTACGAACAAATCGCAACGCGAATAATAAGGCATACGTCGCAAGGACGTTTGCAACGGGACTCGGATCGCGGTTCGGTAATGTTAGACAAGCGGCGGTATGGTTTGGGCGCAATTGCGAAATTGAGAGTTACGGCGAATGACGAACAACTTAATCCGTTGACTATGCCAAAATTGCCAATTGACATTTTATCGCCGACAGGAAAATTGCGTACTATTGACGTTACGCTTGACGCAAATACGCCAGGCGTCTATCAAGGATATATTCCGCTAACGGAAGAAGGAACCTGGACTGCAAAATTTAATATACCGTCAGGCGGAAAACAAGAAATAACGCGAACGTTCCAAGTGCAAATGAGCGATCTGGAAAGAGAAAATCCAAGTCGAAATGAATTGTTATTGGCTGAAATCGCAACAAAAAGCGGAGGTATGTATTTCAAATCGCCAACAGACGCAATGCCGCTGATTAAAGAATCGGCGCTATACGGACAAAAAAACTTTTTTGAAATACCGCAAGACAATTCAAAAAATAATTCTGATACCGAAAATGTAAATGACAATGATACAGATTCAAATACAGATTCAAATACAGATTCAAATTCGGTTTCAAATTCGGTTGAAGAAAAAAACGCCGCCGAAATAAAACGTTTAACAGATTTATTAAAAGTGCGTTCTCAACGTGCCGTATTGGATGCGGTTGTGGAGGAGCAAATGTTAAAATTCTTTTTGATCTTAATATGCGTCTTTTTAATGTCAGAGTGGACGTTGCGGCGACTAATGAAATTAGCGTAAGTCAAATTACAAAAAATCATCGGCAGGATTGAAGGCGTCGCGACTGCATGCGGTTGGGCATCTCTAAAAATTCATTTTTTTGCAAAAAGGTAGGCGGCGTTTCGCCGAAACGCCGCAGTAGAGTTTACGACATCGATAAATTTTATTACTTCACAATGCCTAAAATACGTCTATTTTATACGTTATGAAGTATTAAAATTTAATAATTGTTTTACGCGTATTGCGGCACAAAAAATAAACACAGCGGCGAAACACAGCCTACCTTTTTACAAAAAATGAATTTTTAGAGATGCCCTATATAATTTTTTTATTTTTTAATACTTGGTAAATATTATGCTAATTCTGTTATTATAATAAGTTGCTATGTCTGTTTTTGATTCTCCGAAATAAATAATTATCGTAACAAAAATATATACCTTATTCCCCCCACTTTCATATCCAGTTTTTGCCGGTCACCTCTCCCCTTTTATCACCAAGCCTT
>JAISLW010000404.1 GCA_031277105.1 Planctomycetaceae bacterium | reverse complement strand
AAAACAACGAAAACATACATTAAATAACTCACGTTACACAGGCGGTCAAATTCAGTCCTAATATAGTTACTATTTTTTGCCTTGTTTCTGCGTATGATGCGTAACATGAGTTATTAAATCTTAATATTTCATAACGTATGAAATAAATTTATTTTAAACGTTGTGCAATAATAAAATTTATTGGTATCATAAACTCTATTGCGGCGTTTCGGCACAGTGTTTAATTTTTTTAGCCGCCTACCTGACAAATGAATTTTTAGAGACGCCCAAAAAAAATGAAATTTTGTAATGAAAATTGTCGATAATAGTAATTCATATAGTGTAATTTTATTTTCCGGTCTGTAATTATGGCGGTATTGTCCGCGATGTTTTTCATATTTTAAGGAGAACTCAAGTGTCCCAAGACGACAATACATCTCCAATTATAAATAGCGATGAATTTATTCAAGACGACGCAAAACGTCAAGAAATAGATTTTGACCAAGTTTTTGATCTGGAAGAAACGGAGTTGTTGCCTGCCGAGAATGGCGGCGACAAAAAGAATCCGTCTGACGCTAATTTTAGTTTAATTGACGATGATTTACTAATCAACGACGACGCAAACGCTTATAATTTAGACGATGATTTTGTAAACGATAAAAATCATGTTGACAATAATGTTGACGGTAATATTGTTGCGGATAATTCTGATGTGGAAGTTAGCGATAATCTTAATGAAATTGGCGAAAATTTATCTAGTGAAAATATATCTGACGTGAATTTATCTGATATAAATTTTGGCGATGATGCGGTTGGTTTATCGGCGGTTAGTTCTGATGTGGGCGGCGACCAATTTGTTTTAGATGATGATGTTTTAGATGATAATTTTGTAGATGATAATTTTGAGGCGATTTTTGCCGGTGATAATTTGGATGATAATTTAAACGGGCAATCTGAAAGTATTTTATCTGATAGTTTTATAAACGAGGAAGACACGGCTATTATTGATTTTCCGTACAGTCAAACTATTGAGTCTAGCGTAAATGAGCCGATGGGCGAGGCGGCGGCAGAATCAATATCGCAACCAATATCGCAATCAATAGACGAAGATGAATTAGGATTTAATTTTGGCGATGTTGTGGATAATTCGCAGGCGGTTGATCCGTTTTTGGGTGAGATAAATTTAGGCGGTTTGTCGGGAGGGTTAAGTGAAAGTGAAAGTGGTTCTGATGTGGCGACGTTTTCAGGATTGCCTGAATTTCCGGTTATGGAATCTGGTAACGGTAATGAAGATAGCGATGCGGGTAATGATGAGGCGGGTAATGAAGTTATTGGTCTTGGCGGTGTGGTTGTTGGTGGTGGGTTGGGGGAGGCGAATCAAGTTGGGGGTGATGGGGGCAAATCTAGTAGGCGTAAGATTAAAGCGGGTGAAATTTTTGCTCAATGGTTATTGTTGATTTCGGGTGGTTGTGCGATTGGCGTGGAGGGGGTGATATGTGTTATTGTTTTTGTGTTATTGTTTTTGTGGTTATTGTTTATGAATTTGCGGATTTTTTGGTTGCCTGTGGGCGTTAATATTAGTTCGGGTTCGTTAATTATTTATGTTGTGATGTTAAATTTGTCTGGCGTTTGTGGTCTTTTGGTTCCGGCGTGGATGTTTTTCAACAGGGGTTTGCGGGACGACAAGCGGGATATGAAAGACCGCAATGATGTGTTTAGGGCGATGCTTGGGGTAGGTTTAATTGTTATATCGGTTGGGGTAATTTTGTTAGCGTCGGAGTGGTTGTTGTATGATTTCAAGATTAAAGCCGGCAACTATTCGCCGTTACCCGTACCGAATACAGTTACTGAAATACCAGAAATTAAACCAATACAAAAAAAAGAAAATAATAAATACGACGAAACTATAAAAACATTAAACAATCAAAAAGATGATAAGTAGGTTTTTAAAAAATTTCAGAATTTCCAGAAATTTTCAGAAATTTTGCCCCGCGAGTCCCTCTTGTCCCTCAAAATCAAAAAAAATCTTTTTAATCTTTTTAATCTGTGGATCGTATTTTTTGATCCGCGAGACCGCCGGATCGCGGGCGTCTCGCCTGCTTTTTGCCGATAGGCAAACCAAAAGGCGGTTGAGATTTTAACCTCTCTCATTAGCGGTTGAGTACAACCGCTTGCAGGCGAGATGCCCGCGATCCTGGGATGCAGGCGAGACATCTGCGATCCGGTATTTTTTGTAACGATAAATATTTGTCCCGTTAGGGACAACATGTTGGTAGAAAAAATGATACGAATTTTTAGCGTCCCGTTAAGGACGCAATGAGGGTTAAGGTTGTATTGACATGTTGTCCCTAGCGGGACAAATATATTTTGACCTTGCTTTTCTACCAACATGTTGTCCCTAACGGGACAGAAATGAATTTTTAGAGACGCCCAGATTTTAAACCTCTCTCATTAGCGGTTGAGTACAACCGCATGCAGGCGAGACGCCCGCGATCCTGGGATGCAGGCGTTCCCCTGCGAATCTGGGAAACACCATGCGAATCGCCTGCGATCCTGAAGCGCCCGCGATTCTGAATAGCTTTCGAGACCGCGTGATCGCGGGCGTCTCGCCTGCTTATTGCCGATATGCAAAACAAACGGCGGACGAGATTTTAAACCTCGCTCATTGGCGGTTGAGTACAACCGCATGCAGGCGAGACGCCCGCGATCCTGGGTTTGCAGGCGTTTTGTCTGCGATCTTTTTTTTCTAAAAAAAAATAATCCTTCTAATCTGTTTAATCTGTGGATCGTATTTTTTGATCCGTAGATTACGCAGATAAAAGGATTATTTTTATAAATTTGAAATTAAAAAGATTTTTAATTCCGAATTTTATTCTTCTTCCTCTTCTTCTTCCTCTTCTTCGTTGGGGTTGTTGTTGGTGTTGTTTGTGGCGGGGTTATTATTGTTAATATTATTATTATTATTTATGGTTTCGGTGTTATTGTTAATGTTATTGTTAATGTTATTAATTGGCGTGATGGCGTTATCTAGGTTTAGGTTAATGTTTATGTTTTGTGTTTGTGGTAGCCAGTAGCCTGTGATTAGGTTTTCTGTTTGTGGGATATTTATTGGGTTATTTAATGCGATTTTATTTTCGGCGTTTATTATGTTGTTTATGAAACCTTCTGCTACACGTCTGTCTTCGACTAGAACATTATCGAAAGCGCCGTCGGCGTAGGTTGTGTTATTATCTAGTATTATGGTGTTATTTAGGGCGTAAAGTACGCGTAGTTGGTTATTATTTAGGGCTAGCATTTCGCCGCTTAAGTCGAAGTCGTAAGTTCCGTCTAAAGTCCAAACTCTGAAGTCTGGGAATTTATCTTGTTGGTCGAAGAAGGAGTAGTATTTGCTTCGTTCTTTTTCTACTGCGTCAATTACGAGTGAAACGCCGTTGATATCGTAATTTGCGTGGTTGCCGTTAATTGAATTTATCGTGTGTAAGACGCCGTTAATATCTTCGGAGAAAACGTAAACTTCGTTTGATTTCATGTTTTTGATGATGAAATCGCCTCTTGAGTTGATATTTTTTACGAGTGTGTAATCTGCGAATTCTTTGCTTCCTCCGATGTGCGTTAGGGAGCTATTTATGCCTGCGATGATTTGTTCGATGGTGAAGTTATCCCATGCGATGATGATGTTTGTTTCGGATCGGATTTCGGTGTCTCCCATTTCGAATTCGGAGCCGGGTTTATTGTTTGTTATCATTATTTCTTCGACTCTTATTTCGAATTGATTACTGAACAGGGCGTTATTTTGGGTGATAATTTTACCAATATCTCCACCGATTACGGCTGCCACGTCTGCGTAATATTCGTCGGTCAAGTTTGACAATTTAACGATGCCTTGATTGAAGTCGATTTTATTTGCGACGATTTTTTGTATTGTGATGCCGCCGTCACCTTTTGACAGGATGGAGATTTGTCCGCCTGCGACGACTGTTCCGTAATCGATTTCGTTTATGGAGACTTCGTACACGGACAGGTTTTTGTTGCTAACGAAGTTAGTTCTTCCTTTGTCGAAACTTGTAATGAAGCCGTTATTTTGTGTGGCGTTTCCGTAAATTTTACCGGTGATGGCGATAAAGTTATTTGATTGTGAGTCGAATGTTACGGCGTTATTTTCGCCTGTTGCGGCGGAGTAAATATCACCTTTTTCGGCGACGATTACGATGCGTTGTCCGGCTTCGATTTTGGAATTTTGATTGAAGGTAACATTTCCGGTAGCGCCGAGTACGAAGTCGCTCGTATCGCCGTTTGCGGTAACTTTATTTACTGCAACATCGCCTTGAATATTGAAATCGATTAAGCCTTTTTGTGTTTCGGCAACATTGAGTAGGATGTCGTCGAGTGCGTTGATGCTGATTGCGCCTTCGTCTGTAACGTACAAATTGATCGTATCGGCTTTCAATTCAAAAGCGTCTCCGGCGCCGATGCCGTTTTTCGCCGTCAGGGTAACGTATGAATTATTAGCGTCGAGGTTAATTGTGGCGCCGTTTTGGTCGAGTATTTTTCCGTTTAGCGCCGTAAAGGTAACTTTATTTTGTGCGACTTTGATTTCGCCGCCGGATAAAATATTGTTACCTGCGTTAATTGTTATAGCGTCGTCTTCGGCGTTTGTGGTAGCGCCGTTGATGTTGGTTATGTTATTATTTATCAGGGCAACGTTATTTTTTGCGGTTAGGATTGCGTTTTCAAAGGTAGCGTTTCCGCCGTTTATGGTCAAGTCGCCTGTTTTTGCGGTCAAGGTTGTTATTCCGGCTGTTGTTGCGGCGTTGGTTATTGTGAGGTCTTTTTCGGCGGTTGCGGTCAATGAATTTGATCCGGCGTTAAGCGAGCCGTTTGTGATGGTCAAGTTTCCGGTTTCGGCGGTCAAGTTAGTTGTTCCGGCGGCAGTGGTCGCAACATTGCTGATTTCAAGGTTGTCATTGGCGGTTGCGGTCAAGTTTGCGGCGGTTAATGACTTTCCGCTGATGGTCAAGCTTCCGGCGGTTGCGATCAAGTTAGTTGTTCCGGCTGTTGTTGCGACGTTATTGATCGAAAGATTGTTAGCGGCGGTTGCGTTGTAATTTCCCGTAACTGCAAAATTAGTCAAATCTGAAATTGAAATGTCAGTAGCGGAATCTAGCGTTGCGGTTGCGAATTGTGCTGATCCGCCGGTGATTTCTAATTTTCCGGTTGATGCGGTCAAGTTAGTAATTCCGGCGTTTGTTACAACGTTATTGATCAAGAGGTCGATTTCGGCGGTTGCGTTAAATTGTCCGGCGTTTAGTGATCCGTTTTGGATGGTCAAGTTTCCGGTTTGGGCGGTCAAGTTAGTTGTTCCGGCGCTTGTTGCGACGCTATCGATCAACAGATTGGTTTTTGCTGTTGCGGTCAATGAACTTGATCCGGTAAATGATCCGCCGGTGATTTCTAATTTTCCGTTTGATGCGGTCAAGTTAGTTGTTCCGGCTGATGTTACAACGTCAGAGATCAAAATATTCTCTGCGGCTAATGCGGTATAATCGCCCGTGACTGCAAAGTTAGACAAATTTGAAATTAAAATGTCTTTAACGGAATTAAAGTTTACGCTGTCGAATTGTGCGGATCCGCCGGTGATTACGATATTGCTATCGCTGCCTGTGTTGGTCAAACTTGTTGCGCCTGCGGTTGTATTAACCGTATCGATGAGAATATTTTTAGCGGTTGCGGTTAATGTTCCGTTGGCGGTGAATGAATTGCCGTTGATGGTCAAGTTATCTGTTGCGGTCAAAGTTGTATTTCCTGCGGTGATGGCTGCGGAGATTAGTATATCTTTTGCTGATGTTGCGGTTAGCGCTGAACTTCCTAAACCTAAACTTCCGCCTGCGATTATTAGGTCGCCGTGTACTGATTGTAGATTAGTTGTCGCCGCTGAAACGTTTCCGGTGATATTTAGTAACAGGTCTGTTTCTGCTTTTAGGCTAACATTTCCACCGGCGCTGAAACTTGTAACGTTTAACGATCCGGTTGGATTGTTTACGTAAATATTCTGCGTTGCGGATAATTGCAAAGTTCCGCCGTCAACTAGCGCGATGGGCAACCAATTATTTACGTCGCCGATTGAGCCGTTTGTTGCGGTTAATGTGATGTTTACGCCTCCGATTTTTGCGTTTGAGGTATTTAGTGCGTCATAGATTCCGGCGGCGGTTAGGTTAATTTCGCCTTGCGAGCTGATTTCGCGAAGGTAAACGGCGCTGGACGCTTCTAGGTAAACGCCTTCGTTTGCTCTTGCGGTAAGCCAGCCGTTAGTGGTGGTTCCGGTCAAATTGATTTTTAGCGGGATAATTGCCCCCTGTTCTGATATTTTTCCGAGTGTTCCGCCTGCGGCTTCGAGGACGGCGTTTTTAGCGTAAATTGCAGTGTTAGTGTTATTGACTGCGTAAATAGCGCCGTCTGTTTTTAAGCGTAATGCTTGATCGCCGCCTGTTCCTGATTTTATGCCGTTACCGTTTATGCTGTTGTCGATTTTAATATCGCCTTGTGAGCCGACGTTTGTCCAGCCGCTGCCGGATTGTAGGCGTAATTTGCCGCTTGCGAGAATATTGAGATTATCGAAACTTTTAACTACGATTTTACTCACCGAGTTTTTACCGAGTCCGGCAAAATCTGTAATTTCAACATTTAAACTATTGTAATATGTAACGTCGTCATATTCTGCGTCTGCTAGCGCCCGTTTTTCAGTGTCGTCTAAACCTGCTGCATTTTCGCCGCGTGATATTGTAACTGTTGAATCAGCGTCTGATTTTCCGATTGAGCCTCCAGCGATAATTGTTATATCTTTACCGGAAATATTTGGGTCTTCGATTTTGCTTGTTGTGTTTTGGCGGTCGCCTGCGTCGTTTAACATAAAGAACACTCCGGCGGCAACGTCATTCTTTAGTTGGTTTACTGACCATGTAGCGTTTGCCGTCAAACTCGTTCTCTCCTCTTCGGTTACGGTGTAGGAGTAACTTGAATTGTATGTTGCGGATCCGTTTGCGAGGAAGCTGTGGTAATTATTAGTGCGGCGTAGTTGTTCGTCTGTGATTTGTTGTTCAGTCCATCCGGCATTTGTAAGTCCAGTACGCTCAACACTGCCAAAAGTGAAACTGTAATTTTCATCATAATTATTAATGTCGTAATCGATGGCTTTCCATGCGTCAAAGTAATCGTTTTCTTTGGCGTTTTTGTAGGCGGCGATAATATTAGTCTTTTTCAATTCGTTTGCAGCGCCTTCGGTCAAACCGATTTCTGCCCAAAATGCAGATTTCGTTTCGAAGTCGCTGAGCGGGTCGTCTGTTTCATTTTTATTTCTATCAAAAACGCTTCCGGTAATATCAAGGTAAATGTCGCCGCCTTCGGAGATGATTGAGTCGACGTTTAGGTCGCCGGTGAATTTTGCGTAAATGTTTCCGCTTGCGGAAATTTTTGTGTTATTTGCAACGTTAAATTTGAATTGCGAACTTGTGTTGTCGCTAGCGCCGCCGATTCTACCGATTCCGGCGGTCAAGTTGAGGTCGTGGGTTGCGGTTATGCCGTCGTTAGTATCTGCGTTCATTATGACGTTTCCGCTGGCGTTGATTGTAACGTCTTTTCCTTTAACGGCGTTTATTCGCAAGTCGTCTCCGGTTACTAAAAGATTTACGTCTTTGTCGTTGTTTGAATTGTTTCCTGCAATCGCTGACAATCTTGTCCCGCCAAAAGCCGCCTCAATTGCCAATGCGTTAGGCGTACCGCTAACATTTTTAGCGTCATTCAAATTATTATAAGAGCCAATATTACCGCCTGCTGTAAGGCTAATTTCTTTAGCGGTAATTAGCGGCGTTTTACCTCCTTCAGCAAAACTTGCAATATTACCGGACGCAGTTACCTTAACATCATCAACGCTACGAACCAAATCCTTAAACACGACTGATCTCGCGCCAGTTATATCTATACCAATACTACCGGCATTATTAATATTCTGCTCGCCGACAAAATTTATACCTATCGCCTGCGACGCATTCAAATAAGACTCAAATACATCTGTAAACGTCTGCGTTTTAATGGTATCTGACCTATATCGGCTCCAACCCGTACCAATCCAATTGCAATTATAGATTATACATCGATCAGGTTTAGTATCTGTTGTCACGTTGCTTGCTGTTCTGGTTAATTCTCCGACAAGTACGTTACCACCATTAAATTTTTCATCAATTGGCATCTCTACTAAAAAAGTACCTGTTGGCAGTTGTGAAAGAGTAGCCTTGCCACCTGATCCGCCTAAACGATTGCCAGGATCTTTAGAAAAAGCGTCAATCTCTGACCACGCAATAATAGTGTAATCTTTGTCATAATAATAGTTCCATTCTAAATCGTATTTATTACCAGTAACATTTTTTAGCCATCTGCCTGCTTTGGGGTTATAAGTTGACGTTGTTGCTATTGCCGATTGATTTTGTCCGTCATTTTGTACATTTATAACGCTTTGACCGTTACTGTTAAGCGATCTTGTGTAAATAGTAGTTTTCGGCGTGGTATTGGTTTCGGTGCGGTATGCGGTATCGACGATTCGGATTGTACCTTCTGAACCGAGTCCGGTATCAACCGTACCTAGTACGAGATCATAATCTGATCGTCCAGTGATTTCTACATTTCCGTATCCGTCTGCGACTTCGAGTTTACCGCCTCCGGTACTGATGATATTTCCGTATAAGGTAATATCGCCGCCCATCGCTTGAATATCGGATATTTCAATATAATTGGAGGTCTTGTTCAAAATAACTTGTGGTAATGCGCTCCAAATACGGTCTTTGCCAAAAACTGCCTCTGTAATATTAACATTGTCACCAGAAGCTTGATTAATTGCGGTATTTACAGCCTCAGAAGTTAGGTCAATTATTGTTTCAAGCGTACCGCTCTTAACCGTGCCGTTCACATTCAATGTCTCTGCAGAGATAAATACTGAACGACCGCCATAAATCATACCGCTACTTTCAGGCATTGTTGCAGTACTAATAGCAGTAGTTGACGTTGCGTCTGACGCTAAACTCTTACCAACATCGCCGAACCATTGAATCTGGCTTTTAACATAAGCATCTGTAGCGTTGGTAATAGCAGTGTTATAAGCTGTTAATTTTTGAGTATAAGCGGCTTTCTTGGAGTCTAAATCTGATACTCCTGTTTTCGCTACAAGTTTACTAATATCATGACTGCCGCTTACGCCGAAAACGGCATTCCAAGATTCTGTCGTACTCCTTTGTTGCAAGTCGTCAACGGCAAATGAATAATCCTTCAATGCCAACAAAACATTGCTACCAGCAGAACCAGTGCCAATGTTACTATCAGCGGCGTTAAATTCTGACAATTTATTCGTGTAATTTGTGATATAGGTTGTTTTGAAATTTGTTGCTTCGTATGCTGTAGTTGCTGCGCTATATGCTGTAATTATATCTGGAAATTCCTCTATTGTAGTTTTCGCATTTGCGTAATTAACTTTGGCTGTGTCAAGATCCGTTGTTGTATTTTTAGTTTCTACGTCTTGATCATTTTTTTCTATAATTGGCTTAAGGTCGGTAACTGATTTATCGGGTTTTAGTGTTAATTTTGTTATTTTTGATTTTGTTCCATCTACTGGACTTGTTACTTCTACTTCTTCTTCTTTAAAAACGTCTGTAAAATTCGATGAATTCGTTCTTAATGCAGTAACATACGTATCTAAATTCTTAACCGCAGTTTCATAAAGAGGTTGTTTAGTATTATAGTTTGCTTTTGCAGTATTATAATTACTTACTGCTGTCTTTTCGCCATCGGCTTTTGGAACAAGCAGACTATAATTAGTAGAACCGCCTGTAGTTGTAAAAGCTTGCCATGATTCGGGAGTTGATGCTGCCTCCAGAGCTGCTTTTGCGGCGTTCAATTGTTCAGTCACGATTGTTAGGTTGCCTGAACCTCCGAATAACATCATACTATTCATCCATCCTAATATTGATTGGTATATTTCTGTTCTGATGCCTAACGGATTGTTTCCTACGTTTACTAGACCGTCTTGGTATCCTTGAAAGAACGAGCCGTCTGTTTTAATTGCTATGTCTCTTGCGCTAATACTTGAATCGAAAACCCAGATGCTGCCCTTGCTTTCAATATCAATTTTACCGTTTATGTTTGAGATATACGATCCTTCTACAAACCATAATTCGGTTGATAAATTATTTCCGCCTGGTCCGTAATGAGTATTTAATATTTTGATAATCGGATCGGCAACGGTTCCACTTCCGGTAGCATTACGGCTTGCGCCGTTGAAACCGAGTGAATTTGCGTTAGCATCTGAAACGATATTACCGTCAACAGTAATTCTTCCGCCAATGCGAGGCGCTATTTTTATATTACCCGATAGTTGTAAAAATTTACTTGAATTATTTGTGATTGTTATTGACGGGTCGGCGTGTGCAGTTAGCGTTGTTCCGGCGCCTGCAGTAGTTTTACCTTTAATAACAATATCGCCGGACGATGCATTTATATCGCCGCTGAGAGTAATGAATTGCGCCGTAACGTAATTATTAGGATCAGTAGCGCTACCGCTTTTATTGATCATGTAATACGCTAACTGATTTTCTAACATTTGTATCTCAATTTCATAAGCGTCAATATCGCCATAAACGCCGCCATTTCCAGTTTTGAAAAGATTTGCAAGAGCAATTTTAGCCTGTAACTCGGCAATACGATCTGCAAATTTGTTATAAAGTGATGGACTATTATTATTGCTACTAACAGTGATCCAGGGGCTACTTGTTACATTTCCGTTTGTATCGATAGTAACAAATGAGTTGTAGTGTGATCCAGCTTCTAGGTTTGCGTTTGTGAATGTTACGTCGTTAGAGTAATATTTATTTGTTTTTCCACCTTCGATAGTTAGCGACCAATCTGCGCCGAAGAAGTCTCCGATTGCTTCTAGAGTTGCGATGTATGAATTTGTTCCTTCGGAATAAGTCGTAATGTTGTCAGTTCCTTGACCTGTGTAGAGCAGAATATCGCTTACGCTTTTTATAGTTCCGCCGGAGATGCTGATGTCGTCGTCTCTCTTTATGTTTGTAACGGCGTCTGGCGCTGTGTTTAACGGGATGGCTGTGTAGTTGTAGAGATATGAAGTAGTTTTAACGTTATCGTTTGTACTTTGTCCGGCGTTCAAATTTACGAGGTGTTCGGCTTCTAATAATAAATTTGTGCCTGTTAGATTTATTTTTGCGTTTTCGGTTAAATTTGTTTGTGAAAAAGCGAAAGGCAAACCGGCGCCGCCGTAGGTGTCTGAAGTTGTGAGTAGGTCAAAATTGCTAACTTTTGAATTGGCAAGTAGGTTTATGTCGCCGGATCGTAATGTTGCGCCGTCTAGGTTTATATTTGTATCGAAAGTTATAAATGCGGTAGCGTCCGACGCACCGGCGGCGGCAATACCTGCGCCTATCATTTTCGCAAAACTATTAAAACCGTTTATTTCCGAATAGGATTCCAAAAAGATACGATCAAGACTTGTATCGGGCGTTCCGGTTTCGATTCCGATTTTTGCGTTGTTTCCGATGGCGACGTTTGTAGTTCCGTTTATGTGAATTACATCGACGGCGCCGGCGCCGGAATAAGCGCCGCCCGAACCGCCCCAAACATAACTGTCATAATTTGTATAACTGTCTGCCGCTTTAAGATTGACGTATTTTGCCAATATTTTAGCGCCGTCGTTTACTTTTACTTCGGATGTTCCGCTAAAGTTAGTGTGATGTACTGCGGCGCTCAAACCAACCGTACCGATAGCCGCCGATGTTACGTCAAGATTTACGCTTCTAATATCACGTCCCGCCGTCAACAAAATATTATAAACAGGCGTGTTACCTGACAACTGCGACGTTGTTGTTTTGAGAGTGGCGTTATTTCCAACAATAGTTTTCACATCGCCCGAAATATCCAAAACCCCAACCGCAGCCCCAAGCCCCAAACCACCAGCCCCGCCCGCTATAATATTCTGCGTAATTCCATTTTCATAAGCAAGTGAGTTTATAGTAATTCTATCAGTAGCGCCTAATGTTATATTGGAACCGTTACCGATTTTTGTTTCAATATTATCTTTTGCCGTAATTATCCCAACCGCAGCGCCAACACCTGCAAAACCGCCAACTCCAGCGCCGAGTGCGTCTTGTTGAATTGTATTCTCAACTCCCGCATTGGCGGTAATATTTTTTGCCGTCAAACTACCGTTGATTTCTAACGACGCCGTTGTAGGTTTAGTTAAACCCATAATATCACTCCAACTTAATCCCGCCTCGCCGCTTGATTTTTCGTTAAATATTTCGCCGGTTTTATCAACGGACGCTGAGAAAGTTTCTTGATTTTTGTCGTCAATTGAGCCGCCCATATTTATAACCGAAACAGTCATGCCAAGTCCGCCAAATAAACCCGCGCCTGCGGCAACAGTAGTTTGGTCAATATCTCGCTTCTGTTTCGCCTCAAAAGTTATACCCGAATTAGCCGCCGTACTTGTAGCAACGATATTTGCGGAACTAGAAAGCGCTACTCTATTTTTTACAACAATCACGTCAATTCCCGCCGCAACGCCAACAGCGCCAGCGCCAACTCCGCCAACTCGCGAATCATTAACGATGAAATCGCCTATCGCTTTCAAATTGACGTTTTTCGCGCTAATAGAACCGCCGATATTTACATTCACGCTATCCGCAATAGTTGTAACAACAACAGCGCCCGCAACTCCCGCAATACCAGCGCCGACTGAATACGCATCAATATGCTTAATATCAAATTTACTGTAACCTTGTATATCAACATTGGCGTTATTTGACTTTAATTCTGTGCTGGCGTTAGACTGTACTGTCGCATTTTGCTGAATTACATTGACCGCAACCGACAACGCAACTCCCGCAACTCCAGAACCCGCAATCGAACCCGTAATCTGATTAAGTTCGGTAGCGCTGTTTGAATTAATTGCAATATTACCATCCGCAGTAATTTTAGCGGTAACAAGATCAACTAACGTCGTCCCGCTTGTAACCACAGTTGAAATAGAACCGTTCACTCCCGCAACACCGCCAACCGCAAGACCAACCGCATTCGACGTGACAGCCTTAAGATCTTCGGCTTTAATGGCAACGTCGCCCGATGCGGTCAATGTATTGCTTGCAGTGTTTTCGATTTTCGTTGCAACCGTCTGATTTAATAAATGCACGTCCGTAGCAACACCAACACCCGCAATACCGCCGCCCGCAAGAACAACAGTTACGCCAAACGTATTAGACGTATTTTTTGACAAAAGATCAATATTAGCGGCTTTTATAGTTGCGCCCTTTGCAATCGTTTCAGTCGTTCCGCCAATGTCATTTACGCCGACAATAACCGCAACACCCGCAGCGCCGCCGCCCGCGCCATTCACAATAATGTTTTTAATGTCATTGTTGCTTTCGGCAAGAGCGTGGAAGCTTCCGCTACCGCTACTATTTGCGGTCAAATTTGCGTTTTCAAGATATGTTCCTGTTTTTGACCGAATAAAATTAGTCGCAACCGACCCCGCAACACCCGCAGCGCCGCCGCCCGCAATACCGCCGCCTATCGATAAAATTTTACCACTTGAAAGAGCGTCAACATTTATTCCGGTTTTCGCATTGACGGTAGTAGTTGAACCGGTTTTACCGATTTTTGCTAGCGTAGTATTTTTCAAATAATTTACCGCAACCGACCCCGCAACTCCCGCACCGCCGCCGCCTGCGCCGGACGCTGCAACCGAAAGTATATTAGAGGTATTTTCCGCTTTGACCGATACGCCGTTACCGCCTGTAGAATTTGTAATGCCGCCGACAATTTCAGCGAGCGTGTTACCCTTCAACAAATTAACCGTAACCGCAACGCCGACTCCCGCAGCGCCGCCGCCCGCAATAGAACCCGCAACCGATAGAATTTTGCCGGAATTTTTAGCATTAAGCGAAATTGAACCCTCCGCATCAGAATTTGTGTTCTCAAATTTGACTGCGTTATTTGCGGACAAATTATTTACCGCCGCGCCAACGCCTACTCCCGCGCCGCCGCCTCCGCCGCCGCCAAAACTTACCGCAATAATTCCATTGCTACTCAATGAATCCGCCGTAATTCCATCTGTTCCAGATTCAAGGTCAGCGTCTTTTGCAAAAATTCCGGTTGAGCCGCCGATGTTGTTATAAGCGCCCGCCGCGCCAACTCCCGCGCTACCGCCAAAACCTAAACCTACCGCTACCGAAATTAAACGCCCCGAACTCGTAACGTTTAAATCAATACCGCCCGTTCCCGCCGTAATTGTACTATTTGAAATATTGATTTCAGTTATATTTTGCGAAGAGCCAATTGTTTCAAAAATATCGCCAATACCATTACCGCCGAATTTTTCCGCAAGATTTCCACGAGCTTTTATTTCTTCATCTTTGGTCTGTTCTCCGTTGTAATTTTCGATGGTTTGACCTAATTCACTTCCTGTTAAACTTCCAATCGTATTTATTGCAAACGAAACGCCAACTCCGGCAGTACCGCCTGCGCCAACCGAAACCAAAGCCGAAATAATCGACGCAGAATTTATTACGTCAATATCAACCGCTCCAGCGTTTACTTCCGATCCCGAAATATTTACCAGCGTTTTATGCGCAACTTGATTATACGCTAGCGACGCCGCAACTCCGGCGCTTGTGCCGCCTGCAAGGTTAATCGCAATGTCCGTAATCCCCGCCGCATTTAACGCCTTCGCCGATAAAGTATTCGTTGCGCTAATACTCGTATTATCTAACAAGTCAACCGTTGTACTTCCGCCTACAAGATTAACCGCAACATTACCCGCAACTCCAAACCCGCCGGCGCCGCCCGCAATCCCCACGCCGACCGCAATCACGCCGCCTTCCGTCAACGCCGCAATCGTCGCATCATTTCCTGACGCAATCGTCGAACCACTGATCGAAACATTCGTAACGTCCGTTAAAACATTCAAACCTAAATTTACGCCAATCGCATTATTTGAAATACCTATCGCTAACGCCGCCGTTACTATCTTCGGACTAGCAGACGCAAGATCAAGGGCTAATTCAGTATTTTCTCCATCGCCGTTTTCCTCTCTTGTATCAAGCGTTTCACCGTCATCTGAAAGGAACTCTGTACCCTCTTCTGCGGCTTGCAATTTATCTACAAGGTCGTCGTAAAAAGTACGACCTGAACCTGCTTTGGCTTTACTTGTTGCAGTTACTACTAGGGATCCGTCAAGATCAATATTTGAATTTTCGATAGTGGTTAGAGTCTTGCCGCCTGAAATTACAACCGCAATCGTACCTCCAACCGCATTATTATTTCCAACAGCGCCGCCTAACGCTATCGTAATAATTGACGACTCGTTACTTGAACCTAGCGAAAGTTTATTTGCGTCAATAGTTGAATTATAAATATTCGCACGAGTATTCATGTTAAGATAATTTCCAGATAGCCCAAGCCCGACCGCCGTTTTGCCGCCAAACGCTATGCCGCCGCTAACCGCTACTATCCAAGCCGAATCCGCCGCATTCGCCGTAATAGCATCAGTTCCCGCCAAGTTTGCATTTTTGATATTTAGAATAGTATCGTCTTGCAAAATATTAACCGAAACGCTACCCGCAATTTGCGTTCCTTGCATCGCTGTTGTTCCCGAACCTCCAAGCGAGGCGGTAATAATTTGTCCTGAACGTTGCGCCTTAACGTCTAAGTTTGCAAATGAAATTTGATTTGCGGCTGTTTTTGTATTCGGTTGAATATAAGCGACAGTTTCGCCGTCAAGAATATTCACGCCAAAAGCGCCCGCAAAACCGTTATTTTTGTCCCCGTCTAGTTGAACGACTAAACCTCCCACAATAGAAGCGTCTATCATCTTATTCAACGCATGAACGCTAACATCTCCCGCCGTAATTGTAACATTGCCGCTAATACCAGCCGTTACCGTTTCAGATAAAACATTAACCGCCGCCGCGCCCGCAACACCTAAACCTGTTTTAGGCTGTTCATTTTCCGGCGTGCTTTCGTTTTGGTCGTTACTGGTACTTTCAGCCGTTTTAGTTGCTTCCTCAATTTTTTTAGTTTCTTCGCTTTTCTCTTCTTCTTTGTCTCCATCGTCAAATAACCATTGCATCATATCAGCAAATGAAACTTCATTGTCGTCTTTGTCTGGCGCAGCTGGATCCGGCGGCTCTGGAACATCCGGCACTTCCCCTTCTGGCGTTTCTTTCATTCTTGCCGAACCTGCCGCCGCAAGCGTTATATTCAATCCGGTCATTTCAGCAATTACTTCAACATCGCCCGTAACTATCGAATTTGAAACCGAACTTGCAATAGTCTCCGCAGCGCTATCGCCTTTTATTTTTGCAAGCGAACCGTCCTTGTTAAGCAAGTTACCCCAAACTGCATGAGATTGGCGATCCGAAATTGAAACTATTCCAGAAAGTCCGATGCCACTCGCTCCCTCAATAAAACCGCCCGCAACACCCACGAATACGTAATCATCAATCGCATTAATAGCAACAGAATCAGCCGTAATTTTTGCGGCATCGTCAATTTTCGCAAGCGTGTAAGAATCATAATAACCGACTCCAAACATACCCTCAATACCGACATTTTTCGCTTGACCGCCGCCTAGCGTAGCTCCAATTTCTAACATATTATTATTCGCCGTTACTTCAATACCCGTAGATCCATCAACGCTAATAGTGCCGCCGTCAATTCGTGCTATCGCAGTATTGTTGACAAACGAACCAAGAAGCGCAGCGCCTACGGCATTCTTACCTTCGTTGCCATACATCGCTTGCAAAATTGGTCCCTTATCCTCTGGTTCTGCGTTTTCATCTGGCGGCGTATTTCCTTCTGGCTTATCACTGCCGAATGCATCTGGGGCTCCTGGTAATCTTGCAAGAAACGAGTTGAAACTACCTACAAGATTACCGTATTCGATATTATTGGTTGCGTTTACTTTAAGTTTTGGTATAGGGTTATTTTCCTCATCAAAAGTAACTTCGTCTCCATCAATAGTAATATTGCCTTCAATTTGTGTGATTGCATTGTTATTAAGCGATATTAACGTCAACATTAAAGCGGCGCCCAGATTGTCGCCTGCCGCTGTTGACTGCGACCACGTATTAAAAAATCCCTCAATACCCAATTGAGAATCAAACGGTACCGAATAAAGATCCAAAATTCCAGAAACGCCAATTTCATTTTGCTTACCCTCTGTTAGTATTGTCTCATCATTATTTTTTTCTATATAGTCGTTTATAAAATTGTAGAGCGGATGATCGAGACTATATTCAATTGTAGTGCTTGAATCAATTGCTACATTGCCGGAACTTGTAATGTCAGCGCCGCTTTCCACAATAACTTTAGCGTTATTTTCCATGAAAATCATCGGTATCGAAAAAGCAATTGCGTTGTCCTTTTTCATGCTTTCACTTATATCTTCGCCCTCGCTATCTTTACCTTGAAAGTTGTCGTATGCGCCAACGCTTGAAGTTGTTGATACGGTAATTGAATTTATCGTAGCCGCAGTAATCTCAATATCGCCCCCGCCGATTAAGGTTGCGTCGCCGCCAATAATAACGTCCGTTGAAATACCATCATTCAAAATCGCAAGCGAACCTGCAAGACCTAATTGCTTAAACGGATTATTTGCCGTAGCCTTTTTATGTAATACTTTTTCTTTGAACTTTTCCCAAAGTTTTACAAATGGCGCTTTAATATCATTTTTAATCGCTTCTTGAGCCTCGCCAATTTTATCCCACCCTCCAGTATCAAAGTCTTCATCGGACATTCCAATGCCTGCGGCGAGATTATTACCTTCTGTTTCGGTTGTGGCTGCAATTGTAATATTGCCATCCGCTTCCAAAGTACCGTTTACATTTATTTTTGTTTCTGCATCTCCAACTAAAACCGCTACTGCAAGTCCTAGCAGCGATTCGCCGCTACCGCCCCCAACCTCAATACCATGATTACGCGTAGAAGTCGCCTCAACCGTAATATCCGCCGCAGACGTTAATTCAGCGCCCGCCGCAATATCTATTACGTTTTTAGATTCAGAAACGCCAAAAGCAAAAATTACATCAAACGGAATTGCATTTAATGTAGTCGATGGTTCACCGCCTGTAGCAATTTCTGTAAATGTATTCGATATGATAGTTAAACCTGCAGATTCATACTCATCAGGATTAACGCCCGCAGGCGCTTTGGCATTCGCAATCAATGTTGCCGTATCTTTAATGTCAATTTTAGATTCCGCAGTAACTTTTACGCCCGAACCCATTATAACCGCGCCCATCATAGTAAAATGTGCCGACGCTTGCGCATCCGATGTAATCTCAATTGAATCATCCGCCAATATATTTCCGCCAATCGTTATCGTTGATTTAGCCCGATTATCGCGTCCGGTCGCCCCCAAAGCCGATGCACGTTCCATTGCAAAATCCAATACATCAGTAAGATAGCCCACTATTTTTTCGCCTAATCCCGTAATATTTCCTTCTTTATCTATTGCCACCTCTATTTCCTCATCATTTTCAATTCTAAGTCCAGAACCGGCAATTGCGGTAATAGAAATTTTATTGCCCGTAATCAACGAACCTTCGTTCATATCAAATTCAACTACAGCATTACCGGCAAAATCAAAGTGACTGCCAAAGTCATTATCTGTAAGTTCAATAGTAACATCGCCTGCTTTATACGTACCAGTAGCATGTGCAAGAAGTTTACTATTTGTCAAATAGATTTTTGGCGCTTTCAAGGTTATATTTCCAGAGCCGCCAATGGATGTGCCTTCGGCGTGAGTATTGCGATCTCTCGTGTCACCGACTTGACGAGTTGAGATGTAAACATTGGTTAAATAGATGGATTTTGACGCTTCAAGTATAAAATTACCGCCGTCAGTAAACACATCTTGGTCTGAACCTGTCAAACCAAATACTGATTCGTCTGTCCATTCGATGTCTTCAGGATCGATTAGTATAGTTCCTCCGCTTGATGATATTAGTCCGTTTCCTGTGATGTTTACATTTTTTGTTGCGCTAAATTCTAGGAATCCGCCTTTTCCGGAGTCACCTGCTGCTACGTTTATGTTTGCGTTTTTTTCTAGAGTAGAATTGTTGTCGGCGTAGATGATGATTTCGCCTCCGTCAGAATTTTTTCCTTTTCCTTTTGCCGAGATATCTGCGTTTTGTTTTACGTTTATGTCTTTTCCTGCTTTAATTTCGATTTTACCGGCTTTATTGTTTTCGGTTGCGTCTGTTTTTACTTTTCCAGCGATATCGACGTTATTTGTGGCGACGATTTTTATTTTTCCTTCCGGCGTAACGAGTAGATCGTTTCCCCAGTTCAAACCTTCAATATTTACTAGGTCTCCAAATTCGACGACGACTTGCCTTCCTGCCCTTACATTTGCGTTTTGGTCAATACTTACGTTTCCCGCTTTAATTTGTATTTCATTTACGGCGTTTATTTTCCCCTTTACCGTAATCAATCCACTCGGCGTAATCGGTACATTGCCGCTAAATAATTGTTGTTCGTGAACGGCGCTTACGACTCCCTCTTTTGAGATCAACTTTTCCAGATAATCAGCCGTCGGCGTCTGCAAATGCAACGATCCCACATTAACCACGCCGCCCTGACCTATCACAATCCCATGCGGATTAAGAAAAAATACATTACCGCCAATCTTTCCGTTTTTGTACGAGTTCAAAACGCCGTCAATTTGAGAACGTTCCTTGTGAACGAGATTAACCAGATTTTTTGCCGCATCCGGCACATGCAGATTAGTAGTATTCCCCGCATTTACGTTAAACTTGTCAAACGAATTATAAGCGTTTATCCCGCTAACGGAATTCGTGCGCACGTCCGTAACGCTGCCATTGCCCGTAACAACAGTCTGCGTCCGACCATCCGGCACAATCGCCGGCGCCTGACCATAAAGATACGTCAATAAAGGACCCTGAAATACCAACGATACACTCGTCAATATAACCAATACCTTCTTAAAAAAATTACGTAAAAGTTTACCTAATCTCATCACAATCTCTCCTTCTTGTTAAAAATTATTAAAATCCCACCACAAGATTTTAATTATCTATTATTGCTGTTGCGTAAATACCAAAATAATAATAATTTCAATATTCACTAATGTTAAACGTTCTAGTTATACTGCTCGTACTTGAAATTCAGCGATTTAAAAGCGTCAAAGCCTGCCGTCCAAAATCTAGGCAGGCGAAGGTAAACGAAAATTCAAGTGCGAACAGTTTAAAAGGATCACAACCGCCACAACTGCCCGCCTTTTTGTCCAATCTGTCAATCATTACGGCGTTTATAAAATTACAAATCAATAATGATTTTTTAGCGATACTCTGTTGTTGTTACTCTGTTGGGCATCTCTAAAAATTACTTTTTTTGTAAAAAGGTAGGCGGTGTTTCGCCACTGCGTTTATTTTTTTGGGCCGCAATGGAGTTTATGCTACCAATAAATTTTAATAATTCATAAAGTCTAAAATATGTTTATTTTAGATGTGTGAAATATCAAAATTTATTGATGTCGTAAACCGTATTGCGGCGTTTCGGCGAAACGCCGCCTACCTGACAAATGAATTTTTAGAGACGCTCTGTTGTTGTTTTGTCTTCGTCCCGATAGGGACGGAATTTTCATAACCGCAGGTCTCTGACCTGCGGTAAAAAATCCCCCCCCAACCCTGCCCCGCTAGGGGCAGTACATTTTTTGTCAAATGAAGTCAATAAAGTCCTGCCCTTATCAGGGCAGCAATGATTCGCCGATTTTACCGCAGGTCGCAGACCTGCGGTTATGAAAGTTACGCCCTTATCAGGGCGAATATTGAATGACTATACATTAAAAAAAATCCGCTAAATTTTAGTGAACGGTTACGATTTTTTTTCGTCCCGATAGGGACGGAATTTTCATAACCGCAGGTCTCTGACCTACTGGCATCTCTTTGAATTTATTTTCCGTAACCTCATTTTTACCTTATTTTTCTTTACAAAACAACCTCAGTAGCACGTGAATCCACCAAACCACAACCTCATTACCTCATTAAAAATAACGTTAAACGT
>JAISLW010000422.1 GCA_031277105.1 Planctomycetaceae bacterium | reverse complement strand
GGACAATTTTCGTAACAATAAATATTTGTCCCGTTAGGGACAACATGTTGGTAGAAAAAAGTTATACGCGAATTTTTAGCGTCCCATTAGGGACGCAATGAGGGTTAATGTTGTCTTTAAACTATTCGTACTTGAGTTTGCGTTTACCTTCGCCTGCCTAGCTTTCGGACGGCAGGCTTTGACGCTTTTAAATCGCTGAATTTCAAGTACGAGCAGTATACATGTTGTCCCTAGCGGGACAGATGGGACAAATATTTATTGTTACAATAAATCTAGCGCCTACACCCTACACCCTATCTCCTAAAACTCTACGCTTCTAAAATCTCGTGAACTGTTACGAATTTTTAGAGATACTCCTCTGTGTTCTCTGTGGTTAATAAAAATAAATTTGTGTTTTTTAGAAGTTCCCACTTGTAATTCATTGATTTAAATCGTCAAAGTTTGCCGTCCGAAAACTAGACAGGCGGCGGTAAACGCAAATTAAAATACGGACAGTTTAAAAACACACAACAACAAGTCGCCAAAATAACCGGAATTGACAATAACTGGAATTTCAACGTTGCATGTTGTCGTGCGTCTTTATTATTTCTCCCCCTATGTTCAATAGTGAAATTTGTGCTAAAATTCCGCACGATTCTATTTGTGATAAGTTTAAACTGTTCGCATTTGAGTTTGTGTTTACCGCCGTCTGCCTAATTTTTGGGCGGCAGGTTTTTATGCTTTTAAATCAATAAATTTCAAGTGCGGGCGGCATATATTATACATTAACCTTTAACCTAATATTTAATTATGGGATTATTGATACTTCGCAGTTTATTTGTTTTAGTTTCCAGCGGCGTCGGTTATAAATTAATGACGTCTTACATGGAAAATTACGGCTATTTGTTGATTCCGGCAATGATATTATGGGCGTTGTTTATTATCATAATTGACATGCTCATATCCAAGAAACGCGTTGACTGGCTGTCTTCAATTTATTTTGGGATGCTTGTTGGTTTACTTTTGACGGCAGCAATAGGTTTTGCAGTTTCGCCGCTATTTCCGCAAGAAGCCGACGCTAACCCCGAACAACGAACAAACGTAATACTAATCATCGGCGTTACGCTTTGTTATATTTGTACAAGTTTTTTGTTGCAAACGAAAGACGATTTCAGGTTTATTATTCCTTATGTTGAATTTCGCAAAAATCTCAAAGGCAACCGCCCGCTGGTGCTTGACACTAGCGTCGTAATTGACGGTCGAATTGCCGACGTAATGGAAACGATGATAATCGATAGCCGTCTGGTCATGCCGCGTTTTGCAATTAACGAATTACAACGTATTGCTGATAGCTCGGATCGCGGAAGACGAACTAGAGGACGACGCGGATTAGATATTTTGAATAGATTGCAAAAAATGAAAGGCGTCGACGTGCAAATTGACGAAACCGAATTGCCCGAATTTCGCGGTCAACCAGTCGATCTAAAACTCGTTACTCTTGCAAAACACCTCGAAGGTAAACTCGTTACAAACGATTACAACTTAAATAAAGTCGCAAAAATTCACGGCGTTGACGTTATAAATCTAAACGATCTCGCAAACGCAATGAAACCTGTATTTTTGCCAGGCGAAAGGTTGTTTGTCGATATTGTTAAGAGCGGCGAAGAACCAATGCAAGGCATCGGCTATCTTGACGACGGCACAATGGTAGTAATAGATAACGGACGCGAACATGTCGGCGACAGAGTTGAAGTAACAGTAACAAGCGTTTTGCAAACAAGCGCAGGAAGAATGATCTTCGGACGTTACGAAAATACTACAAAAAAACTCACCGGAACAACCGTACTAATTGACGGCGTCGCAACTATTGTTAATCCAGCAACAGAACAACTCGACCCGCCAAAACCGCCAAAACCGCCAACGCCACAAACACAACAATTCCAAAAAAATCAACAATACTCAAATTACAAAAAAAGATAAGTGAAAAGGGGAAATTTGGAATTCGGAATTAAAGATTTTAATTTAAAATTTAATATAATCTTAACTATTCAGTGTAGTGTTATATTTTGTTTATTATTTACTTTTGGTTTAATGACTTGTCTTCGTCCCGATAGGGACGGTATTTTCATAACCGCAGGTCTCTGACCTGCGGTTAAAAGTCAACATCTAACTCTGTCCCGATAGGGACAGGACATTTTAAACTATTCGCACTTGACTTTGCGTTTACCTTCGCCTGCCTACTATCGGACGGCAGGCTTTTACGCTTTTAACTTGATGAAATTCGAGTACGATCCGTATCGTTAAATAATCTCAAGGGCGTCTCTAAAAATTAATTTTTTTGCAAAAAGGTAGGCGGTGTTTCGCCGCTGTGTTTATTTTTTGGGCCGCAATGGAGTTTATGCTATCAGTAAATTTTAATAATTCATAAAGCCTAAAATATGTTTATTTTAGACGTGTGAAATATTAAAATTTATTGATGTCGTAAACCGTAATGCGGCCCAAAATTAAACACGGGGCGAAACGCCGC
>JAISLW010000418.1 GCA_031277105.1 Planctomycetaceae bacterium | reverse complement strand
TCCCGTTAGGGACAACATGTTGGTAGAAAAGCAAGGTCAAAAATATATTTGTCCCGCTAGGGACAACATGTAAATACAACCTTAACCTTTATTGCGTCCTTAACGGGACGCTAAAAATTTGTATCATCTTTTTCTACCAACATGTTGTCCCTAACGGGACAAATATTTATTGTTACAAAAAATGCCGGATCGCGGGCGAGACGCCTGCATTTCAGGATCGCGGGCGTCTCGCCTGCAAGCGGTTGTACTCAAACGCTAATGAGCGAAGTTAAAATCTCAACCGCCTTTTTGTTTGCCTTGCGGCAAAGTGCAGGCGGGACGCCCGCGATCCGTCGGTCTCGCCTGTTTTTCAGGATCGCAGGCATTTCGCCTGGGTTCCTTCAGATTCGCAGGCGGAACGCTTGCATCACAGGATCGCGGGCGGCTCGCCTGCAAGCGGTTGTACTCAACCGCTAATGAGCGACGTTTAGATCGCAACCGCCTTTTGGTTTGCCTTGCGGCAAAGTGCAGGCGAGACGCCCGCGATCCGTCGGTCTGTGAATCGCTTTTAAAAAAACTCGTGAACGGTTACCGAAAATTAAAATGCGATCAGTTTAAAATCTATCCTTCAATTCACCGTGAACAATTACGAATTTTATTGTCGATTTGTATGAAAATTTTCATGCGCTATTGCGATGAATTGACAAAATGAGTACAATTCACAAACTTGATATTTAACTGTGAAGTATAATCCGGTAAACGTCAATTGTTATTTTTTAACTAACAGTAAACATAACCAAAAATCAAATAAGGGAACTTCTAAAAACCACAAATTTATTTTTATTAACCGCAGAGAATACAGAAAACACAAGAAGAAATTTTTAATCGGCGTCAAAACATTATTTAATATTATAATCGACTTTTGATCTAAAATATTTAAAAAATTCTTCTCTGCGAAATCATTGTTTTCGGCGCTAAATAAAAAACTGGTTTTTAGAAGCTCCCATAATTGATAAAAATTACAACTGAATAATTAAAAAATAATTTTCAACCGCTCATACTTGAATTTACATTTATTATCCGACTAATTTGCTTACTAAAATACAGAAATATTACGCTTTTATAAGTTGCTAAATTTTAAGCGTTAGCCGTATGTTTTTTTGCTAAAATTCAAGTACGTTCAATATAGACGTTACCATAATTTTCGTTTCAAACAACCAAATTTAAAATTTAAGGAGCAAAAAATGTACAAACAAACCTACAAACTCAATTTAATATTTTTTGTCGCATTGACAATTGCAAACGTATTGCAATTTTATGCGATAGGCGCCGAAGTTCCGGCATACAAGGGACCATTGGCAATGATTACATCAAAAGACGCAAACCAGATATACGTCGCTAACCACGATGGAAATGAAATAAGCGTTATTGACGTAACAACAGACAAAGTCGTCAAGACAATTCAACTTGGTCAAAAACCAAACGGATTGATTTTGAGCGCCGACGGCAAAACTATCTACGCAACTTCCGGCGGCTACAACGGAGTAGTTCAAGCAATCGATTTGACTTCAGGTAAAAAAATTGCCGAAGTCGCAACAGGTCATACGCCGACAGACGGAGTTGTTACGCCGGACGGGAAAAAATTATACGTATGCAACAGATTTAACGCCGACGTGAGCGAATTTGATCTGCCCGAATTGAAACTTGCCCGCAAAATTAAAGCGGTACGCGAACCTCGCGGCGCCGTAATCACACCGGACGGAAAAAAAGTTTACGTCATTAACGGCACGCCAAACGACGTCAATAACGTACCCGAAGACGAAAACGCACAAATCATCGTCTCATCGCTTATTACCGTTATTGATGTTCCCACCGGAACAACGTCGAATATCAGACTTCCTAATGGCAGCGGCAGCTTGCATGGAATTACGATTACGCCAGACGGACGCTATATTTTTATTACCGAAGTTTTGGCAAGATTTCAAATTCCTACAACGCATCTTGAACGCGGCTGGGTGAACACTAGCGGCGTCAGTATTATCGACGCAAGTAAATCAAACGAACCTAACGGCGGTTTTTTGACGACGGTTCTACTTGACGACGTATATCAAGGCGCCGCTAATCCATGGGGAATAACTACGTCAAAAGACGGAAAATTATTTTGCGCCGCTATTGCCGGAACAAATGAAGTTATTACAGTCGATATTGAAAAAATGATCGCTAAAATAAATACCCTAAAACCAGACTCCGAAAATCCAAACAACACAAGCACAGGAAAAACAACTTATGTCGGAGACGTAACTAACGATCTGGCGTTTCTTGTCGATATTAAAAAACGTTTTAAAGTTGAAGGCAAAGGCGCAAGACCCGTAGTAATGATTGGCAAAAACGCATACGTCGGAATGTATTTTAGCGACACTGTTCAAAAAATAGACGTAACGGCGACAAATGCTAAACCGCTTGAAATCCCGCTCGGTCCAAAACCGCAACTAACAGCGGCACGACGCGGTGAAATTTATTGGAACGAAGCAAGCGCAGGTTTTTGTTTTCAATCTTGGCATAGCTGCGCGAGTTGTCATCCCGACGGGCGAATGGACGCTTACAACTGGGATTTATTAAACGACGGAATGGGAAATCCGAAAAACGCCAAAAGCCTGTTATGGTGTTACAAAACGCCGCCGGCAATGTGGACAGGCGTAAGAGAATCTTCCGCTCATTGTACAAAAACAGGATTCCAATATATCTTATTTGTGCCGCCAGACGAAAAAATATGCAATGATATTGGCGAATACTTGCATGGGTTAGAACCGGAGCCGAGTCCGTTTCTTGTCAATGGTAAATTAAGCGAAAAAGCGGAACGCGGAAAAAAAGTCTTTAACGACAAAAAAGTAGGTTGCGCAGTGTGCCATCCCGAACCGCTTTACACCGACAAGAAAATGCACGACGTAAATAGTAAAGTTTATTTCGATCACGGCAGAACTGAATTTGACACGCCAACTTTAGTCGAACTATGGAGAACGGCGCCATATATGCACGACGGACGTTATACTGATTTGAAGGACGTTTTCAAAAAAGGTAAACACGGCGACGTCGAAGGCGATATCGAAGGCTTGACCGACGAACAATTAGATGAATTAGTCGAGTATCTTTTGTCTCTTTAATTAGACAATAAATCTCGCCACAAACGGTATCTCCAAAATTGTCATTGTTTCCGCGAGCGTAATGAGTACATTGCACGCACGGCAATTTTGGAGATACCATGCTAGGATATGGTGGAATTTTTAATTTCAATTTTTTTGATTTTAATTGTTGTTTTTTAAAGAACGATTTTTTGTTACAAAAATTATTAATATTTGAACAGATGGAGAAATGAAAATGAAATTACGTTCACGCGTATTTTTATCTGGATTTGCCGACGAGTCGACGGCTAATAAGACGATAGTTGAACAATTTGCGGTTTATGCCGCATTGGGTTTGCAGTATTATAGTATTCGTTTTGTCAATCTTGGCGAAGGGATTAAGAACGTGATGAAATTGACGCGCGCCGATATTCAGAAAATACGTCAATTCCAAGACGAGTACGGTTTGAACGTATCGTCGCTCGGCTCGCCAATAGGAAAAGTAAAATTAGAAGACGTCGACGACGGCACGTCAAATGCGTATGTTCCATTTGAAAAGTATCTTGACGAAGTTCGTCTTGCATGCGATTTGGCGCATGCGTTGGAAACGAAGTTGATACGCGGTTTTTCTTTTTATCATCCCAAAGGCGCCGACCCGCGCGATTATTTGAGCAAAACGGTTGATCGTCTTGGCAGGATAGCGGAAATTTGTCATCGTAGCGATTTGACTTATGGACTTGAAGTTGAGGCGAATTTAGTTGGTCAGAGCGGCTTTATACTTTCTGATATTTACAGGCAAGTTAATCATCCGGCAATGGTTCTAATTTTTGACGGCGCTAATATCGTGATGCAAGGTTACAATACGCTGGAAGTTTTTGAACAATATGAAGCAATGAAAGCAGGGCTTGGATGGTTGCATATTAAGGATTATTCTAATCCGGCTGTCGTCGCAAGCGGAAACGGCGGCGTTCATGTTGACGAAGATAAAGCGTCCAATTTCTGTCCGGCAGATCAAGGCGACTCCGGACATGAGCGAATTTTCCGAGACCTGGCGTTAATATTGCCGCTATTGGAGGAGAAGTTGTGCGGGCGAGGTTTGCCAGGCGTTTTTGTCGATCTTGAACCGCATCTAAAAGGAGGCGGACAATTCGGAGGTTTCAGCGGACCCGACGGAATGGGCGTAGCGTTAAGAGCATTGTGTAAAACATTAGATTTTGCGGGCATCTCGTATCACTTGCGAGATTTCGACGACGTAAAAGCGGCAAGAGGATTCTAATTTATTTTAAACTGTTCACAATTGAATTTTCGTTTACCTTTGCCTGCCTACTATCGGACGGCAGGCTTTGACGCTTTTAAATCGCCAAAGGCAAGTTCTAAAAACTCATTTGTCCAGGTAGGCGGCGTTTCGCCGAAACGCCGCAGTAGAGTTTATGACGCCAATAAATTTTATTACTTCACAACGTCTAAAATACATCTATTTTACACGTTATGAATTATTAAAATTTAATAATTATTTTGTGCGTATTGCGGCTCAAAAAATAAACACTGCGGCGAAACGCCGCCTACCTTTTTTGCAAAAAATGAATTTTTAGATACGCCCAATACATAATTACCAAACAAATATTTCGTGAACGACTACAAAAATTTTCTAATGAGAGATTAAATTATGAGTGATATATTTGGATTGCGTCCTCTTGCGGTAATTACCGGCGCTAGCGACGGGTTGGGTAAGGAGTTTGCGCGTCAGCTTGCGTCTGAAGGTTATGATTTATTGCTTGTGGCGCGGCGCGGCAATTTGCTTGAGGCGATCAAATCGGAATATGAATCTAGTTATGGCGTCCGTGTTGAAACTTTTGTTTGCGATCTTTCGCAAGCGGACGAGGTGCGGCGTTTGGAATTACGGATAGAGGGCGAGAGTTCGCTTGAGTTTATGGTGAACAATGCCGGTTTCGGTCGCGAAGGAATGTTTCCCGATGTTGATCCGGATTTGGAAGAGGCGATGATACGGGTTCATAATATTTCGTTGATGCGTTTATCGCGTGCGGCGCTGATTCCAATGTGCAAACGGCGGCGGGGATATTTGATCAATTTATCATCGGTTGCGGCGTTTTTGTTCGGGACAAATTGCGCAGAATATATGGCGACAAAATCGTATGTGCTTTCTTTCTCAAAATGTATCCAATGCGACGTAAAAAAATTCGGCGTGCGAGTACAAGCGCTTTGTCCAGGACTAACGCATACGGGTTTTCATAACGCTGAAACAATGAAAAATTTCAAAAAAGACAAAACGCCAAAATTCTTATGGCTCAATGCCGATTACGTCGTGCGTAACTCGTTGAGATCAATAAGAAAGACGAATCGCGTAGTTTGTATTCCGTCGTTGAGATACAAGTTAATATTGATGCTGTTGAACAATCCAATCGGCAATAAAATCTGCGAATTCGTTTACAACAAACGCGCAAAAAATAACGAAAAATAATAAAAAGGTAACTTCTAAAAACCACAAATTTATTTTTATTAACCACAGAGGACACAGAGAACACAGAGGAAAATTTTAATTGCAATCAAAATGTTTTTGAATATTATAATTGACGTTGTATATAAAATAATTTTTGAAAATTTTCTTCTCTGTGAACTCTGTGTTCTCGGCGCTTAAATAAAAAACTGGTTATTAGAAGGCGCCTAAATTAATTCAGAATTATTTTCTAAAATAATCTTTAATCTTTATAATCTGCGTAATCTGTGGATCGAATTTTTTTGTCTACAGATTACGCAGATTAGAAGAATTATTTCTAAATTGGAAATCAAAATCTTTGTAACAGTTCTCATAAATCCGTTTGGCAAATCACCGTATTGGATAATTTGAGGGACAAGTAAGACAATTTTTTATAACAAAAAACTTTTTCTCTATACAGATCGTACTTGAATTTCATTGATTTAAAAGCGTCAAAGCCTGCCGTCCGAAAGCTAGGTAGGCGAAGGTAAACGAAAACTCAAGTGCGAACAGTTTAAATCATCTAATTTTAGAAACTATCCCCTACACCCTAACACCTACACCCTATCCCCTAAAACTTGTCGCTTAAATTTTCGTGAACGGTTACAAATCTTTAATTCCGAATTTATCAGGATTTTCTCCCTTGCAATGTTTTTAAAAAATTGTTATTCTCCGCAATTGTTATTATTTTATTTTAACGAGGTCATTAGAGTCTTCCTTAAACTTTAACTGTATTTATTTTGTTATGCAAAATTCAACGTATTTGTTTATTTTGGGCGTTATGATAGTCATCATATCATTTATTCTCCAGCTTCGTAAACGTTATAAAACGGAAGCGGCAAAAAAGAAAAAATTATACGCCGATATAGCCGCAGCACAAAAAGAACGTAGAGAAGAACTGATCCAAAAAGGCGAAGACCCGAAAAAAAAACTTGGCGAATCCGACTTATCGCGCGTTCCGCTTGGCGAACCTTTTCGCAATAAATTTTCCGGTTCCGCCGCTCAATCGCAAATTGGAAAATGGGAAACGGAAATGTTTACGCTTAGCCGCCAACTAATAGGTCAAATCGACTCAAAAATGGTCGCCATCGAAACACTAACCCTTGAAGCAAATCGCACCGCAAACAGACTCGAATTGCTCATCGAACATTTTGAAAATATCATCGATAAAATAGAAAATAACAACAAAAATAAATCAAACGAAACAATAAATAACATAACGCAATTTACCAAACACAACCAAACCCAACAACAAGAAACAATAAAAAAAGAAAATGAAATCATACAACAAAATCCCGAACAACAACCAAAAAAATTTAAAGATTATATTAAAGAACTTACAACAGAAATAAATGAATTTCAAGACAAAATTGACGATTTTGGAACGCTTAAAGATGTTACAATACTAAAGCCAATTACAGACAAAGAAAAAATTACGACAAATAACAACGCTGAATTTAACAACGCTGAAATTAAAAACACGGAATTTAAAAACATAGAAATAAAAAATACCGAAATAAAAAATACGCCGGAAAAAACAGAAACAAACCATAATCCGTTGTCATTAAGTCCGCCGCGATTACCAGGCGAAAATATAACCGAAAATTTCATCTCAAACGTAAACCATACGCCAAAAAATAATCAAAAAAATAATCAACCATCCAACCTCGCAATCGACGAATTTTTCAATAACACCCAAAATAACGTAACAAAAAATAATCCCGCCCCAAACGCGACGCCCCCAAATCGTCAACAAATTACAATGCTCGCAAATTACGGATACAGCACAAAAGAAATCGCACAAAATTTAAATATCCCCATCGGAGAAGTTGAACTAATATTAGAAAGCAAAAAAATAAAATAATATTTTACGAAAAAATTTTATAACCGTTCACGGAAATTCGTTTATACAGATCGTACTTGAATTTCAGTGATTTAAAAGCGTAAAAGCCTGCGGTGCGAAAACTAGGCAGGCGAAGGTAAACGCAAATTAAAGTACGAACAGTTTAATAAGTTATCATAACCAAATTTTTAGGAACAAGTGGGACATGAGGAACATGTAGGACAATTTTTTTGTAACAAAAAATTGCTAATCCCTAAAATTCGGCGCTTAAAATTTCCGTGAACGGTTCCGTTTTTTCGTTTTCCATTGATTTTATCGTTGCGACAAATAACAAAATTTTGATCAAAAAGAATTACGATGTTTAATCCGAAATTATCATTTTTTCATGGTCCGATAGATTTACTGCTTTATCTTGTTCGCAAGAATGA
The DNA here is from genome assembly GCA_031277105.1 of Planctomycetaceae bacterium. Taxonomy (GTDB): domain Bacteria; phylum Planctomycetota; class Planctomycetia; order Pirellulales; family Thermoguttaceae; genus WRKP01. The sequence goes on along the minus strand of JAISLW010000418.1, from coordinate 4,475 downwards.
GATTGACATATTGAACGTTCCGATAGCGTCGGTGATGGAGCAGTATCTTGAGTATATTTCTGTTTTGGAACAGATAGACGTAAATGTAGCGGTGGAGTTTTTATCTTTTGCTAGTATTCTTATTGAGATAAAATCATTTGCGGTTTTGCCAGGCGAAGAGAGTGTGGCGGAGGAATTTGAGGATCCGCGTAAGGCGCTTGTCGGTCAATTGATAGAGTACAAGAAATTTTGCGACGCCGCTAACAAGTTGGAATTGCGTAGCGAGCGTTGGCAACTTCGTTTTCCGCGTTTTGCTAACGATCTGCCGCCGCGTCCGCGCAACATGATCGAAGAGCCGATCAAAGAAGTCGAGTTGTGGGATATAGTCAGCGCATTTGGCAGGATTTTACGTGAAAATTCGCCGAAGGCTAAACACGAAATTATTTACGACGATACTCCGATTTCAACTTGGATGCAACAAATTCACCGGCGTTTGCACGATGAAGAACGCGTGCCTTTCAGACAGTTACTAACCGCCGGTCAACATAAAACCGGACTAATCGGAATTTTTTTAGCGTCGCTTGAATTAGTGCGTCATGAATACGCGTATATTTATCAAGATTGTAAATTTGGCGAAATTGAACTTGCGCATCGTAATAGCGGCAAGTCGCTAGATTTTGCTAATCTTAATTTTTCCGCGACGTAATAAATTTTGCGATAGCGGTTAAGTCTTTGATAGCGCGCGGATTTTCGGACGGATAAGTTGCGATAGATTCAATTGCGGAATTAATAATTTTTTCTGCGAGTTGTTGAATATCATTGACGACGCCGGATTGACAAATATGATTTGCGATCCATTCGGCGTCGGTTTCGTTGATGTTGCGATTGTTTCCGTTTAACCGCGATTTGATTTCGTCAATATCGTTTTGAGGCGCTTTTTGCAAATAAAGAATTAACGGCAACGTCGGCTTGCGATTGATAATATCAGTACGCAACGTTTTACCGGTCGTATCTGTTTTGCCCGTGAGATCGAGAACGTCGTCGATTATCTGAAATGCGGCGCCGAGTTGTTCGCCGAAACGTGTGAACAAGTCGATTGTTTCCGGCGCCGCATTGGCGTAGTATGCGCCGAGTTCCGTACTGCAAGCGAGAAACGGAGCAGTTTTGCGGGATATTACGCTCATGTAATTGTCTTGTGAAATTGCGAAATTGCCGATAGTTCCGATTTGCAATAATTCGCCTTCGCAGGTCAAACGGCACGCTAACGTTATACGCTTAAACCCCTGTATATCGTCGCTGCCGGTCAATAGTTCCATCGCCTTCGTCAACAAAATATCGCCTGCAAGAACAGCGACGTGAGGATTCCATTTGAAATTTATTGTCGCAAGATGCCGCCGGATAAAAGCGCCGTCGAGTATGTCGTCGTGTATCAACGTCGCCGTATGAATAAGTTCGATAGCGGCGGCGGCGCGAATATGATTTTCAGTTACAGCGCCGACACAATGCGCCGTCAAAAACAGAAGCGCCGGACGTAATCGTTTGCCGCCAAATTGCAAACCATAACGAACAACCTCGTCGACAAACGGATCAACCTCCGAAAGAAACGCGGTCGTCATCGATTCCATTGCAACAAGGTCTTCCGAAATAAGACAATAAGCGTCTTTTACATCTTGCATCAGTCAAAGAGCGTACAAGCGACAATGTACAAAAAGCAGTTAAATTTTTTCACTTTCTGTTTTCGTCAATTTGCCAATTTATCTAAAATTGAAATCGGCGTTTTGAATTGACGAAATCCAAAAAAACGTTTGATATAAAATATACTGATCGCACTTGAATTTCAGCGATTAAAAAATTTCTAGGCTGGCGATGTTAAACGTAAACTCAAGTACGAACAGTTTAGAAATTGCGTCAATGAATTTCTTACGATACGTATAATTATTTTGCCCAGCTTGTGTTGTATGATTGGTTTGACGATCTTCCGCCGCAGGTCGGGCATGAATTGGAGTTTGAGTAATATGATGTTATGGTTGTGGTACGATTATTTGATCTTGAGTTTGAGTTTGAATTTGAGTTATTGCAAGTCGGGCAAGACGAACTATAACTGTTTTGATTTGTTCGTCCGCAAGTTGCGCAGGTTGCCGAGCGGTTATAGGTTGACGAGGTTGTTTGTGTTCGCGATTGTTGGAATGTGTCGTTTGTTGAGCGGTTGTAATAATTTGACGACGACGAGGTTCGCGCCGATGTTTGGCGGCTTGCGTTACCGCAAGTTAAACATGTGCCGCCGGTGTAGGAGTTATTGTATGCGCTTGTTGAGTTGCGATAGATTGTTGTTGAGGAAATAGCCATTTTCTAATTTTGGTCAAGGGTTAATTTTAAACTGTTGTACGTTAATTTTAGCGGTTGCCGTCTGTTTATTAAAACGTAATTGTAAAACGTAATTGTAAACTGTTCGTACTTGTATCGTTGAAATTCAAGTACGATCTGTAGTATCGATGGTATCGAAAAATTGCGGCGGCGTTTATCATGCAATTTTGTTAGTATCGTTATTTTACTTTTTTTCTTTTTTGTCCATTTAAGCGGATGGTTTCGCAATAAATAATATTTTGCGTCCAGTAAATTTGATCAATTAAAACGACTATAATGAGTAAACAGACTATTTTATTAACAACGTTATAAAAATTATTTTTATTGTTATATCCGTCATTTTTAGACCGCTAAATTTTACAAATATAAAAAATAACTATTTGACAAATACGCAAAAAAAGACCGTAAATACTCAAACAAGATCGGGAATATACTTTTCGCACTTTAAATTACGGTTTTTTACAAAATGCGTATAACTATTCGTTAGAGTATTTTTTGATCAAAAAATTATGTTATATTTCGTCCTGATAAAAGCAATGCGTAAAAGCCCGCCGTCCGATAGCTAGGCAGGCGGAGGCAAACGTAAATTCAAGTGTGAACAATTTAAAATATTTATTTTATAACCTAACCTCATTTTAACCTAATTTTTCTGAACAAAAACAACCTCAGTAGCAACGAAGCCCCACAAACCTAACGTTTAAAATTTCGTGAACGCTTACGATAATTTTTACCCAATTACCCAATTTAATAAACATGAATATTAGAAATTTATTGCATGATATTTGTACGTTATTCTCCGCAATATGCGGCGTTTGCGTTTTATTTGTATTTGTTTTTGGAATTATGTTGTCTTGTATCGCAGACGAGAATGATCCGCGATTATTGCAAGTAATAGATGGGATAAAATCAAATCTTGCGATAAATAAAAATTTGCAAGCCAAATTTATAATCGCTTGTACTATGACGACAGATAATAATTCTATTATCAAATTTGACAGAGAGGTAACAATTGACGGCGACAGCGTGAGAGTTGATCAAATTGAAGAAAAAAATACTTCATATACGCAAGTCCGTCATAATGGCGAGTCTTGGCAATACTTCCCTGAAAACAAAGATATTAAAATTATTCCAATTAAAAATATGATGGAGGCGTTTGTGTATGATCCGCGTGAAGTTGGTAATGTTACAACGCAATCATCGCTTGTTGAAATAATTACACAATATCCTTGCAAAAATATTATTGTTACGAATAATGGAGATAAAAAACTTTTAGAATGTACTCTTATTCTTCCTGAATTGCCGGTCAAAAAGGACGTAACAATTTCGTTAATTAGAAAAATGACATTTTCATCGGAGTACAGTTACATGCCGGTTTTGGTTGAGCAATATATGGGTGATTTGTTAGCATTTACTTTAAAGATAAATTATTTTAAACTAGATGAAAAGCACGGCTGGATATTTGATGATTTAACTTATACTTGGTACAACGCATTGGATAGGTTGATGCCGGCAGAAGGTATATCGGCAGATTCTATTAAAGAATTATGTACTCAAAAAACCAACATGAAATTATCGGTTTTATCATTGAATGAGCCGATAATCCATCGGTTTTTTCTATACCTAAAGATTTGCCGGATGGAACAATCATTTATGACGCAATAAGAAATGAAGTAAAAAAAATAGGAGAAGAAAAACAAACTACAAAATTACCCGTATCGCCGCCAAATGATTTTACAATAATTTGGCGAATAGTTTTTGTTGTATTAGGTATTTTGTGTCTGGTTATTGCTTTTATATTTAGAGATAAATTTCAAAAAAATAGTCATGGATAAACTACTCAATATATTTGAACGCATTCGCAATAAAATAACTGTAACAAAAATTCCAATATTCGTTTTATCTTTTGTTTTTTGTATTTCAATAATACTTAAAGCCGACGATATTGAATTGGAAGTTTTGCCGCAAGATATTGATAATTATGCGAAACAGTTGGATATTGCAATTGCTAAACCGGCAAATATTACTTGTAAAATAACAGTACGTTATGGATTGTCGCGTTCGCTTGAAGATGCGTCAAAAAATGGTCCGTCGATCAATGTTAGGACGAGTAAAGCACGATGGATTGTACGAGA
>JAISLW010000410.1 GCA_031277105.1 Planctomycetaceae bacterium | reverse complement strand
AATCCATACAAAACTCTGCCCCGCTAGGGGCAGGACATTTTGCGTTAAATTACGTCAATAAAGTCCTGCCCTTTCAGGGCAGCAAGGATGCACGGATTTTACCGCAGGTCGCAGACCTGCGGTTATGAAAGTTACGCCCTTATCAGGGCGAATATTTTTTGCAACTATACATCAAAAACAAAATAATCACTCATGTTACGCATCATACGCAGAAACAAAGCTAAAAATAGTAACTATATTCGGTCTGAATTTGACCGCCTGCGTAACGTGAGTTAATAAATAAAAAACTGGTTATTAGAAATTGCCCTATTCTCTGTTCCCTATCGTTTAAATTTCCGCGAGCGGTTATTTTCTTTATTTTCTGTTTTTTATTTATTTTATCTAATCTATTGTATCTTTGGGGGAATTTTTGAGAAAATACGTTAAGTTTAACGATTTTTCTAATTATTCCGGTTATGTCAAGCCGATTATTTATTTCATAACCCGCACAATTTAGATTTGCAAAAAAACAACTTCTAAAAATTACAAATTTATTTTTATTGACTACAGAGAATACAGAGAAAATTTTTAATTTGAATCGAAACAATATTTATTGACTTTTTTGATCATGCGCCGCTATGGAATATTATCGTTACAAAAATTATTACAACAAAACCAAATCAAACGCTAACAAATAAAATCATGCAAAAGAAATCACACGCAAATATTGACAAACAAACCGCAACTTCGCAACTTTCAACAATATCAAAAAAAATATTGTCTGAAAAATTGTCGCTTTGTATTGGTTTGATACGTTTAATTTTTACCGGTATTTACGGTATTTTAAATTGTTCGGCAGTCAAATTTTTGTTACAAATTCCCGTCTATTTAATTAGTCGCCGGCATTCAATTTATTGTTTCGCTTTATTATTTTTTGCGGTCAAAACGTCGCGTTTAAATAAGCGATCAAATTTTATTTGTTCGCATTCGATAATATTATTTACGGCGTTCTGTTTGATTTCGGCGGTAATTTTTTCCGGTTGTTCTCATACGGGCGTGAACAGAGGTCATATTATTAGTCTCGAATATAATCGTCCGCCTTGGATTGGTTGTCCGCCCGATACCGGTTGCGATACTGAACGGACTTGCAAACTCGGACACAATAAATCCTCATGCGATTGCGACGATAACTCAACGCCAAACTCTAACGCTCACGGCAAAAAAATTCGACGGCATTGCGGATTAAGTGCAAATTGCACCGCTCAAAATCCATGTTGCGAAGTTCCGGGTTGCGGCATGTGGATTGATCCTTCTGATCCAAACTCAATAGCGCTCAATCAGCGAGCGCCGCGAGCCTGCGGTTTAACGCCTTTTTGCAGCCCGATGCGACCTTGCGGCATGACGCCGAATTGCGGTCGCCCCGCTAATCCTTACGCGATAAATCAACTCGCATTTTCACCCGTCCCGCCCGTTGCCCCCTTCGGATTTAATAACCCTTACGCCGGATTAAACGGCGTCTTGATAAACGGTCTGACCTTGCCATCGTTAAATCTAACATCATCGCCAACTACAAATTTACCCGCAACAATTTCACCGTCAATTACGCCAACAATTACGCCAAATTCGCCAACGCCAATCCCAACGCCAAACTCGCCCCAACCAAATCAAAACATTAACAACAACGCGCCAACTCAAAAAAATAACCAACAAACGCCGCCAAAACCCGCAACCATCGCAGGACCAAACGGAATACTCGTCTCAATGGGTATCGTGCCTGGCGTTTCGGCAATTAACGGCGGCGGCTACGTTGCGGCAAGCGGAGTAATAACGCCGCACGGAATAATGACCCCAAACGGAATCCAATTACCAAACGGAACAATAAATCCACAAATGGTAATAAGAACTTGCGGAATGCACGCCGGTTGTACGCCAGGTCGCCCTTGCGGAATGTCGCCTAACTGCGGCGTTGCGATACCGGTCGGGCTGGTCTCAAACAATGCGGCGCCGCTAGCGGCTGAACTTATCGCAAGAAATAATAGAAACAATAACATCATACCCGCAACAAATAATATTTACGGCAATTTGAACGGATACAATAATTATAATAACGTTATGCAAGTCAATGGAACATCGCCGCAAAATTTGCAAAATCTACAAAATTATGCGAATTATCAATCTCCGCAAAATTATCAAAATAGACGCGGAACAAATTACCAGACAAATTACCCGACAAACTATGCCGCAAATTACAATAATTACAATAATCAAAATCCGGCAATCCGCCAGACAATCGCAAACAACAACGCCGGATTAAGAACGCCGCCGCCGCTACAACCAGAATTATACAACAATGATCAATCTGATAATGAATTTACAGACGATAACGAAAACAATGAAAATGAAAACGACAACGAAAATGATAATGATAACTTGGCAAATAAAACTAACGCCGCAAACAAAAATAAAAAATCAAATATGCCCTTGCCAAGATTTCATTCCGTGCCAACCGAACCCGCCTTCAATCGCCGAAGCGGAATCCCCGTACAAAAAACGCCAAACGCAAACGCAAATAATAAAATCTCACAAAATCAAATTGACCGCAAAAATATTAACGGCGGCGATCCGGCTTCCGCTATCGAACGCGCTTATTTAGAAGGAATTGTAACGGCGCTAAACGAAGTCGAAGCAGAAATCGACGCGCAAAATAACGAAATAGAAAACGCAAAAATTAAAAAAATCGCAATCGAAAAAGCCGCAAACCTACAAGCAAAATTAGACGCAAAAAATAAATTAGACGAAGAACTAAAACAATTAGAAGAATTAGAAATACAAAACGAAATAATAAAACTTGAACAACAAAGAAACAAAAAAATTATCGCAAAAAGAAACGCCGAATTAGTAGAAGAACAAACGCAAATTTTAACGCAAAAACAAAACCAATTACAACAAGAACAAATAAACGCAAAAATTAAAACAAATAATCAAAATATACAACCGGCAAATTACCAAAACACAACAAAAAATAACGACAATATATTCGCAAACGCTATAAATTATATTAAAGGAGATACAAAAAAACAAAATCAAAATAACGCAAAAATTATCGCAAAAAATAACCCGCAACAAAAATTAAATAATAACAAAAATAAAACGCAAAACAAAAAACAAAAAAATACTATCAGCCAACTCATAGCGCCAGTTACAAACCTAATCGGAACAAATAACACAAAAAATACAAATACAAAAAATATACAAACAACACAAAAAACAAAAAATATAAACAACGAATTAACAACAAACCAAATCCTGCCGACAAAACCGCCAACTTTCCCAAAACCAAAATACAACATAATTTCACAAGACGACGAATAAATTATCGCTAATTAATTTACTAAAAAATAACAAAGAGAAAACGAAAATAATAAACGTTTACTCTTTTTTTATTTTCAGGTTTTTTAAATTGGGCGCGATTGATTTGGCGGCGTTAAGATATACTGCTCGTACTTGAAATTCAGCGATTTAAAAGCGTCAAAGCCTGCCGTCCGATAGCTAGGCAGGCGGCGGTAAACGCAAACTCAAGTGCGAACAGTTTAAAAGTTATGATTTAAAGTTCAACGATTATTTTTTGATTTTTCAATGTTTACAAGATTAAGATTTTTTTCTATTTTGGCAGCGATAATATTTGCGCTGTTATTATTTTTTATTTTTGCGCTAAATTTTCGTCAACGTTTACCGGCGGCGTCTGGAGTTGGGGGTAATGTTGTTAGCGAGTCGGAGGTTGTTGAGTTTTTGGGCGATTTCAACGAGGCGCGGGAACGGGCGTTTACGGAGCGGAAGCCGTTAATTATTTTTTTCACGCTGGCGGGCAATGAGAGTTGTAAACGGTCGTTTGAATTATTCAGAAATCAAGAAATAAAAAAATTGACAAAATATTTCATCTGCGCAACAGTTGACGGAATCGCAGCGCCGCAAACTTGCGAAAAATATCGCGTAAACGGATTCCCAACAGTTCTAATTTTAGACGGCGCCGGAAAAGAAATACAACGACTAACCGGAAAAGAAACAAAAGAACAACTCTCAATCCAAATGCACATCGCTATACAACTCTCAACAACAAACACGACAAATAATAAAAATTTAAAATAAAGAATTTTTGTAACAGATCACGGAAATTTAAACGATAGATTTTAAACTATTCGTACTTGAGTTTGCATTTACCTTCGCCTGCCTAGCTTTCGGACGGCAGGCTTTGACGCTTTTAAATCGCTGAATTTCAAGTACGAGCAGTATAGATGAGTGGAAAGTAGTTTTTTTAGAAAAAAATATAACAAGTTTTTTGTAACAAAAATTGTCCCGATACTCCCTAATTCCCCAAAATCTAGCGATTAAAATTTTCGTGAAGGTTGCAAAATTGTTCTAACCGATTGACGGCGGCATTGTCATTATATACAATCTCTCTCTTCGTTTAATTGTAACAATAATTGTAACAGCCTTTGAGACGTTTAGCGTTTTGTTAATTTTCCAGATAAGGCAAATTTATTTTGCGTTATTGAATTGCAGGAAAATTGTTGGGCGGATTTACAATTTTGTTTGGCATAACAGTCTATTTATTTTTTGAGTTAATTGAGAACGATAAAATTGCAAAAGATGATAATTGTTTCGCCCGCTATAAATTTCGGCGTTTTTTGAAATTTAATTATACGGGCGGTTTAAAATAATTTTTGCGTATTGCGTTTTTCTTTTTTGGTTAAGGATAAATTAGGAATAAATAAGGCTAGTTATATTTTTTGTGTTTGGGCGTAATCAGATTTTTTTGACAGATTAAATCTGATTAAATTTAACTTTAAACTAAAAGGGAAATTTAAAATGGTAGAACGTTATGATCTTGACGGTTTTGTTGCCGCTTCGGAACAAAAGGACCTTAATGAAGGCGTGTTTGAGTTGGAAAGCGATCGTATGCTCGAAGTCAACTTGAACAACAGCATGGTTTGGACAAAACTTGGCGCAATGGTCGCTTATCGCGGCGATCTTAAATTTACGCGCGAAGGAATTTTTGAACAAGGTATTGGTAATTTTTTGAAAAAAATGGTTACGTCAGAAGGCGCAAGATTGACCAAAGTCGAAGGAACAGGCAAGTTGTATGCCGCCGATTACGGTAAAAAAATAACAATCTTTCAACTACGAAATCAATCGATATGCGTCAACGCTAACGATATTCTCGCTTTTGAACCGACGATAAAAAACGAGATCAAAATGATACGGAAAATTGCGGGAATGCTATCGGGCGGATTATTTAACGTCGTATTAAGCGGCACGGGACTTGTCGCTATTACAACTTATTATGATCCGTTGACGTTAATTGTTAAACCAGGCAATCCGGTATTCTCCGACCCTAACGCTACCGTCGCATGGTCTGGACACTTACAACCGCAATTCAAAACTGATATACAACTAAAAACTTTTTTCGGCAGAGGCAGCGGCGAATCTATACAAATGAAATTTGAAGGCGACGGCTTCGTCGTCATACAACCATACGAAGAATTTGTAGGCGCCGCCACCTAAACGGTTAGATATACTGCTTGTAATTATGGAAACTTCTAAAAAAACACTGATTCATTTTTATTTAGCCACAGAGAACACAGATGGGCGTCTCTAAAAATTCATTTTTTTGTAAAAAGGTAGGCGATGTTTCGCCACTGTGTTTATTTTTTGGGTCGCAATACGTGTGAAACGATTATTAAACTTTAATAATTCGCAAGGTCTAAAAT
>JAISLW010000394.1 GCA_031277105.1 Planctomycetaceae bacterium | reverse complement strand
CACGGAACCCGCGTAGGCTACGGAACAACTCAAATTATCACGCGCAAAGATTTGATAATCCGAATGCAATCGCCGCGATTTCTTATTGAAAAAGATCAAATCGTACTCGGCGCAATCGTTCATAACTATCTTAAATCCGATAAAAACGTACTCGTTCAACTCGAAACAGACGACTCAATTTCATTCGACAAAAAAACCGCTACAAAAAATATCAACGTCCCCGCAAACAACGAAACAAAAATAAATTGGACTATCAACGCACAAAAAATAGGAAACGCAAAAATTAAAATACTCGCAAAAACAGACGAAGAATCAGACGCTATCGAAAAAACATTGCCTATCTTTGCTCGCGGAATCTTGAAACAAGAATCTTGGTCAGGCTACATCGCGCCGGATAAAAACTCTTACGCAATCGAAATCAAAACTCCATCAGAACGAAATCCCGAACAGACCAAATTGACCTTGCGTTATTCGCCGACGTTAGCGGCGTCGATGATAGAGGCGTTGCCGTATCTTGCGGAATATCCTTACGGCTGTACGGAACAGACGTTAAATCGCTTTTTGCCTACCGTAATCGTTCAAAAAATCTTGGTCGATATGAATATCGATTTGGCAAAATTGGAACAGAAACACTCCAATTTGAACGCCCAAGAATTAGGCGACAACCGCAAACCGGCAATCGATAATCAATTTTCGTTACAAAAAAGAAATCCCGTTTACAGCGTCGATGAAGTACGCAAAATGGTCAACGACGGCGTAACGAAATTATCACGGATGCAATGTTCCGACGGCGGCTGGGGTTGGTTTAGCGGGACGCATGAGAGAAGTTCGGCGCATTTGACGGCGCTGGTTTTGCACGGACTAATTTTAGCGCGGGACAACGACGTTAAAATCGATCCGCAAGCAATTGAACGCGGCAAAAAATGGCTCGTGAAATATCAGGCGGACGAAGTGCAAAAGTTGAATAATTATTCGTTGTCCAAATCAGACCGTTCCGGCAAAGAAACAAAACAATACGCCGATGCGACCGATGCGTTTGTTTTGGCGACGATAGGCGAAATTGAAAACAAGTTGAATAATCGTAACGATAAATCGTCGTTTTATAAATCTTATCCTAATGCCGCCGCAATGCGTAATTTTATTTGGCGAGATCGGGGCAAGTTGCCGTTGTATGGCGTGTCTTTTTTTGGTTTATTTGAGGCGGGTTCTTTTGGCGAAACGAAGCGGGCGAAAGATTGCCTAAAAATTATGGAACAATATCTTGTCAACGATGATGAAAATCAAACTGCGTACTTAAATTTGCGGCGGTTTGAAGGTTGGAATTGGCGTTTGTGGCATGGCAGCGAGTTTGAGACGCAGGCGTATTATTTGAAGTTGTTGATGCGGCTTGAGCCGAAGAGTCCGGTAGCGCCGCGACTGGTCAAATATCTGCTTAACAATCGGCGTAATGCGACTTATTGGAATTCGACGCGGGACACGGCGATTTGTGTTGAGGCGTTTGCGGAGTATTTGAAACAGACGGGCGAAATGAAACCGGACATGACGGTCGAAATTTTATTTGACGGCAAAATTAAAAAAACAGTTACGATAAATGCCGCTAACCTTTTTGAGATTGACAACACGTTAATCTTGACCGGTGATGAAATTTCAACCGGCGCCCACAAAATAGAATTTCGCAAACGCAACAACAACGTCGCCAATAATAACAGCGTCAATAATAACAACGTTAATAACAGCGTCAATAATAATCGTAACGATAATTCTCCTCTTTATGTCAACGCATATTTTGAGAATTTTACGCAGGAGGAAGTGATTGAGGGGTCGGGTTTGGAAGTTAAGATAGAGCGGCGTTTTTATTTATTGAGGCGAAATGATTCGGCGGCGGCAAAAGTGTTGGGGAGTCGTGGGCAAGTTGTAAATCAGCGAGTTGAGGAGTATGAGCGTGTGATTTCGGACAAGTATGACGGCGGTGATTTGGTTGAAGTGGAGTTATTGATTGAGAGCAAGAATGACTATGAGAGTTTATTGGCGGGTGATTGGAAGTGTGCGGGATTTGAGCCGGTGGAAGTTAGGAGTGGTTATAACGGCAATGAATTAGGGGCGTATGTTGAATTTAGAAATGAGCGAGTTTTATTTTTCGTCTATCGTTTAAGTCGGGGCAAATATTCGGTAACGTACAGATTACGCGCCGAACAACCCGGAACCTTTACAACATTACCCGCAACAATCGAAGCCATGTACGCCCCAGAACTAAAAGCAAACTCAAATAACAAAAAAATAAAAATCAATGAATAAAAAACTTTGGTAAATTCGGAATGCGGAATTTGAAATACGGAATTAAGGATTTTGATTTCAGATTTAAAAATAATCTTTCTAATCTGCGTAATCTGTGGACAAAAATAATGATCCACAGATTACACGGATTAAAAAGATTATTAAAAAAATAATTCTGAATTAAAAAAACTCTCTCTAAAAAATTACGATATATCTGGTAATTCGTAACCTTTTCGTCTTTGTCTTTTTAGTAATTCATTACCTTTTTCGTTATTTTTGAATTTTTCGTTTGTTGGATCCCATGTAATTTTTTCACCTACTTTTGCGGTTGTTCTTACGATATTTACCAATTCGCATAAAGTTGTCGAGCGTTGTCCGTATTCGACGTCGGCGTTACATTTTTTGCCGTTTTTAATACACTCTAACCAATTTTCGATATGATAAACGGATTCGGGTCTTTTGTTTTTGAATTCGTCCGGCATATTTGCGGTTAGTTCTTTTGGGTTTGACGAAAGTTTATGGCGGTTGATTTCTATTTTTCCATTTTCTCCCGTAACAATACAACCCAAACCTGGACCTCTATCGCCGTCAAGATGTAATCGCAACTCTACGCCGTTTGCAAAAAACATTTTCATTTTTGCGCGTGGTCCTGTAACTTTTGCGCCTCCGTAGTAAGCGGCGCCTGTTTCATCGTCTGTGGGTTTTCGGGCTACGAATTTACCTGAATTTTGGATTGTGCATTCTTCTTCGAGTATGATTTCGACGGGACCGGTTTCGTTCATTCCTAGCGCCATGTTGACTTGGTCGTAAGAATGCGTTCCCCATCCGCTGACGCCGAAACTTAAACCGCCAGCGTCGTAATCCCGCCAATTTGACCAGCCGAGATGGATACGCCGATGATAAGGACGCAGCGGCGCTTGATTTGTCCATGTATCCCAAGTCTCGTCGTTCATTCCGGCGGGGTAAGGTTCTTGCGGCTGGTCAGTCCATATATTCGGTCCGACGAAATTAGGCGCTTGAACAACTTTGATTTTGCCGATAGCGCCGTTTTGAACTTGTTGGCAAGCCCATTTGCACAGCGGCAATGAGCGTTGTTGCGTGCCGACTTGCGTAATTCGGTTAAATTTGCGAGCGGCGTTGACCAAGTAGCGTCCTTCCTCTATCGTCAACGCCATCGGTTTCTCAATATAAACATGACAACCCATCTGCATCGCTATCGCCGCAATCCATGCGCGCTGATGCGTTGCGGTAATTGTCATTACGCCGTCCGGTTTTTCTTTTTCGATCATCTTGCGAAAATCAGTGTAACCTTGCGCCGCTTTTAAATCTTTATAACGATTCATAAAAGCGTCGATGCGAGGTTGCATCAAGTCGCAAGCGGCGACTATCTTGATACCGGAAACTGACGGAAATTCATGGTTACAAAGCCACGCGCAACGACCGCCAAGACCAATTAAAGCAACTTTAACCGACTCATTAGCGCCAACATTAACGCCGTCGCCAAACACGCAACGAGGAACAAACAACGGCGAAAACGCCGCCGCAGATAAAACGCCAGATTTAACAAAATCACGACGCAATATTCGTCTTTGATCTCTTTTCATAAATTTAATTTGTGGGGTTAAGGTTTTAAAATATTCACGCTTGAAATTGTATTTACCGTTGTGGAATGTTTTTTTAAATCCCGAATTTAAAAATTTCCGTGAATAGTTTCGTTTAATGTAACATGCGAACTGCGTAAAAACAAGGTTGTGTTGTTATTCAAGTTTTATTCGCTTTCTAAATTGAATACGTAATGATTTTTTTTTCCTTTTTCGACTTTTATTTCAAAGAGCGGTTTTTTGGGGTTTCGATATTTTTCGGCGACGAGGTATTTTTTTGTTAATTCTTGTTCGGGCGGCGGCGAGCCGTCGGCGTTGAATGCGAATTGTTTTGCTTCAGCGCCGTCTGGCGTAACAAGAATATATTTTGAAAATGTTACGGAGTAATCGCCACTCATTGCGCCGTCTTTTTTTGCGCCGCCTGTTGACATATCGAATTCGCCTTTATCGTTGGTGCGTCCAATTGAGGCGCGTAAATTGCCGTCGCTCTTCGGATGAAATGAAACGGTAACGTCGGCGGCAAGATTGTTGTCAATAGTTACTATGCCCGTAACTTTTTCTACCGGAACGCTGTCCCGCCCGCATCCCGAAACAAACAAAATTCCGATAAAAATTATCGTACTCGTTTGAAAAATTTTTCTATTTCTCATAATTTTTTCTCCTTTGGGTTAATGATTTTTTTCAAGAAACAATAAAGACAATAAAAGTATTTAGGGCAAATTTAATTTACGTTACGTTTAATTTACAATTGGGTATCTCTAAAATTCATTATTGGGAGAAACGATCAATCATTCGATGGTTCTCTAAAATTAAATCAATAATGAATTTTTAGAGATACCCAATCATTGTTATTAAGTCAATTCTATTTGTCCCTCATATCCCAAATGTCCTTATTGTCTCTTGATTCCAATTAAAAATTTACTCTGTCTTCTCTGTGGGGCGTCTCTAAAAATTCATTTGTTCAGGTAGGCGGCGTTTCGCCGAAACGCCGCAGTAGAGTTTATGTAGCTAATAAATGTTAATATTTCACAACGCCTAAAATAAATTTATTTTGGACGTTATGAATTATTAAAATTTAATAATTATTTTATGCGTATTGCGACGTTTCGGCGAAACATCGCCTACCTTTTTACAAAAAAATGAATTTTTAGAGATACCCTGCGGTTAATAAAAATAAATTTGTGGTTTTTAGAAGTTCACTTAATTATCTGCGTTTACTGATCCCAATGCGCCCCAAACGCCATAAGGCGATCCGGTATAAGTATCGGCTCTACCTGTAACGCTAAGATCGCCGTGATCAATATTGTCATTATAAAATGAAACAGAACCGTCAACACGCGAACAATTAGCGCCGCCCGAATGGTAACTTGTAATCGGAACAAATACTGTACTTTGATCGCCTGACCAACTACATGCTGGACCATTTGGCGGAATGTTAGCGTTGAATCCAGATTGACAAGGAACGGCGTCTGCCCAGCGTGTCCCGAACCATCCGTTAGCGGTATTTGTTGCGTAAAGGTTATGATTGCCGGTTACGAAATTAGCGTAACAAGAATTAGGCGTGTGATCAGGATCCATCTTTAACGCCAAACCGCCGCGAACTCTTTTGCCGGAATTAGGCGTATCAACAAGAGCCTCGCCAATAAAAAGAGTATTACTTAATCCGTCGGTTATTTCGTTAAAGGTTCGTCCGCGATTATCAAAAACGCCGCGCATCGCCGTAATCTCTATGGGAGAACCTCCATGATTCCAAGCCCACGACAAATCGCCCATGCAACCGCGATAACTTGCAGGGTTAGGTAGATTACCTGATCCTCTACGTAAAGCGTCGGGATCAGACGGACAACGATAAACATTGATGTAAGCCTTCCAAGGTAAATAATCGCTATCCCAAGGTACTTTATCAATCCCACCAGGTTTAGAAGGATATGTGCCGGTTTCGGAAGTAGCGGCGCCGCCTTTTTCAATCAAGTCAGCCAAACCTTGTTGCTCAATATATGCCAAAATCAAAACTCGCCATCCGCGACGAAAATTATTTCCAGCGGCGCCGGCGCCGCTGCTGTTACGAATACCTATTGGCGGCAATGCGTTATTAGCGTCGTGAAATACGTGGCAGGCTAATGATATTTGTTTTATCTTGTTGGAACATGTCATGCGGTGTGCGGACTCGCGTGCCGCTTGAACGGCGGGTAAAAGCAATGCAATCAGTAAACCGATGATTGCAATTACTACCAAAAGTTCAACAAGTGTGAAACCAAAAAATAAACCAAGAGAATTAGGTTTGGGAGAACGTCCCAGAGAATTTTTGTAACGATAATTGTTATTA
>JAISLW010000389.1 GCA_031277105.1 Planctomycetaceae bacterium | reverse complement strand
AACCAACCAATAAGTTATTGTTGATATTACTGAAGTAAATAATATTGGCATACTAAATTTGTACAAAATTGGTAATTCCTGGTGCGATTTTCGAAATGAATATTTAATCTGATATTTTTTGACATTACCGTGAATAAAATAACTGCTCAATAAATTTTCACAAAGAAGCCCTAAACCATAACCAAACATTGCACCTCGTAAACCATCGTAATAAGAACCAAGAACTAAAAACACCATTTTTACAATACTTGCAAGTATCTCTGATAAAGCAAGCCCATTGAAATTTTGAAAACCACGCAAAATTCCTTTTTGGATCATTGCAAAAGATGCTAAAACTATCATTAAAGTGGCTAATCGCATCATTCCGGTCAATTGAGGAGCCGCAAGTAAATACGCACAAAACCAAGGTGAAACAATACATAAAATAAAAGCAAAAAAAATACTAAAAACTAATATGGAAAGATAGTTTAAAGCAATAATCTTACCAACTCGTTCTCTGTCTTTTACTAATAGTTCTGGAATAAATTTCGTTACTGAAAAACTTAATCCAAAATCTGCAATCGTAACCAACAACGTAGATGTAGATAATAACATCCCATATTCGCCATAACTTTCACGACCAAGAATTCTGACGATAAGAATCGTGGAAATCAAACCAATTCCTTTTGTTACGACAGAAGCAAATGCCAAATAGAATACTCCACTGGCAAGCCGCTTTCCAATCGGTGATTGCTGTACTCGACTCAAAATCGGTCGGCACATCAAGGGACAATATCTGTCGGCTAATGTTGATAAACTCAATTTATTGTTTCCTTAATTATTTTTGTTTTTTATAAAATAATTGGATTTGCAAAATTATTTTTTCGTACATTTTTTGATTGTGTGTTTAAATTTTAATACGGCAAAATTTAATTCTATTGATGTTTCGGTATCTGTTGTTTCAATTTCCGGATCAAGTAATTCCGTAATCAATTCGCCGCTTGATTGCATTAGTTTTTTCTGTAACTCTTTATCCGACACAGTTGTCAACTCATTTATTTTTTGCGACAAATTCCGAACTTTTGTAAACGTTTCAACAATCGCAATTGTTGTTTGTACCGCCGCCGAACTCTTTAGTATTGTCGCCAACATGTACAACCCCTTTTCCGTAAAGGCTTTAGGAAGTTTATGTTTACCTCCCCAACTTGAAGTCAAAAATTTTGACTTCAAGTTTTCCCATTCACTTGGTTCTAACTTGAAGATATAACCTTCTGGAAATTTTTCAGGATTATTTTTTACTGCTTGATTTATTTCTCTCGTTGTTATGCCGTACAACTCCGCCACATCGCTATCAAGTATAACGCTTTGACCGCGAATCGTAATTATTTTTTCTTCAACCTGCTTGAATTGCACTATATCGGACATTTTAATTTTTCTTGCAACTTGAGGTCGAAATTTTCGACCACAAGATATATTAGTTTTGAATGTCGAGGTGGTCGAAATTTTCGACCAGTTCATTTTTTGATACCTTTTTTGACCGTGTGTTTAAATTTTAATACGGCAAAATTTAATTCTATTGACGTTTCGGTATCTGTTGTTTCAATTTCTGTATCAAGTAATTCCGTAATCAATTCGCCGCTTGATTGCATTAGTTTTTTCTGTAATTCTTTGTCTGATACTGTTGTCAACTCATTTATTTTTTGCGATAAATTCCGAACTTTTGTAAACGTTTCAACAATCGCAATTGTTGTTTGTACCGCCGCCGGACTCTTTAGTATTGTCGCCAACATGTACAAACCTTTTCGGCAAATGCTTTCGGTAAATATTTTTTGTGTTCGACTCGACTCAATTTCTTTAAGGTCAAAATTTTTGACCTTAAAGAATCCCATTCTTCCGTCGTTAATTCAAATATGTAACCAGACGGAAATTTTTCTGGATTATTCCTAACAGCTTGATTAACTTCTTTCGTTGTTATGCCGTACAACTCCGCCACATCGCTATCAAGTATCACGCTTTGACCGCGAATCGTAATTATCTTTTCTTCAACCTGCTTGAATTGCACTATATCGGACATTTTAATTTTTCTTGCAACTTGAAGTCAAAATTTTTGACTTCAAGATCTATAGGGTATCTCTAAAAATTCATTTTTTGTAAAAATGTAGGCGATGTTTCGCCGCTGTGTTTATTTTTTGGGTCGCATTACGTATAAAATAATTGTTAAATTTTAATAATTCATAACATATAAAATAGATGTACTTTATACGTTGTGAAATAATAAAATTTATTAGCAACATAAAATCTAATGCGGCGTTTCGGCACAGTGTTTAATTTTTTAAGCCGCCTACCTGACAAATGAATTTTTAGAGATGCCCTAATGAATTTTTAGAGATACCCTGTGGTTAAATAAAAAATTTGTTATTAAAGGTTATCTATGGCAAACAGGGCGGGACTATAACATTTTTTTAAAAATCACACAATAGCAATTTTCGAATAAAATGACATTTTTCTGAAAATTTTTTTAATTTATTATGTTACCAGTTTATACGGCACGGCTAATAATCTTTCTAATCTGCGTAATCTGTGGATCATTTAAAAAACGATCCGCAGATTACACAGATTAAAAAGATTTTTTTGAGAAGGAACGCAGCCGTCTCGGCTGCAATTTGCCGCAAGGCAAACAAAAAAACTGTTGCAATTTAAACCTCGCTCATTAGCGGTTGAGTACAACCGCATGCAGGCGGGACGCCTGCGATCCTTCAGATAATTTTTTTTTAACAAAAAACTATTATTTAGTTTTCTAAAAAACTATTCCCTACCCCCTACTCCCTACCCCCTAACCCCTAACCCCTAAAATTTATCGCTGACATTTCCGTGAACGGTTACTTTATTTATTGTTGTTTTAGAAAAATTTTATTAAAACTTTTTTTCGGTATTTTTCTTCGAGTATATTTTTTAGGCGTTTAATTATGTTTCGTCTTATTTCTAGATCGATTGGCAAGTTTGGGTCTTGATGCGCTTCGTTTATTTTAGCGCCTACAATTAGTTCGATTTCATCGCTACTTCGCAAGAGTTCTATAATTTTTTCCGACGATAAAGGCAAAATATTTGTTTGCGAGTTATTATCGTTTTCTAATCTTTTCACGACGTCAGTCAAAGTTAAAATTCCCTCCGTAACAAGATCAATTCCATCCATATACGACGGCGCCGGCAAACCGCCGCCTTTACCTACCATTTTGACGTCAAATTCGATTTTTCGATTTAATTCTCTTGCAATAATTTTTGCGGTTGTTCCACCACATAAAATTATTTTTCCGTCAAAATCACGAACTAATTCGGCGTATGCCGCATCAGATTCATTGTGAAAAGGCGGTCCTGTCAACAATCTTAATTTTCGCGGTTTACGCAAATAAATTACCATGCAACTAATATCATCAATACATTTATAATTTTCATTACGTCGTTTCGCCGCATGAACGACGGCGCTAGACAATTCCATTGCGGAAATATCAGGATTTTTTGCAACTTGACTTTTTATGAAATCCAACGCTCCCTCGCGCCGCCAACCTAATTTATATTCATCGCCGCCTAGTCCCGCTTGCGTTACGCCGTCCGTAAACGCAATCAACCGGTCGCCGCTTATAATACGTATCTCCGACAATTGAACATTACGCGAAGTCCAACGTTTCGCTACCAAATTACGACGTTCAACATACAAATCATTATTGTTACGTAAATGAATAAACGGCGGATTTTCCATCTCAATTACACGCGACTTGCCGCCAATTTGTAAATCAAAAATCGTAAACGTCGCATAACTAATTTTACGTATCTCACAAACCGGCAACGTGTCCATTATCACCTCCGCCGATTGCAAAACATCCATATTCGAATGAATAAACCTCAACGCCATCGTAGTCGTCATCGTCGCCAATAAATTCGCCTTAATCCCACTGCCCAAACCATCCGAAAGCGCCGCCAAATGACGATTCTCCGCCAAAATACGCTCAAACAAAAAATCATCGCCACAAACGGATTCACCGTCATGATTACATTGACAACATTCCATCTCAACAAATACGTCTGCTTGCATTTTAAATCAATAACCATTACAAAAATCTGTTTAGGTAACTTCTAAAAACCACAAATTTATTTGGGCGTCTCTAAAAATTCATTTGTCCAGGTAGGCGGCGTTTCGCCGAAACGCCGCAATAGAGTTTATGTTGCTAATAAATGTTAATATTTCACAACGCCTAAAATAAATCTATCTTGTATATTA
>JAISLW010000359.1 GCA_031277105.1 Planctomycetaceae bacterium | reverse complement strand
TCTCTAAAAATTCATTTTTTTGTAAAAAGGTAGGCGATGTTTCGCCGAAACATCGCAATACGTGTGAAACGATTATTAAACTTTAATAATTCGCAAGGTCTAAAATATAATTATTTTAGACCTAGTGAAGTAATAAAATTTATTGATAACGTAAACCGTAATGCGGCGTTTCGGCACGGTGTTTGATTTTTTTAGCCGCCACCTGGACAAATGAAATTTTAGAGACGCCCAACTGAAATATTATACATCTAGTACTTTAATTTCATAGATTTAAAAACGTCAAAGCCTGCCGCCCGAAAACTAGCCAGGCGAAGGTAAATCGCAAATTAAAGTACGAACAGTTTACAAGTATTCACATGTTTAATTTTTCGCTTAATCCCCCTACTACAACTACGGCTAATACGTGATACAATTCTTGACCTTGATTACTTGCGGGCGTGGTGGAATTGGCAGACACGTTGGACTTAGAATCCAATGCCGCAAGGCGTGGAGGTTCAAATCCTCTCGCCCGCAATCTATACTTCGCATACTGGGTATTTCTAAAAATTCTGGGTATTTCTAAAAATTCATTTGTCCAGGTAGGCGGCGTTTCGCCACTGCGTTTAATTTGCGTAAACTGCTATTCTTTTTTTGTAACCATTCACGGGAATTTGTTTAACCAATACGTAATTTGCTAAAAAAATTTCCGTGAACGGTTACCTTTTTTTAATCTTTCAATAAAATTCAATTCTGAATAATCATTATTATCCTTACATACGGACTTTTTATTACAGGCGTTTTAGTTGAATTAACCGAAACGACCAGCAAGACGGATTCATCTTTTTAGAGAATTGCTCTTGCCGGTCGATATAGTTTCAACGGTTAAGTTGGGATTCAATTTATCCGCACTGAAGCAAAATTTGGAGGCTTCAGTTTTTAAACTGTTCTTACTTGAAATTGCGTTATACCGTTGCCCGCCTAGATTTCGGATGGCAAATATTGTCGGTTTTATATCGTAGCAATTCAAGTACGAGCCGTATATTTTGTTAAACTTGCAAAACGTTTGTAATTTTGCGAGTTGTCAAATTTGATCAAAGGATTGTATTCTTATGACCGGACTTTATGTCCAGACAAATGTTCCATCGCTTATTGCCCGTAATCAGATTAAACAAAATATGTCTGATTTGGGAGATATTCTGACTAGACTTAGTACAGGATTGCGGATAAATTCCGGCAAAGACGATCCTGCGGGTTTGATTGCGAGCGAGTTATTAAAAAGCGACATGACGGCTACGTCTAAAGCGATTATAAACACGCAACGCGCAAATAGTTTAATTTCTATTGCCGATAGTTCGCTTGGGCAAATAAACAATTTGCTAAACGATCTCAAAGGACTAATAGTTGAAGCCGCTAACGAAGGCACGATGTCGTCTAGTCAAATTGAAGCGAATCAATTGCAAATCGACGCTACGCTTGATTCTATTGATCGAATTGCGAAAACGACAAACTATCTTGGCAAAACAGTTCTTGACGGATCGATGAATTTTCAAACGCGCGGAGTTGACCGAAATTTATTGCAAGACTTAAAAGTCTTTCAGGCGAATTTAGGAACGAAAGCGCAAATGGACGTAAACATACAAGTAATCGATACCGCTACAAACGCCCGACTATTTTATGATCAACCTGGCATAAGTTATGATACCGTAATTGAAGTTGCCGGAAGCGCCGGAGTCGATTCTTTTAAGTTTACGGCAGGTTCTAGCGTTGAAGATATTGCAACCGCTATAAACGCCGTAACCGATTCAACCGGAGTAAAGGCTATTGTCGGCAACGAAGCCACGCACGGACAAATTATGTTGACTAGCGCCGGCGCCGGTACCGATAACGATATTAACCTAACAGCGCTAATCGCAGGAAGCGCCGCCGGAAATTACACAATAAAATTCACCGCTGGAAACACAACCGAAACAACTTACACCATCACCGAACCGGACGGAATAAATCCTGGAATCATCGAATTTAAAATTAAAATGCAAGAGCAGAAAGCGCCGCAAATTGAAAACTTCGACGAGTCTTTTGCCGGAATACATACATACGAAATCCCAACAACCATTCCTACAACTCCGTTAATTATTGAAACGAAAAATGATCAATTGATACGTCAAGTCGAATATGTTAAAACGTCGGCGACGTCAATTACAGGCGGCGGCAAAGTTGCGCTAAATTACAATAAATCAAACGGGAAATTACAAATCTTATACGACGGCATAAATCCGCCTTCGGTAACCGAACTCGAAACCGCAATTAACGCCTTGAAAGATTTCAAATATATTTCCGGCGCCTTAACCGGAAACGAAACCGGTTACGTTACAACTTACGACGCACGCCCCAATAATTCGCTCAACATAATTTCAACCGTACCAGGTATGAAATTTGAAAACACCGACGTCGTATTTATCAAAACGCCGTCAACTACAACGCCGCCGGTCGGACTTGAATATTTTGAAAAACCTCAATACGCCGCCGCTACTATTACGCACGCCGCCGCATATTCGGAAAACGGCACAACATACGACGTAATCGGACGAATTGTAGCAAGAGAATCCGGTACAGAATACAACGATATTAAAATCTCGTTTGAACACGACGAAGGCGCTTACAATCAAGGCGAAGTAACGGCAGTTTACGACGAGCAGACAAAAATATTGCATGTTCGCGGATGGATTGATAACGCCGTTCCATCGACAAACGCAAGTTACGGCGCAATTAAAAAAGCCATTGAAGATACCGGAATTTTTACCGTATCTTACAAGTTGTCCAATTCCGGCGGCGCTCTTGACGGTAAAACTGTACCGTTGAGTGTTCCGGTTTCGGGCGGTTTAGCGGGCGGCACGTTGGGCGGAATGACTCCGGCAGGCGCTAACAATAGTTATATTTACACGGGTCGTGTTGCGGGCGATATTGGGACGGACAATCAGGTTTTGTTTATTACGGTTGCGGAAAACGCGCAGGTGCAAAGTATTATTGATGCGTTTAACGATCCGGCGAATAAATTGATAGCCGCAAATTTTATCGTATCGACTACGGGCAATGGAAAGGGAACGATTTTTGATAGCGTTTTGGATAAAGATATTGCCGTTAAAGTTTATACGAATGTTTTGACGGGCGGCAGCAGCGGTTATGAGACGGCGGTAACGGCGGCGGAACTGGCGGCGTTTATAAATTGCGATGTTACGCTGGGGGCAATGTTCGACGCCGCTATTCCATACGGGCAAACCGGCGGCGGTTACGTAACGTTATTTGACGAAGCGGCGTATTACGGCGACCCGTATGAAGAAACAGGGCTGCAATTTTTAGGTCCAAAAAATTCGCCGGATATTTTATTTGTTACCGACGGCGCTAATTCCGATCTTGGAATCTCATTTGAACGGTCAATGGATGTAGATTATGACGACCGTCCGGTTGCTAGTCTTCTTGCCCAGAATCCTAATGCGGCATTTACAGTACGCGCGAAATACGGCGGCGACGATTACGACAACATGGCAATAAGAATGATTAGACTTGACGACAATTATACGGGGGCGAAAAATTATGCGCGTTATGTTGACGGACCGTCTAATGCGATGGCGTATTGCAGCGTAAACGACGACGCAAATACAGGAACGCCGACCGAAACGGGCAAGTTCATTATTTACGGCGTTAAAGGCGGCGAAGAGTTAAACAATGTTTCGATTGTAGCGGAGTTAGACAAGAATCAAATTGAGCGGGTTAAAACTTATTACGACGACGTGCGGAAAAAGTTAGTTGTTAGCGTCAACGACGCCTCTGTTACGTTATCGGAAGCGGTCGATAAAATCAATGCGACCGGAATTTTCAGAGCGGAATATGATTATAGTTGGAACAGAATAAATGCGGCTAATCCGGCGGGTCCCGGAATAGCGACATTCGGCAATACTTTTACAAGCGGCAATATTGTAGAGATTGGAAACACGGGTAACACCGGCGGTAAAAATGGCGTGTTGGAAATTTATCTTGGCGATAAAATTTCGGGCGCCGACGCGGTTGCGGCGATCAATTCTGAACCGGAGTTAAACTCAATATTTTTTGCCGAAGTGTTAGGCGACGACAAAACTATCGCAGGTAAAGGCAATATTGATTTTCGTAACGATAATATTCGTAAAATTACCGGCTCAAACGGCAAAACGGCAAATGACGTAAACATGGTTACGATTCAACTTGGAGAACGTTACGACGATCTTGGTTATATGGTCGTGCATCTTGCGACGGACGGCAACGGTAAGTCAATAACGACGGCGCGGGATTTAGTTGATTTTATGAATATGTTGACGGCGGAGCAGACGCGCGGAATAAGCGTCAGTTTAATTAAACCGCCCGGAATGGACAACTTAAACCGGACGTGGAAATACGACGAATGCGACAATTTAATTGTAAGCCAAGAATGCGACGACGACTGGGGCAAGGGAATACTTGAGCCGACGTTGGAAGTCGATGAATGCGATGAGATAATTTATCATCCAATTCCGTTTTATTCGTATGGGGAGTGTTTAGTTGCGGGGTATCCGTTAGGCAGAGTTGTTGGGGCGGGCGGGATAAATTCATCTTTTACGGTTTTGTCGAAACAGGCGGGCGGCAACTTGGAAGGCGTAGGATTCAGGTACGTAAAATTAACGGATACAAGCGAAACAATGTGGGCGGATTATGATGCGGACAAACGTGAAATAATTGTTTATATGCACGACGGAGCGACGGCTAACGAAATCGCATCGGCAATTGAGACGAGCAAAGGAACGAAGGATTTATTTCGCATCGAGCAATTAGGAGACGGCGCTGGAAAGGTGAATTTAAGCGATGATTATCTGGCGTTACGCGATGGAATTTATGACGCGGGTTATCGCGGCGGCGCTAGGATGTTGGGCGCCGCCGACGACGATCCGCACAGGTTAATTTTTGAATCGGTAGAACAAGGATCAAATCAAAAAGTTTCGGTTCGCACGGTGATTGGTAAATTTGAGTTGCGGGACGTCAATGGCAATATAGTTGACTATGCGGCGGGGACGGATATTGTAGCGATGGCGAATGGCGTTAAAATGAAAGGCGATGGACGGAAGGTTTCGCTTGACAGCGCTTCGCTTGATTTTGAAGCGTATTTGAGCAAGGACGTTTTGGCGGGCGATGTGGTCAATTTTACGATTACCGGAGGCGGCGCAATTTTTCAAGTTGGTCCCGAAGTAGTTTCGGGGCAACAGATCAGAATTGGAATTCAGAGTGTAAATACGGTTAATCTTGGCGGCGTTTCGGGAATGTTGTATCAATTACGCAGCGGCAACAATGCTGATTTATTGACAAATAACAAACTGGCGGACAAGATAGTTGGGGAAGCAATTTTATCTATTTCAATTTTAAGGGGAAGATTGGGAGCGTTGCAAAAGAGTACGCTAGAGCCAAATATAACGGCGTTGCAAGACAATCTCACGCAAATCACAACTGCAGAATCGCAAATCTCAAATGCCGATTTTGCCGAAGAGAGCTCAAAATTAACACGCGCCCAAATTTTAGTGCAAGCCGGCGCAAGAACTTTGAGCATTGCAAATCAATTACCGCAATACGCCGCATCGCTGCTAGGAGGTTAAGATTGAAGGTAACCAACCGTTCACGGAAATTTAAACGATAAATTTTAAGGGTTAGAGAGTAGAGGTTAGGCGATAGGCGATTAGTTTTTTAGAAAACTAGATAATAATTTTTTGTTACAAAAATTGTCCAACTTGTCCTTCCTGTCCCTTAAAAATTATCCGTGTAATTTGCGGATCATTAAAAAAAATGATCTGTGGATTTTAATTACGATTTTATGGATTTACGATTTTAAACGAGGTGAATTTTATGCAAAAGAAGATAGGATTTATTGGTACTGGTCAGATGGCGACGTCGCTTGCGTCTGGTTTTTTGAAGACGCAGACGGTTCGACCGGAACAATTATTTGGTTATGATTTAGTGGTTGAAGCGTCGGATCGATTTGCTAAGGTAACGGGCGGCAATGCCGTAAAGACGATAGAGGAACTTGTCAAGCAATCGGAGGTAGTTTTTTTATCGGTCAAGCCGCAGCAGATGCATGACGTGTTGCATTCTTTGGCGGCGGTTCGTGCGCATGGGTTTAATCGTTTATGGATTTCGATTGCGCCGGGGATACCGATTACGGCGTATTTGAAGGAGTTGGGAACGTCTGCGCGTTTGGTGAGAGTTATGCCGAATACGCCTTGTCATGTTGGCGAAGGCGTGTGCGGTTATTGCGTTTCGGAGGGAGCGACCGACGACGACGCAAATTTAGCTCAAAGTTTATTATCAACTGTAGGAATTGCGATAAGATTTCCAGAGCGCCAATTGGATGCGGTTGTTGGGTTATCTGGTAGTGGACCGGCTTATGTTTATATGATGATTGAGGCGATGGCGGATGGCGGAGTAAAGATGGGGTTATCGCGGGAACTATCGTTGAAACTAGCGGCGCAAACCGTGTTAGGATCGGCAAAAATGGTACTGCAAACGGGTGAGCATCCGGCAGTCTTAAAGGACAAGGTTTGTAGTCCAAGAGGAACAACTATTTCTGGCGTCGCATCGTTAGAAAATTCAGGTTTCCGCGCCGCCGTAATAGACGCCGTTCAAGCCGCAACTCTAAGATCAAGAGAACTAGCAAACGAATAAAAAAATACGTAACCGTTCACAAAAATTTTTTTAGGCAACTTCTAAAAACAGTTTTTTATTTAAGCGCTGAGAACACAGAGTTCACAGAGAAGAAAATTTTCAAAAATTATTTTATATACAACGTCAATTGGGTATCTCTAAAAATTCATTTTTTTGCAAAAAGGTAGGCGGCGTTTCGGCACAGTGTTTAATTTTTTTAGCCGCCTACCTAAACAAATGAATTTTTAGAAACGTCCTTTTAAAATTATTATGCCAAGAGTTATTAAAATTTTGCGTATTGTATTTTTTTTATTTTTTGCGTATTTTGCGTCGTTTTTGTATGGGCGTGATATATTTGTTAATTCGTCTGTTGGCGACGACAATAATTCCGGCTTCAACGAACATGACGGCGGTATGCAAAACGGTCCCGTCCGTACAATTAAACAAGGTCTAAAATTGATGCAGTCTGGCGACCGGCTTATACTTGATCCGGCTAAACCTTACAAAGAATCAATAACGTTATCAGGCAAAAATGTCAGCGGACGCAGTGAAGACGACGCTGTTGTTATCGAGGGATGCGGCGCTGTTTTGGAAGGTTCTGAACCGATTCCGTTTGACGTATGGAAATTTCACAAAGACAATATTTTCAAGTTCCGATTACCGGCGCAAGATATAAATTTGACGTATTTTCATATTCTCAAAGACGGGCAGCCGTTGAAAAGGATACAAGTTGCGCCGGATGCAATTAAGTTGCCGCAATTAGCGCCGGAGAGTTGGTGTATTTTACGCGGTTATGTTTATTTTAAAACGGACGGCAAAAAATCGCCCATGTTTGCCGATGATTACAACTTGACATATTCAAAACTAAAAACAGGAATATCTATCATTCAAGCAAAAAATATAAAAATTCACGACTTGACAGTTCAAGGATACCAATTAGACGGCATTGCAGCCGTAAACGGCGCAACAAATATTATTCTGGACAATATTACTTGTTGTAAAAACGGACGAAGCGGTTTAACTATCGGAGGCGCATCGTCAATCGCCGCAGGATACTCAAAATTCAACGAAAATAAAAATACGCAAATCCTAATATTAAAACACGCAAAATACATCCTACACAAATGCAACATCCCAAAAAACGGAATAAAAATAGAAAATAAATAATTGATAAATGTTCACGAAAATTTAGGCGCTAGTGAGTAGGGGATAGGAGATAGGGGATAGGAGATAGGGGATAGGGGATAGGAGATAGGAGATAGGAGATAGGAGATAGGGGATAGGGGATAGGGGATAGGGGATAGAATTTTTGTTACAAAAAATCGTCAGAAGGATCGCAGGCGTCTCGCCTGTGTTCCTTCAGATTCGCAGGCGAAACGCCTGCATCCCAGGATCGCGGGCGTCTCGCCTGCAAGCGGTTGTACTCAACCGCTAATGAGCGAGGTTAAAATCTCAACCGCCTTTTTGTTTGCCTTTCGGCAAAGTGCAGGCGGGACGCCCGCGATCCGTTGGTCTCGCCTGCATTTTAGGATCGCAGGCATTTCAGGATCGCGGACATTTCGCCTGGGTTCCTTCAGATTCGCTGGCGAAACGCCTGCAGCCCCGGCTCGCGGGCGTCTCGCCTGCATGCGGTTGTACTCAACCGCTAATGAGCGAGGATTTGATCGCAACCGCCTTTTGGTTTGCCTATCGGCAAATAGCAGGCGGGACGGTTGCGATCCAGTAGCCTGATTTTTTGTTACAAAAAAATTGTCCCATTTGTCCCTCATGTCCCACTT
>JAISLW010000316.1 GCA_031277105.1 Planctomycetaceae bacterium | reverse complement strand
TGTAAAAATTTTTTCAAAAACATAAAAAAACACAAGACATCACTACGCACACTACTCGCCGAAAATTTCCACATACAAAAAAATTAAAAAAAAACGCATTTTAAAGTGAGAAAAGTATAGAACACTTCAAAACGAGTTTTTGGTTGATTTATACGGAACTGATGTCTGGGGATCATTTAAATATTGTATAAGTACTTTTTTCCCCGAAGTAAACGCATATATTCAATAATATATAGATATTAAGGGATTATAACACATGAAAATTGAATGGAATAAAAAAGGTAGATTAAGAGATGCATTACCATCTCTTATTTTTATTTTGTTGTATGCGCCCATACTATTATGGTTTTGGGTTTGGGCAATATATTATTTTATTTATTATGTATTTTATTCTTGGGTTAGTTGGTTTGATACGATTAGTGTATTATATTGTATAATTTTTATTCCTTTCACATCAATTCTATTTTTGTTTTTTTTAGTTATATTTTTGCAGTTGTCAGGATTTGAACGTCTTATTATTGGTAATTCTACGATAGAATTGAACTCTGAAGAAATAATAGAAGAAGATGAAGATGCTGCTGATGATGTGATAGATTGATTTTATAATACCAATCGTTAATATGGGAGTATTCCCATTCCGTGTAGATTTTCGACATTGTAGAAATCCTTTTATATTTATTATTTATAAAAATCATAGTTTTTTTGTTTTTTCAAAATTTTAAGCGGCTTCATATTGAAAGACAATGATGTTTCCTACTTGACAAAATGACCGCCTTTGATAGATTCTTTATTTTCAGGGATTAATGTAATGCAAGGTTTTTTCGGGTAAGCAATAAACCGCCACGGAATGGGATTACTCCCGTTAATATTACAGTATATTCAATCAGTAGAAACCATATAAAATAGTAAAAAATATGTTATTTTATGAGTACAATTAGATCAAAATTCGATAAGATCGCATTGGCGTTTGTCAAGGCGACGAGGAATTTGTCTGTATATTCATAAAGATGCTCTTAAAACAAATTGGTTAATTACTTCTATTTCACGAAAACCACTATTTATTGATAAAGGACGAAATTCTTATGAGTACGATAATCTTGATCGTCAAGTTAAGGTTTACCAACCAGACGGAATCATTTCAGAAACGGTCTATGATTCACAAGGACGCGTCCAGAAATCAATTATTAGATCAGGTAATGAAGTCAGAACAACCGAGTACAAATATGTTATGTACGGCAATATAACTGAAACGATTCAACCGGACGGAACAACAATAAAAGCATCATATAACGTAAAAGGTCAAAAAATTTCAGAAACTAATCAACTCGGTCAAACAAGATATTTTGAATACGATGATAATGGACAATTAGTAAAAGTCATATTACCAGACGGCGCAACTTACAAATATGCTTATGACTCGCAAGGCAATCAAACGTCAATTATCGATCCGTTAAATCGCGAGACAAAATTCACGTATGATGACAACGGGAATCAGCTGACTCGCACATTACCTGACGGTAGCACGGAATATTTTGAGTACGATTACAAGGGACGACTCATTAAGCAAATTTCATTTGAAGGTGTTATAACGACATATAACTATGATGAATTTGAACGTGTAGAATCAAAAACTTTCTTTGCAAACGGTATTAGTGAAACGTGGGTATATACGTATGATTCATTAGGTCGTGTAAGTGAAATAAATCAAAACGGTCGGATCGTTAAGACAACATACGACTATGATGAAAATGGAATCAGAATTTCGGTCTTACACGAGGTTGATTCAGATGGAGATGGAATATTTGATACAGCAAAATTAACGGAGTATTTAAACGATCCGCTTAATATCACCGGATACTCACAAGTATTAAAACAGGGCGTCTCTAAAAATTATTATATTGGTGTTGTTTTTTGGATTTTTATTTTTTGTTATAATAAATTTGTTTTTACTATTATTTGTGTTCTTTGCTGGTAGTATTTAATTTTATGCTGGTATTAGAACTTTTCAATTTCCCTTTAACCATTCCTAACCCTTACGATAATTGAATTACGAATGATCAATTGGGATATTTTTATTAGTTTACTTGAAGTAGTTCGTTCCCATGAGCGTAAATCTAACGCTGGTCGTCCTCCATTTGATGTTCTTATGATGTTCAAAGTTCTTATTCTCAAAAATATTTACAATTTATCAGACGATCAATTTGAATTTCAGATACGTGATCGTCGTACATTTCTTATGTTTTTGGGTATTACTTCTGTTGACAGGATTCCGGATTCTAAAACGATTTGGTTGTTTGGCGAGCAGTTATCTCAATTAGGTTTGGCTGAAAAACTTTTTCAACGCTTCAATGACGAACTTAAACGTCAAGGCGTTCTTATTAAGGGCGGTATAGCGATTGATGGTACATTTGTCGATGTTCCGAAACAACACTTTACCAAAGACGACTACGAACAAATTAAAAAAGGAGAAAAACCTGCTTCCCGTACTATCAAAAAGTCGATTGAATCCCAGACTGATTTTGACGCCCGCTATACGAAACTTGGTTTACAATATGAGCAGATTGATAAGTATAAATCGAAAAAGTAAAGCAAAATAAAAAAAATACAAAAAAACAATTAAATTTACAGAAAAACAATTAAATTTGTCAACAAAATAAAGGTTAAATTACAAAAAAAATTCAAATTTTTAAAACAAAAATTTGTAAAAAAATTAAAATCTACGCAAAAAAATTAAAATCTAAAAAATTAAAGAAATATAACCAATTTTTAGAGATGCCCTTTTAACAATAATCTTTCTAATCTGTATAATCTGCGGATCGAAATTTTTTGTCCACAGATTACACAGATTAAAAAGATTATTTTAAATTTGAAATCAAAATCTTTAATTCGGAATTTGGAATTACTTTTAACAATAATCTTTCTAATCTGTATAATCTGCAGATCGAATTTTTTTGTCCACAGATTAAACAGATTAAAAAGATTATTTTAAATTTGAAATCAAAATCTTTAATTCGGAATTTGGAATTACTTTTAACAATAATCTTTCTAATCTGTATAATCTGCGGATCGAA
>JAISLW010000073.1 GCA_031277105.1 Planctomycetaceae bacterium | reverse complement strand
CACATTATCTCCAGACACTGTAAATCAAGGTCAACGAGTATTTCCCGAAAAGTCAACGCCAAACGGCGCTATTGAAAATAAATTTGAGTTAGTATTTAAATTAGAAACAGCGGCAACAGATTCTGTAACTCTTTACTACAAGTTTTTTGATCCTGATAATTTTATTGGTTTAGGAAATAATGATAATAACGCTAGTTCATGGACAGGCGGCGACAATTACGCAACATCGTCAATAACAACCGGCTCAATAACAATTGCCGCCGGAGCAACTAACAAGGCTTTAACGGTAGTAGTTTATTCTGACGGTTATACTGGTACAAAATTGACAGCGTCTGCGACAACAATAATTATTGATACGGCACACGCAGGCGATAATTTTATTGTTGTAGTTGATACCGACCAAGCCAAAACCAACGTTGCCGCATTAGGAACAACCGAAGCCACACGTTACAAAGAAACTCACAATTACGCGCAAACGGAACTCTTGACCGTGTGGAGAACGCTTTGGATGGAACTCGATCAAATGGCTGCGCCAACAGTAACCGCAACAGATGGATTTGCTCTAACAGATCAAGGAACAACATGGGATTATACAGCGCCTGTAAATGAACCAATGAATTTTGACGTTTTGGCACAACCTGTAAAACCAAATATTACTCTTTTAACCGCGGCAATGTTAACAGCATGTATTGAAGTCAAAGAAGTTTCGCAAGACCCCGAAAATTGGATATGGATCGTTGATGAAAATGATAATTTGAGTAACGGCGGATGGAGAACAGAAACGCCTTTCGTACATAACCTGCCCAACGCAAATGTTAGTACAGTTACAAATATTGGAAGTTTATCACGTGATATTAATATCAACACACATGAATTTTGGACAATCCAAGCAATCGGCGGTTACGAAGCAGAAATTATGAAAGATTATGATGCACCTAATGAGTTAAGTGTATTCGGTTACCGAGCGCCACGTTATGCCAATATAAACCCTATTGGCGGAGTTATAATGATTTTTCAAGAAACAATTAGAGACTTTGCCGTGACTGGAATAAGTGCGAACTCAACATCTTGTTTACGAACATCAAATCAAATTAATCAACTTGTTACGTTACATGAAACATTACACACATTTGGATTTGTTGATCATAATCCCAATAATCCTAATATTAATGACGGTGATATAATGAATGCAAGTACATGGCTTTACTCTGTTGATACAGACCATGTTGTTAAACTCAACGCTGAACAAATCAAAAAAATTCAGGCAAACACGATGATTCAATAATTTGTTTATATTTACGTAATTTAATAACAGGAATTAATGAGTGATATACTTTTTACACTTGAGATTGCAGTTTTTAGAAAATATAAGGAATGCGTTTATCCTTAATATTCCAGCATATTCCTTAATCTTATCGAAAACAAAAAAAGTTTTTTAAAAGTGTAGGGAACTTATCAGAAAACAAAGGTAAAATATGAAAGTTTTTTTATACACAATTACAACGATTTGTAGTTGGTTAGTATGTAATCTTGTTTCATTTGCGGAAACGCCTAAAGAGATTATTTTACCGTTTACCGTTTCGGTTGACATTTATCCTGCAAACATCAAATATGGCGATATTTGTTTTGCACGTTTTTTTGCAACTAATCAAAATGAGAAGGCAGTACCTTGTACTTATGGTACAGATTTTCTTGACGATATTTCAGCAGAATTGTATAGAGATAATGAATTGCTTCAGAGATTTTATCCTAAAGACCTTGATGTAGAATTTGAAGGTCTTTGTCAGTCCGTAACTATACGAACCCGAAAAAGACCAACTCGAATTTTACGTCATAACGAAACAATGCTTTTCCATCTGAAACCAGTGTGGTTACCAATTCCTGAATATTCCAGAGATAATTTACCGCAAAATTATGTAATTTTGAAAAAACGCATCAATATATTTAATATTCTTGTAGAACAAGGAAAAAATAATAATAAATTTGATCTTAAATTTTACTTTTTTGCTGAACATCTTTATTCGTATCATATAAACGACAAAATTTTTAATGATAAGATGCAAAATCAACAATCCGGTAGTACGATTATTCCTGAAATATTTACTAGAGGACAATTACAAAATAAAGGTTATAGATTATCAAAAGAATCGTCGCCAATTATTAATAAAACTTATGTTCGCTATAAAATAGAACATGAAATTCGTATCATTCCTCGCTCAAAAAAAATATTACATTTGATTCATCAATGGTATCTTGAAATTCCTGATACAACTAATAATGGAGAATGGACAGGATATGGTTTATTTGCACATCCTAATCATGCCGAAGGTTCTTGTTCTTATGATACTGATCCTAACAAGTATAAAAAATTCTTTACGTCAATGCGAACTCGCACGCCTGAACTTTTACAACGTATCAAGCGGACAAAAGAACTTGAGGCGGAGTTACTCAAATTGCCGGATTCTGAGTTGTCGCAGAATATGAAGGAATTTATTAGGTTGCGGGGGTACTTGGTTGACTTACGTTTTGCAGAAAATGAAAGGGAAGAGGAGAATGTTTTCGATAATTTTGTAACGTTTATTGACAAGTCAAAAGATAAAGAACTTTGGATTCGATTTGTTGATGAAATTGCGTTTAACAGTATTATGGACAATGAACATTTTCCGTACAAAAAAATCGAATATTACCGTAAACGCTTCAATAAAAAATTTAACCATAACATAAATACAGATCATCCAAAAAACAAATAAAAATGAAATTGTAGAGATATGTTTTTGTATTGCCAAATTTAAATTATGTATTGGGCGTATTTTGTTTGTTTGGCGCTGGAATGTTTTTTGGGATATTGTTAGAATATAAACGTATTTAAGTTTCACAGTATTCTAGGTAACGTTGCCCCGAATACTTTTTTCAAAACCATTAAATGAAAAAGGAAAATTTGAACTATGAAATCAATTGAATTACGCTTTGTCGCATTAGTTGTAATTGCATTTACATTGCTCGCTACACAACTAATCGCCGCCGACACAAAAACTACTACACCAAAAACTACAACAACTAAAACTACAACCAAAACTACCACACCCAAAACTACCACAAAAATCACTACGCCAAAATCAAAAGAAGAACAAAAAGCAGAACGACGTAAAAAATTAGAAGAACAAAAAGCATTACGAGAAAAATTAAAAGCCGAAAAAGAAAAAAGGAAAAAAGAAAAAGAAGAAGAAAATAAAAAAAAGAAAAAACTTGATGACGACGACGATGAAGACGATGACGATGAAGACGACAACGACGATGACGACGACAAAAATGAAAACAACATCGAAGCGCTCGCCAAAAAAGCCGCTAAAAAGGCTAAACGAGAAGCCGACCTCGCCAAAGCAAAAGAACAACAAAAATTAGCCGCCGAAGCATTGGCAAAATGCTTCAAAAACGCCGAACAAAACGATACAACCGCAATCTACGAACTCGCCTGCCGCTACGCACTCGGTCAAGGCGTTAAAACCGATCTATCTGAGTCATTGAAATGGCTCAAAAAAGGCGCCGAACTTAATCACGTTGCCTGCCAATTCGAGCTTAGCGTATTTTACCTTAAAGGCATCGGAACTCCAGTTGACTACAAAGAAGGCTTAAAATGGACACAAAAAGCCGCCGATAAAAATTTCACCCTAGCGTTTCACAACATGGGCGTAATCTACACTAACGGTTATAACGTTACGGTCAACAAAACAACCGCCTTTCAATGGTTTCTCAAAGCCGCCGAACAAGGATTCGCCATATCACAATTTAACGTAGCAACATCATACGGAACCGGAACAGGCGTGAAAAAAGACGAAGCGGAATCCGTTAAATGGTTGAAAAAATCAGCCGCACAAAATTTCGCACCAGCCATGTTAGTATTAGCAAAATTATACGAAACCGGCTTAGGAGATATTCTCCCAAAAGATATAATGAAAGCACAAAATTTAAGACGCGAAGCAAATCTATACTCTGACGTTGACTTCTTCGCTAAACCAAAACTCGACTTCCTAAAATCAAGAACGCCAAATTACTCCCCGCCTACATTCGACTTGCCAAAACTAAACACAAGAACGCCAACACTGCCAAGACCACAAAAAATAAACGTCCCAAAATCATCAATGCCTAAATTACCGCCGCCGCCAAAACCATTGAAACCATAATTATTCACAAAAGAGAAAGAGTTAGTAACCGTTCACGGATAGTAGAGGATAGATGATAGAGTGTAGGGGGTAGCTTTTTTAATTGGGACGTGAGCGATAATTTTTGTTACAAAAAATCGTAGGATTAAAAATATCGTAACCAAAACGAAAATTTGTTTATTAAATTACGTTTTAGCAATTTTTGAGGGACAAGTGGGACAATTTTTTTGTAACGATAATTTTAATTATATGTCGCCCCGATGGGGCTAAAACGCAATTTTCGATTCAAAATATAAATGTGATACTTAATAACATACGTCCTAATTAAAAAACTATCCCCTATCACCTAAACCCTATCACCTAAAATTCCGTGAATGGTTACTGACGCCAATTAAAGATTTCCCCTGTGTTCTCTGGTTAATAAAAATAAATTTGTGGTTTTTAGAAATTTCCCGTATGTATTTTGCTAAACTGATCTCCGTGAACGATTACAACTTTCAACGGTTCGGCGCTTGGCGGATACTGTCAATTTAAGAGTGTTCCGTTTGAAAATATTTTAATATGATTTCGTTAATTATTCGTTGGTCTCTTTATAATCGTTTTTTGGTTATAGCGGCATTTATTGGGATTTGTGCTTGGGGTATTCGTGCGTTATATTTGACGCCTGTTGATGCGTTGCCTGATCTTTCGGAGAATCAAGTAATAGTTTATGCGGATTGGGCTGGGCGTTCTCCGCAAGAAGTCGAAGATCAAATTACCTATCCTTTATCCGTATCATTGCAAGGTCTCGCCGGCGTTAAGACGGTTCGTGCGACTTCGATGTTTGGTTTTGCTTTTTTGACGGTGATATTTGAGGACGATATAGAGACGTATTTTGCTCGCACGCGCGTTCTTGAACGTCTTAATTCACTCGGCGAATTATTGCCTGAAAACGTAACGGCGCGTCTTGGTCCTGATGCGACGGGACTCGGCTGGATTTATCAATATTATCTTAAAACGTCTCCAAACGCTAACCAAGACTTAGGCGCTCTGCGAACATTACAAGATACTTACGTCCGCTATCAACTTGCATCGGTTCCGGGAGTCGCGGAAGTCGGCAGTATTGGCGGTTTTGTTAGGCAATATCAGATCGAAGTTTCCTCGCTTAAACTTAAACAATTCAATATTTCACTCGGTCAAGTTATCGACGCTGTTACGTCGAGTAATCTTAACGTTGGCGGCAAAACGCTTGAAGAAAACGGCGCCGAATTTGTTGTTCGCGGTATAGGGTTGATAAACGACGTTGTTGATATTGAGTCAATTCCAATTATTCCGCGCAACGGTACGCCGTTATATTTACGCGATATTGCGCATGTTCAAATTGGCGGCGATTTCCGGCGAGGAACGCTTGATGTTAATGGTCAGGAGGTTGTCGGCGGCATAGTTGTAATGCGGTATGGCGAAAATGCGTACAAGGTTATTCAAGAGGTAAAGGAACGTATTGACAAGATACAATCCGGTTTGCCGGACGGCGTTACGATTGCGCCGTTTTATGACCGCAGCGATTTAATTAGTCGCGCAATAAACACGCTTAAACATGCGCTAGTCGAGGAGATTATTCTTGTAACGATTGCGCATATTTTATTTCTGTTTCATTTTCCCTCCATCTTAATCGTAACTCTGCCCTTGCCGGGCGCAATTTTAATTTCGTTTATCTTAATGACGCAATTCGGAATACCGTCTCACATAATGTCGCTTACCGGAATCGCAATATCTATCGGCGTGCTTGTCGACGCCGGAATCGTAATGACCGAAAACGTAATTAGACATTGCGAAATTGCGTCGGAATTGAAAAATAAAAATCATTCCGGCAAACTGTCGCCCGCTGAAATATTTAATCTCACCTTGCAAGCATGTACTCAAATGGGGCGTCCGATGTTTTTTTCGATGGCGATAATAATACTTGCGTTTGTTCCTGTGTTTTTGTTGTCGGGTCAAGAGGGCAAGTTATTTCATCCGCTTGCATATACGAAAAGTTTTGCGTTGATTGGCGCTGTTTTTCTTGCGATAACTGTAGTTCCGGTTTTTTGTACGATACTTGTTCGGGGACCTTTTCGGGCGGAGGATAAGAATTGGATAATGAATTTTTTGTTACGAATATATGATCCGGTTCTTGACTGGTCGTTACGTCATGGTCGGCTAACGTTATTTATTGCGGCGTTTTTATTGTCGGCGGCGTTAATTATTGCGTTTGGTTTGCCGTCGTGGGCGGTAGATCGAATTGAGCGGGCGAATATGCCGAAAGTCGCAAAGTTGACGCAAGGGTTCGGGTCGGAATTTATGCCTACGCTTGAGGAGGGGAGTTTACTTTTTATGCCAGTGTTGTTGCCGGCAACGTCGTTGACGGAAGTGAACCGGATAATGGCTTGGCAGGACAAGGTGATGAGTCAATATCCCGAAGTGGTAACTTCTGCGGGCAAACTTGGGCGGGCTGATACGGCAACCGATCCCGCGCCGGTCGAAATGATAGAAACAACTATCACGCTAAAACCGCCGTCCCAATGGCGACACGGAATAACGAAACAAAAAATTATTGATGATTTAAGCGAGTTATTAATTCAAGTGCCGGGTTATACGCCGGGTTTTTTGCAACCGATAGAGAATCGTATTTTGATGACAAGCACCGGAATTAGAGCGCAAGTTGGCGTAAAAATATTTGGCAACGACTTAAAAAAATTGCAAAAAAAAGCGTTTGAAGTTGAGCGGGTGATTGCAAAAATTTCGGGCGCTACGGGTGTGGCGCCGTCGCGGGATCAAGGTAAGCCGTATCTGGAAATAGAGGCAGACCGCGATGCAATGGGGCGTTATGGGCTGCGGGTTACGGATGTTTTGCGTTATGTTGAAGCGGGAATAGGCGGCATGGACGTAACAACGACTATCAAAGGACGCGAGCGATGGAACGTGCAAGTTCGACTTGATCGCGGCGATAGAGACGATATTGAGAAATTGGGCGAGTTATTGATTCCGACGCCGCTAGGGGCAATGGTAACTTTATCGCAAGTCGCAAAAATAAAACGCATAATCGGACCGAATGAAATATCAAGCGAAAATGGACGATTGAGAGTTTATGTTCAGGCGAATGTTGCGGGGCGAGATTTGGGCGGGTTTGTGGAAGAGATTAAATCGAAAGTTAGCCAAAACGTACGGCTAGAGCAAGGGCAAACGATTGAGTACAGCGGTCAATATGAGAATCAAATGCACGCCAAGCGGACGTTAATGATAGTATTCCCGACGGTGATTTTGATAATTTTTATACTTCTTGTAATGACGTTCCGGTCAATTTCGGAGGCGGCTCATGTTTTGTTGGCGGTTCCGTTTGCGTTGGTGGGCGGCGTTTTTTTGCAGGCTATATTGGGTTTCAATTTTAGTGTTGCTGTGTGGGTTGGATATATTGCGCTTTTTGGCACGGCGATTCAGACGGGAATTGTCATGGTAATTTATTTGGAGGAAGCGGTTCAAAAAGCGATTGAAGCAAAAATTAAGGCAGGGGACAGCGGCGGCGGCAAGTTGACAAAAAATGAGTTCATTGAAGCGGTAAAAGTTGGGGCGAGGTTAAGGTTGAGACCGAAAGTAATGACGGTAGCAACGACTATTGCTTCGCTAGCGCCAATTTTTTGGAGTACAAGAACGGGAGTAGAAATAATGCAACCATTAGCAACGCCAGTCGTAGGCGGTATGATTTCAAGTTTAATACATATCTTATTAGTAACGCCGGTATTATTCGTAATAATACACGGCAAAAAATTTCAAAAATAAATAAAAAAATTAAACAGATTTTGTAACCGTTCACGAAAATTTTAAGCGCTAGATTTTAATGGGTAAGGGATAGTTTTCTAAAATTAGGCGATTAAGAGAAAAAGGTTTTTGTTATAAAAAAATTGTCCCACTTGTCCCTCATGTCTCACTTGTCCTTCAAAAATTGTCCACCGGATCGCAACCGTCCCGCCTGCAATTTGCCGATAGACAAACCAAAATGCGGTTGAGATATTAAACCTCGCTCGTTGGCGGTTGAGTACAACCGCATGCAGGCGAGACGCCCGCGATCCTTCTGACGATTTTTTGTAACGAAAAAATTGTCTCTAATGTCTCACTTGTCCCTTCAGTCCCTTAAAAAAAACGATACGAAATAATATAGTTTGTCCCGCTGCACCCTAAAACCTAGCGCTTAAAATTTTCGTGAACGGGTTATATTTTTTTGTTATTCTTTTACGCGTTCAATATAATCGCCTGTTCTTGTATCGACTTTGATTAGTTCGCCTGTTTCGACGAAATTCGGCACTAATATTTCTGCGCCGGTATCGACTTTTGCGGGTTTTGTTACGTTTGTTGCGGTATTTCCTCTGACGCCTGGTTCGGTGTATTCGACTTTTAGTACGACGTGATTGGGCGGCGTAATTCCGAGCGGCATATTGTTGTGTAACATCATTTTGCAGAGCATACCTTCTTTGATATATTTCCAAGCGTCGTCAACAACGTCGGTTGGGACTTCGTATTGCTCGTAGGATGCGTTATCCATGAATACGAATTTATCTTTTTCTTTGTAAAGGTATTGTGCGTCGATTTCTTCAATATCTGCCGTATCGAGCGTATCGCCGCTTTTGTAAGTCCGGTCAAGTACGGTGCCGCGTGTAAGGTTTCGCAACTTACATTTATACAACGCCTGACCTTTGCCAGGTTTTACGAAGTTGCATTCAATCATTATGTACGGATCGCCTTCGATCTGTACTTTTAGACCTTTACGAAAATCGCTTGTGTTTACTGTTCCCATTGGAATTTATTTTTCCTTTCTTAATTTAATTTAATGTTAGTTGTTAAACTTGGATGCGGGAATAAAAAAACTATGATTAGTTCAAAATTTTTCGCCGCGTTAATTTATGCGATTGTTGCGGGTATTTTACAAATTTTTCAAAAGCGTAAAATACCCGTCTAATTTTTTTCGTAACTGTTCACGAAAATTTATACGATACTTATAATATTATAAAATAATAATGTCAAACGAATTTATTACTGATGTTTTTGAGTTAATCCGACTATTGGGGTTATCTGACGTTTTAGGTTCTGAAGTTTTGGGCGGGTCGTGTTATTCTTTTCTTGTTCCTCGTGTGTTTGCGGGTTTGATGGAGTT
Organism: Planctomycetaceae bacterium; assembly: GCA_031277105.1. GTDB lineage: Bacteria > Planctomycetota > Planctomycetia > Pirellulales > Thermoguttaceae > WRKP01. The sequence goes on along the minus strand of JAISLW010000073.1, from coordinate 9,819 downwards.
TGGTAATCCGTTTGATCCTCTTTTGTTGCAAGTTTTGCCTCGCGTTTTGGAAAATGAGGTTTTGTCTGGGTATTCTTGTAATCCGTTCAATGAAAATTTTAGCGGCGGCGGTTTACCTATTTTGCGTCGTTATTGTGGTCGTGCGCTTTTGATGTTGACGTTTCGGTGTGGGATTCACTGTCGTTTTTGTTTTCGGCGTCATTTATTGCGGGGTAATTGTTCGCAACAAGTTTCGTCAAATATTTCGCAAAATGATTTGCAAAAAGTTTCATTGAATGATTTGCAAAATGATTTACAAAATGATTTGCAAAATGATTTGCAAATATGTGGCGGCAATGATTTATTTTTTGATTCGGGTTTGGATGTTTCGGTTATGGCGGCGTTGAATTTGATTGAGCGGGATGCGAGTATAAGCGAGGTTATATTTAGCGGCGGCGATCCGCTTATTCAAAGCGACGGTCAAATAAAAAAGGTTTTGGATTATATCGAAAAAATTAATCATGTTAAGAGGATCAGGATTCATTCGCGATTTTTGGTTGTCAATCCGGCTCGGATTACGTCTGGTTTGAATGAGATATTTGGCGGCGTGGGCAAGCCGGTTTATTTGGCGTTGCATGTAAATCATCCGAATGAGTTATCGGGTGATTTTTTGAAGCGGTTAAAAATTTTGGATGCGCCGGTAATTTTATCGCAGACTGTTTTGTTGCGCGGCGTAAACGACGATGCGGCGGTATTATTGCGGTTATTTGAAATGTTGGCGGACAACGGTATTATTCCGTATTATTTGCATCAATTAGACCGCGTAACCGGCGCCGCTCATTTTGAAGTAAATATTAACGAAGGGCGACGGATCGTATCAATTTTAAGAGAAAAATTATCAGGCTACGCCGTCCCAAGATACGTACAAGAAATCGCAGGTGAAATCGCAAAAAAAATAATTATGTAAATTAAAAGTAACAGTTCACGAAAATTTAAGCGATAAATTTTAGGGAATAAGGAGTAGGGAGTAGGGAGTAGTGAGTAGGAAGTAGTTTTTTAGAAAACTAGATAACAGTTTTTTGTTATAAAAAAATTGTCCCACTTGTCCCTCAAAAATTGTCCACCGGAACGCGGGCGTCTCGCCTGCAATTTGCCGATAGGCAAACCAAAAATCGGTTGCGATATAAACCTCTCTCATTAGTGGTTGAGTACAACCGCATGCAGGTGGGACGCCCGCGATCCTGCGGCGAGTGCGATCCTTTAGCGCATGCATTCTTTTTTTTGCAGGCGAGACGCCTGCGATCTTTCAAACGACTTTTTGTAACTACACCCTACTCTCTATTCCCTATTCCCTACCCCCTAAAACATGGCGTTTTAATTTTTGTGAACGGTTTACATTTTATGGCAGGTTTAGGTTTTGTTCGATGTCGCCGTATGTTCTTGTTAAGTTATAAAATATTTTTGGGGCAGTTGTTTTTGCGGCGGGTCTTACGGTTCCGTCTCCAAATAATACATTTATAACGCTTGTATGCGAGCTTCCTAACATTTCATTTCCTTCACGTTCTCCTGGTTCTCCGTTTTTTGTTGGGCTTGGTCTGTTTTGGTCTGCGGGTGTTTTTGCGATAAGATTCGCATCCGTACCCGCAATTCTTGCGATATTTGCCATGTGATTTGAGCTAACGGCATTTGACGAATTTGAAGCGGAGACGCAAGCATACGTATAAGTATAAGAGCCGTCCCATTTGTTTGCCATATTATTATCTTCTGCCAGCGCCCATGCGGGAATATGTTTTTCCGCAAAACACATTTGATTGCTAACGCCGTCGCGCCAGTCCGTAAACGACATCGTATATCTCCATTTCGTAATACTTGCGCAAATATTATTATGCCCGTAAGTCGCTTCCCAACTTCCCGATTGATTTGTCCCGCCGCCAGTCCCGTTGAAAAACGATAACGACGGCGTCCGAAAAGGACCAATAAAAGAATCAAAATGACGCGGATCAGGCCAACGCCCGTAATTATGATAACCGCTATGCGTGCCGCGCGTCGAATAAAGATGCCACCAATTATGATAATTTCCAGCGGCGTCGTTCAAATAACGCTTCGCAATTAACGCAACATAATCCGTTACCGGTCCTGCGGTCAAGTCTTGCGTTTTAACTTTATGACGGCGCGAAGTCGATGGGCAACGATACGTATTTACGCCCGAAATCTCCGTCAAATGAGTCCGCGCCCAATCGCCGTTGCAAAGTTGAATCCCGTCAGGATTAGATGCGGCTTTAACGTCTTTGTCCTTACGCGCCAAACGATACAAACCGTCGCGCTCGCACATCTCATGCAACGCAACCTGTTCGACAAAAGGATAAAGAAACATCAGAATCGTAGGACGATTCGCAAATAAACAAATAGGCGGAACCGCTTTGTGAATATCATGAAAATTATGTACCGCTATACCTATCTGTTTCAAATTATTTGAACATTGCATCCTCCGCGCCGATTCCCGCGCCGCTTGCACCGCCGGTAAAAGTATAGCAATCAATACGCCAATAATCGCTATCACCACCAATAACTCAACAAGCGTAAAACCAAAACAAATACCAACACGACAAAATCCAATTACACGATTTTTCGTTACATTTATTCTCATAATAATTCTCCTAAAATTTTTAAACCTTGTTAATGATAAAAGGGACAAGAGGGACAAGTGGGACACGAGGGACAACTAGGACAAGTTCTTTTATAATAAAAAAACTATCCCCTTAATTCTGCATTCCGAATTACGAATTACGCTCTCTTAATCCCTAAACTTTGTGAACGGCGTTACAAAAATTATGGCAAAGTTGCGGTTTCGCCATCGTTTACGCAAGCCATGTTCCGTATTATTGCCGGTTCTGTTGAGACGGAGGCGCTGCGAACGGCGCCGTCTCCTAAAAGGACGTTGAATACGCTTGTATGAGCGCTGCCTAAAACGTACAACGATCCTTGTTGCCATCTATCGCTGCCGTCAAGTAGATTTCGTTCTTTTGCAATAAGATTAGGTTGACTTGCCGAAACGAATCTGCCGACGTTGCACGCATGATATGATTGAGCCGTGTACCAATACGATCCGTTCCAACTCTCCGCTTGATCTTCTATATTCTTTATTGCCCAATCTGGAATATACTTTTCGGCAAATGCGATTTGATTACTTGCCCCGTCGCGCCACCATGACAAAGAATCGCGTAATTCCGCAGACGTTATGTATTGTTCTTTGCCGAATTGCCATTGGTCGCCCCATGTGGGAAACGTTAAAACCGGAATACGAAAAGCGCCGATAAATTTTGTAATCGTACCGTCGCCGGAACTACCGTTATCGTGAAGACTGAAATAATCGCGCCGGTTCTCAACATCGCCCTCCTTGACAATCAACACGCAATAATCTGTTACCGGCCCGTTTTTATCGCCGCCGCCATCGGCTTTGTAAAGTTGATCCGCATTGCAAGAAGGACAACGATAAATCGCTATCGACGACAACGCAGTACGATCCGATTCTTTCAACGCATTGAACGCCGCAGGATTAGTACGAACAGCGCCGCCAGGATCGCTGCCGCTACGCCAAAATACATATTTACGCTGACTGATCATCCAGTCATGCAACGCCGGCTGCTCAATAAAAGGATAAAGATACGAAAAAATCGTTACCCTGTTTGAAAACATACAAACCGGCGGCAACTTCTTATTGCTATCGTGAAAATTGTGAATCGCAAGTCCGACTTGTTTCAAATTATTCGTACATTGCGAACGTCGCGCAGCCTCGCGAGCAGCCTGAACCGCAGGAAGCAATAACGCTATCAATATCGCAATTATCGCAACAACAACCAATAACTCCACCAACGTAAATGCCCTAATTACTCTCATAAACATTCTCCTTTCGTTAAAAAATTTTAAACTGTTCGCACTTGAGTTTTCGTTTACCTTCGTCTGCCTAGCTTTCGGACTACAGGCTTTGACGCTTTTAAATCGCTAAAATTCAAGTACGAGCTATATAACCCGCCCAATCTTTAAACTATTCACACTTGGACATCTCTAAAATTCATTTTTTGTAAAAAAAATAGGCGGCGTTTTGCCACAGTGTTTAATTTTTTAGCCGCAATACACACACAGATTTTATGAAATAATCGAAACAATTTTTGTTACAAAAAATCTCGCCAATCTGCATAATCTATAAATCTCTCTAATTCCAAATTCCAAATTCCGAATTAAAAAAAAACCTATGGCATTGTGAATACTTCCTCTCCTGCTTTTGTTCCTAGCGCTCCCCAAACGCCGAAGTCTGATGCGCCTGAGGTTTTTGGTCGTGCGTTTTGGGGTAAAATTCCTGCTGATAAGGCGTTGATTGATATGTTGATAAATTGGACGCTACCGTCGCACATTGCTGAATTTACGCCGGAGGAGTGCATACTTGTCGGCGGTAAAATCATCGGGTCGCCAATATCGTTTCTTGCGGTGCATGACGGATTATTAGGCGGTAAAATCGTGTTGAAATGTGTTGAGATAGTGAGACCGCTTGACCATGGTACGCCGCAACCGCCGTCGACGTTAGAGACAATATTTGACGTGTATTTATTTTTTTTGCGTTTTGTTGTTGTCGAGCATGCGTTTGGCGATGCGTTGACGAAACCGTCTGCGGTATTGTAGTAAGTTGCGTTATTTGGCGCCGCGGCAGTTTCAATTACGACGGCTGACAACAATTCTCTGTATGCGCCGTCGTTGACCGAACTCGTAATACATCTTTCGCTAAAAAGTATCGTATTGCTTGTTCCGTCAACGATTGCGTTCAAACTTGAATCGCCGCGATAAGTCAGAGCGCCGCGCGATTGTTCGGGACCGCTTTTATTGTAACGGTAACTAAAATCGCCGTCGCATGAAACATAATTTATGCCTTTCCATTGGACGCTATTTGCGATACGCGTAACGTTACCGGCAATATCGTCTGACGGACAACTAAAAACTGAAACGTAATTTGTCGCAACATTTGATTTCACGCCGTCGCGTAGCTCGTAATCCAATTTAACTTTGTCGTACAAACCTTCCATTTCGATAAACGGCAAAAGGAACGCCGCATACGACCATAAACAATGCGGGCGTTGCGAATTGTTCCAATCGCTTTCGGAACCGTTGGAACATGACGACGGCAATGATTCATTATTAGCGTCGTGAAAATTGTGTACGGCTAAACCGAGTTGACGCAAATTATTGGAACATGCCGACCGCCGCGACGCTTCACGCGCAGATTGAACCGCTGGAAGAAGCAAGGCGATAAGCAAAGCGATAATCGCTACTACTACCAAAAGCTCGACAAGCGTAAATCCGCACGAATCTTTATTACGTAAACTGCCGCACGCCGCAAAAATTTTACGTAATTTTATCTTTGTTCTATTGACAAAATTTTTCATAAATTAACCTCCTTTGAAGTAATGCGATAAACAAACAGGAATATATCGCATTCGTCAATATCAATGAAAATTTTTTTGAAAAATTAAACAGGCAAAATAATAAAAATAATCTGCAGATTGTATTTTAATTATTTTGTCTATTTGATTTTTTGAAACGTTTATTTTATCCGCAAAAAAACATTCATTGAACGATGCAAATATAACCCGACGACAAAAAAATTTTTTTGTAAAAATAATTAGAGTTCTTCATGGCAGGTATAATATAATACAACATTTTCAAGGGCAAAATCAAGACCAATTTTAAAATTTTTCTACGAAAACGGCAGTTGTAAAATTGAATTTGGCGCTATCGTATATTTTTATAAAAATTTATAGAAATCGAAAAAATTTTAAAATTTTTTTTCGTTACAAAAATTAAAAATAACGTTGAAACGGATAATTTTCAGCGCAATTTTTAACCTAACTTTGGAGACTAAAAAACAGCGTTTATTAGTCAATAGATTTTATCTGTTTGTTCTTATAAAAAATTTTCAATTTATTTTCATCGTCTAAAAACGCAAGTTATAAAAAATTAATTTTGAAAATTCCGATCAAAACAGACAATTATTTCCCAACCCCGCCAAAAAAACTGTCCACTATAAAATCATCCAAAATATCCGCCAAACATTTTTTTCATCGTTGACGAAGATCGTAAAATCTGGTCTAAAGAACTCGGCAATTTTTATTTTTTTGTAAAAAGGTAGGCGGCGTTTAGCCGAAACGCCGCAGTAGAGTTTATGACGCTAATAAATTTTAATAATTATTTTATACGTAATGCTGGACAAATGAATTTTTAGAGACGCAAAAACTACTCCCTATCCCCTACTCACTACAATCCCGTGAGCGGTTATAAAAAAAATTTTATTTTTAGAGAAACCCGAATAGTTATTTTTGGTTTATAGGTCTCATGTTGCAATTTTGGAATAACGTCGCAAGTTAATTTGGCGGTTATTTCAAGTTGATGTTAGATTGTTTGTTACCGGATCGATATTGGATCAAAATTTTCGATTAGATATTGATTCACAAAAAAATAGTTTTGAGTTAATTTGATTTGAATATTCGCAAGCGGAAAATTTTGTCCGCAAGAAACAATAAAGAATCAATAAAACCAAGACTTTAACTGTAAAAAAAATTTTACAAGGAGATTTAAAATGAAAACTAGAAACCTGATTTTGACGGCATGTTTTGGGACTGTAATTTGTATTGGAATTTTATGTTCCGATATTGCCAATGCCCAGCCGCCGCGCAAAACGCAAGGCGAAAATAATCAGTCGTTGCACAAAACCAAACGGAACAAATCCGAATTGCAAAAAAGCGATAAAAACGCTAAAACTGATTACGCCAAAGAAATTGAAGCGGCATACAAACGCGGCTTCAAAGACGGAAAAGCGGCAAGCAATAAAGGAAAACAAAAAATAAAACAAGACGGAAAACAAAAATTTAATCGTAACAAAAAATACGCCAAAAAATATAACCAAAAAAAGAATTTTCGTAACGATCATAAACAAATACCAAAAGAACGTCTTCACGCCGCTCATAAACCAACAACAAAAGTTAATCAAAATTGGGCAAAAAAAGATTTGCAGAAAACCGGATTAAGACATTTTGTACAAAAGAGATTTCAGCACGCTAAATTTGACGGTAAATTTAACCGCAAACAATTCGGTTATGGTCAATTTAATCGCGGTCAATTCGGTTATATTGCCCGTCGCTATTTTCACAAACCAGAATTTAAACCGGAATTTAAACCAAATTTTAGACCAGATTTTCGACCTAATTTTAGATCAAAAGCGAGACCGGAATTTAAATCTAATTTTGGCGCTCAACGCGGCGAATTAGCAAAAAAACACGAACACGATAAAACAAAATTCACGCCGCCTGATAAACTCAAATCAGATCGCAACAAAAAAGATAAAAACAAAAATAACAACAACCAGAAACGATCAAAAGACAGAGCATAAAATTTAGGGGTTAGTGAGTAAGGGATTGGGAGTAGGACAAATATTTATTGTAACAATAAATATTTGTCCTACTTGTCCCGTTAGGGACAACATGTTGGTAGAAAAGCAAGGTCAAAAATATATTTGTCCCGTTAGGGACAACATGTAAATACAACCTTAACCGTTATTGCGTCCTTAACGGGACGCTAAAATTTGTATCATTTTTTTCTACCAACATGTTGTCTCTAGCGGGACAAATATTTATTGTTACGAAAAAATTGTCCCTCTACACCCTACACCTACACCCTAAAATCTTTTGCTTAAATTTCCGTGAACGGTTACAAAAAAACTAATTTCGTTTTTCCTGATTTTTTGCTAAATGAAATAAATCATACATGTTATTTTTTTTTCGATTTTTGACATGTTTTTTCGCTCTGGTACAATTATTTATCTTGATCTGATAGATGTTATAATTGTGCTGGAGTGTTTTTTTATCCTCTGGTTATGCGGATTGGGGGAATTTTTTTGTAATGAAATTTGTTTTGGCGGATATTTTGGGGAGTGTTATGTTAGCGGTTGCGTTTGATATGGATGGTCTTATGTTTGATACGGAGTCGGTTTATTGGAAGTCGGCGGCGGCGTTATTGGGTCGTCGCGGTTTTGAATATACGGAGGAGTTGTGCGATGCGATAATGGGTCGTCCGCCGCGATATTGTTTTGAGTTTTTCAAGTCAACTTTTTCGTTACGAGAGAGTTGGCAGGAGTTGCAGGCGGAGTCGGAGGATTTATTTCTTGAATTTCTTGGCGATGGTTTTTCGGCGATGCCGGGTCTTTTTGAGTTGCTTAGTTATCTTGAGGCGCGTAATATTCCGAAGTGTATATGTACGAGTAGTTCGTTGCGGGTGGTGAAGGCGGTGTTATCTGGGTTTGATTTTTGGGAGCGTTTTAAGTTTGTGTTGACGGCGGAAAATGTAGTTTGCGGCAAGCCGGCGCCGGAAATTTATTTAACTGCGGCGGCTGAATTCGGAATAAATGCGGCGGATATGCTTGTTTTGGAGGACAGTGAAGCGGGTTGTTTGGCGGCGAATGCGGCGGGCGCTTTTCCTGTTATTGTACTTGCAGAACACAATAAAAACGGAAATTTCAAAAATGCAAAACTAATCGTAAATGCCTTAAACGACAAAAAAATAAAATCAATTTTTGACGGAGATAGAGGGTAGTTTTGTTAATTCGGAATTCGAAATTCGGAATTTGAGAAATAGATTTTGTTAAAAAAAATTGTCCCTATTGTCCCTCAAAAAATTTTTGAAAAAAAAATTTGTAAAAATTAGCGAGGGTGGTTGACTCTAATGATTAGGTCGATAAAATTGGTTACGTGAACTGTGCAAACAGGCGAAGCAGCGTAGGTTTTCGCCGCAGTTCGGGGTCTCTGTTTGGAATATTTCCGGCGGGGATTTTAAGTTGGAGAATTTTTTAAGAAAAAGGGAGATTAAAAAATGACGATTAGAATTTTGAGTTTAACATTTGCGGTAATGCTTGTATTTACATTTGCCGCAACGACGATTGTTTTGGCGGACGACGCCAAAGAGCCGGCGGCGGCGACGACAGCGCCAGCCGTTAAACCTGCTTGTCCGCATTGTCAAGCGGTTGCGACTGTGGGTTGTTGTGAGGTTGCGCCTACGGTTATTTATCGTAGGACGTGGTTTGGGCTTGGCAGTTATTACAAGCCGGTGCTTGTTTATCCGGCTTGTGCGCCTGCGCCGGTTTATCGGGCGTATCCGGTTGTTGCGCCGGCGCCGGTTTATCGGGCGTATCCGGTTGTTGCGCCGCGTTGTTATTATCCGGCGTATCCTGTTTATCCGGCTTGTTGCTGGTAACAGAACGCAAAAAACATCACGACAATAAACTGACTTTTAGGTTTTGTTTATTGTCTGGTGTTGGGGTAAGTGTGATAAATTTACTTCAGTGTAAAATTGACGAAGTCGCCCGTGAAAAGATTTGTATCTTTCACGGGCTTTTTTTAATTCGGAATTCGGAATTCGGCATTAAGTGTATTAGGCTTTTATTAAAAAAAATTGTCACTCATGTCCCACTTGTCCCTAAAAATAATCCTTCTAATCTGCGTAATCTGTGGACAAAAAAATCGATCTACTGACCAAAGGATCGCAGGCGTCTCGCCTGCTATTTGCCGAAAGGCAAACAAAAAGGTTGTTGAGATATAAACCTCGCTCATTAGCGGTTGAGTACAACCGCATGCGATCTTGAAAAGCAGGCGAGACCAACGGATCGCGGGCGTCCCGCCTGCATTTTGCCGCAAGGCAAACAAAAAGGCGGTTGAGATGTAACTTCGGGCAAGTTCTAAAAACTCATTTGTTCAGGTAGGCGGCTAAAAAAATTAAACACTGTGCCGAAACGCCGCAGTAGAG
>JAISLW010000062.1 GCA_031277105.1 Planctomycetaceae bacterium | reverse complement strand
CAGAACTCCGAAATAAATTAAAAACATTAGCCAACAAAATTAAACCAAAAATCTATAAATACAAATTCCTAAAAAAATAAATTAACAACACAAAAAAATAGAGGCGCACGGCAATACGCCTCTACAAAAAAATTGCGTAAACTAATTTAATATGGAATTCGGGAAGTTCTTTATTTTATGCGCTAATAGTTGCGAATTGTTCGTCTTCGAATAGTAATTTATTTGCGTCAAGAATAATTTTTACATCGTCGCCGACTTTGCCTAGTCCGCGAATATATTGGGCGCATTGACCTGTTCCGCTTTTTGGCGGCGGCGATACGTTTGATTCTTCAATTGACCTCACTTCGTTCACGGTATCAACGACTAATCCGACTTGATATTGCCCGCCGCGTAAATTGATTACGACAATACACGTCCGCTCGTCATAATCGCGTCCAGCCATGTTAAATCGCAACCGCATGTCAATTACAGGAATTACTTGTCCGCGTAAATTAACCACTCCCTTAACATAATGCGGCATATCAGGTACTTCCGTTACCTTCTGAATCCCGACAATCTCCGTAACATGACGTATCTCAAGACAATAATCCTCATCGCCAAGCCGAAACGAAAGATACATGTCCTTCAACGTATCCTCCGAATCATCCGAAAACGTACCATCACGACCAACAGTATTAGTTGCGGTTTGATCGGCATTGTTAAATTTTTCTAAAATGTCTGACATTTTTTTACCTCGTTTAATTTAGTTGTTAAAATTTATTCACACGTTAAAAAAATTGTAATAATTGTAATCGTAAAAAATATTCCGGTTACAAATCTACGCTAATTAACGTTACAAAAATTATGCGAAAATTCAAGCGTTTGTTAAAGTTTAAAATTGTTGAAGCAAGAGTTATTTTGGTTATTGATTCTGCAACCGTTCACGAAAATTCGTTTATACAGATTGTACTTGAAATTCATTGATGTAAAAGCGTAAAAGCCTGCCGCCCGATAGCTAGGCAGGCGGAATTAAACGAAAACTCAATTGCGAACAGTCTAATAAGTTTCATAACCAAATTTTTAGGGACAAGTGGACTGGATGAACATGTGGGACAATTTTTTTGTAACAAAAAATTGAGGAACGCATATCGTAAGTATATCTTATTTTTTGTTTGCGAGTATTGCTTCTGCGAATTTTAAATCTGCCTGCGTAGTGATTTTTAGGTTTGATTTATCGGCAGGAACGATAGAAACGTTAAAACCTGCTTTTTCGACAAGTTCTGCGTCGTCGGTAGGAATAGTATTATCGTTATTTCTGAAAGCGTAAGCGTCGAGTAAAATTTGTTTTTTGAATACTTGCGGCGTTTGTGCTTCCCATAGTCCGTTTCGTGGTATAGTTGATTTGATTTTATTATTTTCGACTGATTTTATAGTTCCTACTATTGGCGTTGCGAGTATTGCGGCGCCGTTTATTTTTGCCGTATTGAAAACGTTATTAATTTGTTCATCGCTTACGCAAGGTCGCGCGGCGTCGTGAACGACGACGTAATCAATATTACTGCGAACAATATTTAACGCCTTTTGAACAGAATCAACACGTTCCAAACCGCCCGAAATCACCATTAAAAGCAACTTGTCTATTTCTACCGCAAAATAATCGCGAAACCAAGAAACATCCTCCGGCGACACAACAAGAATTATCTGTTTAACCTCTGTACGTTTTGCGAACAACTCCGTGCTATAAAGCCAAATCGGTTTGCCGAATAATTTCGCATAAGTTTTTTTTGACGCCGTGCCGTCAAACCATTCTTGACTTGATGTTGGCGTATTTCCAAAACGTCTGCTTTGACCAGCCGCCGCTATTATTACTGCATACGTCTCTGATTCGTTCAATACCGACATATCAATTATAATTTTCTCAAATATAAAAAATTTAAATTAAAAAAAATACAGTTACGGTTAAGGGAAATAGGGAGAAATTTATGTAACCGTTCGTGGAAATTTGTTTATTAAATTACGTTTGGCAATTTTTTAGGAACAAGTTAGAAAATTTTTTATAACAAAAAACTGTTATCTAGTTTTCTAAAAAAATACTCCTTATTCCCAAACTCGCCAATCTAAAATCTATCGTTTAAATTTCCATGAACAGTTTAAAAACGCCCTTTTGTGTTTTGGTTTTATTTTTTCTTTCCGATGGTTTGTCCTGCGATGGGTTCTTGGTTATCGTTTAGTTTTAGTGATTTTTTCAATGCTTCTTTATTTATGCTTGTTCGTATGACGGAGCCGAGTTCTTTTGATGTTGCGGCGAGGTAGATATTTTCTGAAATTGCGCCGACTGACAGGTATGAGCCGTTACCGCCGTTTTTGGATTTATCGATTACGAAAATAAAATTTACCGGCGCAGTTGTAACGTAGTCTTGACCAGTGGTTGCGTCTTTTCGGAAGTCGCCTGAATTTTTTTCCAGTAATTTATTATTTTTTGCATCGTAAAGGTAAACGCCTTCTTTGAGGATTACGTAGATGCTTGTTTCTTGTATGTTCAAGGGCGATGGGGCGGTGCGTTTATCGTTGCGATTGTATCCGAAGCCTGCCCAAAGCAGGTCGGACAAGGTTTGATTATCCAATGCGGCGTCGTTGAAAGACCGTGTTGATTGTCTTTCGTTGAGGGCGTCGAATATTGGTTTACCGCCTGTTCTTTGCGGCGCCGGCAATGTTATATCGGCTGCGAGTAATGTTGTGGTCATTGTAATAATGATTGTTGTTAAAATTAGGGTAACTTTCATTTTTAGGTTTCCTTTTTTGTTAATTGGTTAAATTTGTTAAGTATTTCAAATCAGCGTAATTTTGTTTTTACAATTTCATGTAAAAGGCAAATCACGCAATTCAAAATAACACGAAACATAATATTATACTCAAGATCAATCCTAATACTATACGCTCGTTTTTTATTTTAAAAACAAATATTTATTGTAACCGTTCACGGAGATTCGTTTAGCAAAATACCTATTGGCAATTTTTTGAGGGAAAGGAGGAACAAGAGGGACAAATGGGACAAGCGAGGGCATATTTTGTAACAAAAAATCGAGATGGAACGAGGCGAGACGCCTGCGATCCGTCAAACGATTTTTTGTAACAAAAAATCGTTATACAGTTTTCTAAAAAAATACTCCATATCCCACATTCGCTATTCCCTAAAATCTAACGCTTAAAATTTCCGTGAACGATTACAATTTACTTAAACACAAAAAAACCAGAGAATGATGTTGTGATAATTTTGCATGACGGATAATTACGTATTATTACGTATTTATTGCGTATCATTGATTGCATATTTTGCCTACCTCTTGAATAATTGCCGTGAATGATTACAAATATACGGTTTTGTATTTGAATTGTCGTTTTACAAAATTCATAACAATTCATAAATAATTCATTAGAATTTTTTGATCAAATTTTATATTTATATTTTGCCCTATTTGATAGAGCGTTAAAAGAAAATCGCAGCTGTTTGGCTGTTTGATTTAAGTGTTTAAATTTTATTATCATTACAGTGTCCGCTAAAATTATAACTAAAACTAAAACCGGAACCGTTAAAAAATCAGCGTCTAAAACTGATAATACGCGCCTTACGAAAAGATCGATTTGCGATAAAACTACAACAACAATCGACGAAGCGGAAATATCTTGGCTAACGATATACGGCGCAAACGAACATAACCTTAAAAATATAAACGTCTCATTTCCCATCGGCGCATTAAGCGTCGTTACGGGCGTTAGCGGCAGCGGTAAAAGTTCGCTTGTTCATGATATTATTTGGAAATCGCTCACAAAAAATTTACACCACAACACCGGCGAATCCCAAGTCAAAGTTAAATCTATCGCCGGAATAAATCACCTTAACAAAATCATAAACATAAACCAACAACCAATCGGACTTTCACCCACGTCCAATCCCGCAACATATACCGGAATGTTCGACTTGATCCGCGAACTATTTGCGAAATTGCCGGAGTCTAAATTACGCGGCTATACCGCCAGACGATTCAGCTTCAACGTGCCGGACGGCAGATGCGAAAAATGCGAAGGCGCCGGTCAAATTAAAATTGAAATGCACTTCTTGCCCGACGTGTGGATTACTTGCGACGCTTGCAACGGTAAACGTTACGACCGCCAAACGCTCGATGTTAAATATCACGGATACTCAATCGCAGACGTACTCGAATTAACTTGCGCCGACGCTCTGAAATTATTCTCAAATATACCAAAAATCCAAAAAACTCTAAAATTACTTTGCGACGTTGGACTAGATTATTTAGCGCTCGGTCAATCCGCGCCGACCTTGTCCGGCGGCGAATCGCAACGAATTAAACTCACCGCCGAATTGACTAGACCCGATACAGGTCGAACTTTATACTTGCTAGACGAACCGACGACGGGATTACATTTTGACGATATGAATAAATTGTTACACGTTATACACAGACTAGTCGATCTCGGTAACACCGTAATAATTATCGAACACAACTTAGATATAATCAAAAACGCAGATTGGATCGTCGATCTGGGACCCGAAGCGGGAGATAACGGCGGTTACTTGTTATTTGAAGGAACGCCGGAAGAATTAGTTAATAGCAAAATTAAAAGTTACACCGCCGAAGCATTAAAACCGGCGCTAAAAAACGGACTCTACAAAGAAAGAAAAAAATTTAACCCCGAAAATATAAACGAAACAAACGAAAATTATACCGAATACCAAAACGACGAATTAAACGACAAAATGCCCTGGGAACAAAACGGGCTAAAATGGCACACCGAAAATCATTTAGCGCGAAACGGAAACGCCACAAAATGGGACGGAAAAATTTTACTCGAAATAATAAACCAAATCGAAAAATCAAAACAATTCACACAGCCTATTTGGAATCATAAATCTATCGTTGAAATTTATCCCGAAAGAAAATCACTCGGTTGGTTCTTGCACGCCACAACATCAGACGAATGGTTGCTAAAAGTTAAATTCAGAACGGCAGGAGGAACATTTAAACGTAACTCGCTCATCGCCGCATTAGCATTGAAACCGCTAAATGAAATTGACAGTATCCCGCTATACGGCGCCGAACCGCGAGTCAAATTACAACGCCAAACAATACAATGGCAAGAAATCGAATTACAACTACACTCATTCGACGAAATTAATAAACCGCAATTCTACGACTTTCTCAATACCGCAATAAATGAATTTACACGATTCACAAAAACAAAATTTAATAAAAACATAAACGAAAACGTTGCAAATGTTGCAAATGTTGAAAATGTTGAAAACGTAAATAAAAAAGAAGACCTAATGCCCTGGAAAGTTCTAGGAAAAAAATGGCACTTCCTACAACGCGGCTTAACCGGAGGAGATAAAACAGTATGGGATACGACGCTGCTAAATGAAATTTTCAATATATTACAAGATGCGGCGCCAGACGCAAATATCGTATGGACAAATAAAACATACGTACAACTCTTCCGCGAAAACAAAAATAATAATCCACAAAATCAAACGCAAAACTCGCTATGGATTACCGTCTGGACAAAACAAATAGAAGCAATCCAACTCGACATACGCACAGAAAAAAATCAAAACGGCATAACATTACTACTCAAAAAAATCGAAGACACAAAAAAATTAAAACAAATACTAAATGAAACTTAACCTTTCACAAAAATTTGTAACCGTTCACAGAAATTTAAGCGATAGATTTTAGAGATTAAGGGGTAGCTTTTTATAAGTATGCAACAGTCGTAATTATTTTTTGTAACGATAATTTTTACGGGACAAAAGGGACAATTTTTTTGTAACAAAAAATTAAGAATGAATGCAGGCAAGACCAACGGATCGCGGGCGTCCCGCCTGCACTTTGCCGAAAGGCAAACAAAAAGGCGGTTGAGATATAAACCTCGCTCATTAGCGGTTGAGTACAACCGCATGCAGGCGAGACGCCCGCGATCCTGCGGCGAGTGCGATCCTTTAGCGCCTGCATTACTTTTTTTGCAGGCGGGATGCCCGCGATCCTGAAATGCAGGCGTTCCGCCTGCGATTCTGCTGACCATTTTTTGTAACAATAAATCTACCCCCTACCCCCTAAACTTTATACTCTCAAATTTGTGAGCGATTACGCCATTATTATATTTATTAAATCATCAACTGATATTTTGTTTATTTGATTTGAACCTTCTAATAATTTATCAGCCAAGTCTCGCTTTTCTTGATGCAACTTAACAATTTTTTCCTCTATCGTTCCCTTCGTAATTAAACGATAGACCGTAACCGGACGCTTTTGTCCGATTCTATGAGCTCTGTTCGTTGCTTGATCCTCTACCGCCGGATTCCACCACGGGTCAGTATGTATCACATAATCCGCCATCGTTAAATTCAACCCGCTGCCGCCGGCTTTTATACTAATCAAAAAAGCATCCGACTTGCCCGCTTGAAATTTATCCACACATTTTTGTCGTTCCCGCTCCGGCGTTGAACCATCAAGATATTGATACGAAATACCAAGTACGTCCAATTCATCCCGCAAAATATTTAGATGCTTTACAAATTGACTAAAAACTAAAACCTTGTGCCTGTTCTCACACAACTCCAACATTATCTCCCTAAATACCTCCAACTTTGAACTCGCCACCCCACAATCGGGCAAAACTAATTTTGGATGACAACATATTTGACGCAATTTTGTCAAGACCGATAAAACTTGCAATTGCCCCCTTCCCAAATTTCCCTTAAACTCTCTTAACTCTTCCAGCGCCTTAATTCTCTCCGTTTCATACAACGTCATTTCTTCCCGCGATAACTCAATTTCCCTAATAATTTCCGTTCTTGGCGGCAACTCCTCCAAGACTTGCGACTTCGTTCTGCGTAAAATAAACGGGCGCAATAACCTCCTCAATGTAGTCCTCGCCGCCGTTGAACCGCCGCGTTGTATCGGCGTAACAAAACGCTCTTCAAAAGTTTTTTGCGTTCCCAATAAACCTGGATTAAGAAAACGAAATAAACTCCAAAGTTCCAATAAATTATTCTCGACCGGCGTCCCCGTAATACCAACCTTAAAATCACTCCGCAACCTCAACGCCGCCCTCGCACGCTGCGAGTCGGGATTCTTAATCGCTTGCGACTCATCAAGTATCACCGTCGCATACCTCGCTTTCGTAAATAAATCTATCTCTTGCTGCAAGAGCGAATAACTCGTTACCAACACGTCGCCGCTAGCGCCCGAAACAATCAACTTGTCCCGCTTACGCTTGCCAAAATCTAAACTCGAAATCGGACGAATACGCTTAATATTCAACGTCGGCGTAAAACGCTCCGCCTCGCGTTCCCAATTGAAACAGACCGAAGTCGGCGCAACAACTAACGCCGCCCCAAGCTCCGCCCGCGACAATAATAACGCTAACGCTTGAACCGTTTTGCCAAGCCCCATGTCATCCGCTAAACAACAACCAACCCCCCACCGCGCACAACTCGACAACCACGCATAACCATCCATCTGATAATCCCGCAACTCGCCAATAAATCCCTCCGGCAACAACGCACGATAATCATTCGACTCCGCTATACGCTCCTTAATATTTTGCCAAATCGTATTGCGATCCATTGTCGGAATAGAACTAAAAAAATCATCCATCCCCGCCGCAACTAACTGATGCATCTGAATCTTTCCATCTTGTAACAACGATAACCGCTTCAACTCGCCAAGTCGCTTTCGTAACTCATTCGTCAATACAAGAAAATTCCGCTCGTCCAATTTGACAAAACGATCATCCACAAAATCATCCAGCACGTCCAAAATATGCCGCAACTCAATACTTTGACCGTCAACACAAATCGAACCTTCCGCCGATAACCAGTCATTAGTAGTTGCAAAAGATAAATTCATATTGTTAAACGACGCCGTCGATGAAACCACGAATTTTTCACCTTGCGTCCAATATATTTCAAAATCGATTGCGCCTTCCGGCAGATTTTTTTTCTTATCCCGCTTTTTTGTAACGTTAATTGAGTCCGGATTCTGAATTCGTTCAAGTTCTTTTACTTCGGATAAGAAAGTTAATGCTTCAGACGGCGTGTCAAAAATATATTTATCTTTTGACAAAGAAGCGGCAGATTGTAAAGAAGTAATTTTCGTAATGAATTTGTTTTGCAGTTCGATTTCGCTCGCAAGATTACGCAACGTTTGCAAATTTTGTCCGTCAACTTCAGCAATAATCCGCTCCGAACCAATACCCGGACGACGCGCTACGCTATCGTTTCCAAGCGGTTTGACAAAAAATTCTACCTGAATCCCTTCGCCGTGCGGCGTAATATAAATATACAACGTCGTATTCGGCGCCGTTCTAGGAATATTGCCAAACCCGATGCTCGCATCAGTCTTCACGTCAATCACGCCCGCAAGATTACTCATCCAAGCCGTCAACGCTAACTCCGCTTCCTTCGGAAATACTTGACCGTTTTCGCCTAGAATTTTGCGGATTTGCATTTCTTGTTTAGTCAACCGAATAACCTTAAAACGAGCGGGCGCTTCGCGAATAACAAAAAACTCGCGACTCTCTTCGTCTTGCGGATGCAAAGAATAATAACGGCTGTTTGGTTGCAGCGGCGGCGAAAACGCAACTAATAATCGACCGTTCTGATACGTCGTCGAAATCTCGCCATGACCGCGAACAAGTTCAACTTGCACCGCCGGATCGCCGTACAAAAACAAAAGCGGATGACCGACAAATTTCTCCGCCACATCAACCGTCAAATAATATTCAGGCGACTTATGCGTAGTCGTATTAACATAAATCGCCGAGCATATTTCACGGTCTTGTTGCGTCAAATAATCTAGTTTGTTTTGAGAACGAAACAACCGCGATAACACTATTGATTTGTCGCTTGTCCATGATTGCGTCTTCTTATCCCAAGTTTGCTCATACGGATAAAACTCCGCAAAATTATGCTCGTCGACGTCTATACGCCAAACTAATCTGCTCTTATTTTCCGATTCTTTTGACGTAATTTTACCGCCGCCCTTGAGCGTCAATACAGATTGCAACGCATCAAGCGTCAATTCCCAATTTGTACGATACGAAAAAAGATTACGCAATGATACCGAGTTATTTTTTGTACGAAAATTCTTCAACAAAGCGGAGTTGATTATTGTTTGGAGATTATTTTCGTTTGTTAGGTCGATAAATTCGGCTGTTATCCATTTGAATACGTTGGTTTTGTTTGAGTTGCAGACAAACGAGTATTTGATTTCGTCGTCGAGTTTGAACCAAGTTTTTTCGTAATGGCAAAGCAGAGCGACGATCCATTTTGGCGTATTGTTATCGTTTTTTGAATTTGGCGTTTTTATGTTTTCCGGTTTACCTTCTAATCTTTTTGATATAGATTCTATTACTATCCAAGCGGATTTCCATTTGCCGGAATAATTGCCGCCGTATTCAGAAACAGTATAAGAATAAAATTCAGTCAAGGCGTTTTTTAGCATATTAGAAACTATCTGCCGGTTGCCCGCACGCAATTCTGACAAGGCATGAAAAATACCCGAAAGATACGGAAGAGGCAATTTAAAAGATACTCGCGAAGAAAATATTTTACGGGCTAAACGATACTTTAAGCATGACGTTTCGTAGCTGCCGGCAAAGAATAAACGATGCGCCGAAAGCAGCGACTTAATAAATACGTCGTTAATAAGGTCTAATCTTGAATCGTCTAATTTGGCGGTAATAAATGCGTAATCGAGCAACAAAATATCGAATGCAAAATTTGGACATGATTTTTTTTCTGAATTTTTTTCTGCGTCTTTTTCTGTATTTTGTTTAAGTCTAGTTTGGATGCAAGTATCCCAAAATGGATCGAGGGATTCGTCTAATGTATTGACGGCGTTATTGAGGATAAATTGGCAGATTTTTATTTGTGTTTTGGCGGCGGTTTGGTTAAAGAAAGATTTTGTTTCATTTTTTGTACAATAATTTATTATTAGTTGGTTAATGTTATTATTTTCTTTATTGTTGTGAGAAGAGGCGTAATCTAGGAGTTGTTCGATGTTTATTGTTGTTGGTTGTAGCAATGCGTGTCTGAAATCGCGTAGGAAGTCGTTTAGGGATTCGTGGCGGTTGAGTATGTATGTTTTTGTTCCGTCGATATTGTTGAAGTTTTGATATAATTTGGAATATATTTGTCTGGCGTATTTATCGTAGTCGTTTGAATCGACGAGTATTTTGACGATAGGTTCTTGTAATTCTTTTGGACAAGTAATTAACCGATCGTGTATTTCGATCCAGCCGTCATTTTTGAGTTGTTCGAGAATAGTATTGAAGTCGTTTGTTTGGTTGTCAAACGAGTAATAAATCTCACGAACAACTTGATATTTAATCGGCGCAGTATAAATCGCAATTATAGAAATAAAATTGCGAAATATAGCGTCAAGCGAATAAAATTGAGTTGTTAAGGTTTCAAAATCGGATGAAACCAACGTTTTTTGGGGTAAAGACATTTTTTAAAAAAAATAATAAAAAACCGATAAATTCTTTGGTTTGGGGTAAAAATAAATTACGCTAACAACATATAAGTATAATACATTTTTTTAATCAGTCCAGATTAACGCAATACAATATTCGCACACAATCGCCAATAATAAAAAGATTACCGTTCATAGCAATTAGTCGTGAAGTTAAACGGTCAAAAATTTATTTTTTAAGTTACGGCAAAAAATATAATAACAAAAAAAACATAACCGATCATAAAAATTTAAGCAATTTTTTTGGGTGTTAGGAAGTAGGGAGTAGTTTTGTTGTAAAAATTCGTCTGAAGGATCGCGGGCGTCTCGCCTGTATTCCAGGATCGCGGGCGTCTCGCCTGCATTCCAGGATCGCGGGCGTCTCGCCTGCATGCGGTTGTACTCAACCGCCGTTGTGCGAGGTTATATCTCAACCGATTTTTTGTTTGCCTATCGGCCAATTGCAGGCAAGACGCTTACGTTCCTTTGGTCTGTGGATTGTTTTTAAAACGATCTGTAGATTGTGCAGATTAAAAAGATTTTTTTGTTTTGTAAGGAAATTATTGACAGATATTTTATGTTTACCTATACTCATGGGTATCTCTAAAAATTCATTTGTAAGGTAGGCGGTCGTTTCGCCGCTGTGTTTATTTTTTGGACCGCAATAGAGATTAAGACGCTAATAAATGTTAATATTTTACAATGTCTAAAATATATTTATTTTAGATGTTAAAAAATATTAAAGTTTAATAATTATTTCATATCTAATGCGGCGTTTCGGCACGGTGTTTGATTTTTTTAGCCGCCTACCTTTTTGACAAAAAATTGAATTTTTAGAGATGCCATCCTTGTAATTGAAATTCATTGATTTACAAAGTATATACAGATCGTACTTGAATTGAATTTCAGCGATTTAAAAGCGTCAAATCCTGCCGTCCGCAAGTTAGGCAGGCGAATGTAAACGAAAACTCAAGTGCGATCAGCGCTGGATTTTAGGGGATAGAGTGTAGGAGGTATTGGGACAATTTTCGTAACAATAAATATTTGTCCTGTTAGGGACAACATGTTGGTAGAAAAAAATGATATAAATTTTTAGCGTCCCGTTAAGGGCGCAATGAGGGTTAAGGTTGTATTGACATGTTGTTTCTAGCGGGGCAGGTAGGACAAATATTTATTGTTACAATCTATCCCTTACCCTATCCTCTAAAATTCTATGCTTCTAAAATCATGTGAACGGTTACGAAAATTTTAGTGAAAATTGTAGGAGTTATTGGCGGGCTAATTTATGCAAGAGATATTGAACGAAAAAATGTCTGGGCAAACGGGTCAAGTTAAAGATGTTAGTGGGCGGTCTCGTATAACTGTTATTGAGATGCGGCGTCCTGGTTTTGGCGTGGATATATTTGAGTTGTGGCGTTATCGGTATTTGATTTGGCTTTATGTTTATCGTGATTTTGTGGTGCTTTATAAGCAGACGGTTCTTGGCATGTTTTGGTGGTTATTGCAACCTTTTTTGACGACGATAGTTTTTACGGTTGTTTTTGGCGGTATAGTTGGTATTGCGACGGAGGGGGTGCCTAAGTTATTATTTTATCTTTCGGGTATTACGTTGTGGAATTATTTTTTGTATTGTTTTTTGCATACGTCGCAATCTTTTATTGACAATCGTGAATTATTTAAGAAGGTTTATTTTCCGCGATTAGTAATTCCGATAGCGGCGATAGCGAGTAATTTGATGCGTTTTGTGCTTCAATTAACGCTTTTGGTATTTTTTTATATTATTTTTCTTTTTTGTGGGGTTTCGGTATTTCCGACGGTGTTTATTTTTTGTTTTCCGGCGCTTGTATTGTATGTTGCGGTGTTGGCGTTTGGGTTTGGTCTTTTGGCGGCGTCGTTGACGACAAAGTATCGAGATATTATGTTGGCGTTACCTTTTTTTATGCAACTTTGGATGTATGCTTCGGTAGTTCTTTTTCCGTTTTCGTTGGTGCCGGAAAGGTGGCAATTCTGGTTTTCGCTTAATCCGCTTGTGCCGGCAATAGAAATTTTCCGTTACATGTGTTTCGGAACGGATAATTTTGCAATTTCGTCATTATCAATTTTATCGTGTCTGATTTTAGCAATTGTATTACTATTCGCAGGAATATTCGCTTTCAATTACATAGATAAGACTTTCACAGACTCAATTTGACGATGAGACCTTCTAATGGGTATTTCTAAAAATTCATTTGTCCAGGTAGGCGGCTAAAAAAATTAAACGCTACGCCGAAACGCCGCATTACGGTTTACAATATCAATAAATTTTAATATTTTGCACGTCTAAAATAAACATATTTTAGGCATTGTGAATTATTAAAATTTATTGGTATCATAAACTCCATTGCGGACGATAAATTTGATACTTCAAGGGTACGGTTGCATGGACGGCAAAAGGCGTATCCGTTATACAGCGCCGCCGCTTGGCTGGTACTTGCCCGATGTTGCGAAGGGCGACGCCGAGTTGGACTCGTTTGATTTTTTTAGCCGCCTACCTGGACAAATGAATTTTTAGAGACGCCCATAATTTTTTATGTTGGTTAAAGGTTAAAAAACAACAAACAAACAATAAAATAAAAAACAATTATTTGACAACAGACGAGCTAATTTCGCTTACACTTCCGCGCGCTAATTTCGCTTGCACTTGACCTGTCATTTTTTGAATGGTTATACTAGTGATACATGCCATTTATCAAATAGAAGAAGCAAAAAGACAAGCAAAATTTGAATTTGATATTAATTCAGATGACTGGAAAGTTTATTCGCCTAATGAATCATAAACCTTTATTTTAACATCATATACATTAAATCTTATTGGAATTTTATTGAGTTAGTAGGTAAATGCAAGCAAAAAGGTCTCACATAAGGACGTTTTATTTGTCACTGTGTGCGTCAAAATAGCTTATACATATTGTTACGGTAAAAGTGTGTTTTTTGAGTTTTAATTTTTATTATACTCTTTTCACTGTACAGTGCATTTTTTGTTTTCAATGTGATTACAGAATACGCTTGTTTTTTTAAGGACAAACATGTTTCGCATATTTTCAAAAAAACGCAATTTCAAGTGTAAAGAGTATAATGCATCCAACGACAAATTTAACGTACTTATGCGCTAATTTCACTTGCACATCCGCGAGCTAATTTCGCTTGCACTTGACCATTGATTTGTACCGATTTGAGTTTGTTGCTATTTGTAGTTGATGTTCTCTTGTAAAATTTTTGATGTTTGAAAATATTAGGTTTAATTTGTTGATATTTTATAACATTGGGTAGAAGCGGCGATATTGATATATTTTTCAAATATTTACCCGTCGCTGCCGAATAAATATACACATTAAGAGCCTCCGTAATAAATACAATTTTTTTGCCATCTGATGAAAAAGTACCATAAACTATATCATTGTCTATATCTTGTTGATTTTTTGTATAGTCCGATGGAAGTTTTAATCTCGCCATAATTTCACCAGTCTCAACGCCATAAAACATAGGCGATTTCCAAATAATTGCATTTTTGTTACTATTACTCCAAAGAAGTAATACACGCGAATCAATCGGCGAAAAACAAGCGCCCGTAGGAGAATCATATATAATTTGCGATTGCATCTTACCTGACTGTAGATTTATAATTTGTACGTTTGATGTTTTTTTTAATTTGCCTTGTGAAGATAAAGAATCAATAAACATAGAAAAGACGCCATATTCGCCAGAATTATCAACCGCATTTTTTATACCAACACACGAACCATCAAATGAAGTTATACGTTTTTTATTAACACAATCCCAAATATGAACCTCGCGCGGAGAAATAATTGATTCAATATAAAAACGTTCCGTAAGATGATCAATAGCAATCCCTCTAGAATCAATATTGACCAGTTCACGTAAAACATTCTTACTACCCTTATTTAGAATTTGCCACGCGTCGACAGTCCTAATATCATAAGTTAAATCTCTTTTTACTAATGCAATACAATTTTTGTTATTAACTCTTAACAAGTGATAATTAAAATATTGCTCGTCAGATTCAAAATTTTTTGTATTTTTGTTATTATTAGCAGAGTAAATCGCATAGATTATTGAATTTTTATTATTGTAAGTTAGCATTCCATATTTTTGATTGCTAAAATAAGGAATGATAGTTCTATATTGTTCGTCTGTTTGTTCGTCTGGAATTTGAAAAGTCATTTTTGTATCTGTATCAATATTCCATGCAACTATATTTTTATCATGTTTGACCAAAAAGTAACGAGGCGAAAAAACATCAACCATAACAACCGAACATTTATTTGACGGTATCACGTATATTTGACCATTCGCATAAATACAACATAAATAAAATATACAACACAATATTACAATTTTAATATTCTTTTTCATTAGTATCTGATTAATGTTTGTTTTATATGGAATTTAATATAATAAAAAATATTCATAACATACTATGACTGCTCGTCCTTGAAATTCAGCGATGTTAAAACATAAAAGCCTGCCGCCCGAAATCTAGGTAAACAACGGTAAACGTAAATTAAAGTAAGAACAGTTTACAATGTTTTTTATTTTTTTTCTTTAGGTCTTTGGATTTCAAATAAAATAAATTTATAACGGTCAAGATCCTTTTTATTCTTACATATTTCAATTCTCCTTGTTATGTAAGATTCATAACCTGATAATTCTACATCTAATTTGTCCTCAAATAACATTTCTTTATAATGATTTTCTATTAATATTCGGGTATCATTATTAACATCATCTATAACATGAAGTAAAGTAAGCCCTAAATTATTTTTAACAATTAAAAGACCAACATCCGTATAACTCAACTTTTGCGTAATATTACAAATTGACTTATGTTTTTCAATAATACGTGGAATAGTTTTTTCTATTATTCCGCGATTCCAAGAATATACAACAATAGCGCTACCACTTCTTTGAGCAGAACGAACATAATAATTTACAGCAAAATATTCAACAGAGAACAACAAAATTATTAGACCAAGTACGATTAAAAAAAATATAAAAAAGTATAACTTTTATAAATGTTACCGTAGTCATTTTATTATTTCGCGAATTTATTTCAATCTCATAACCATTCTGTGCATTATTTATTACTTCATTAGAACTATCATTTTTGATACGGATTGTTGTTGTTTTTTGCATTTTTAACATTTTATTAAAAAACTGATTATACAAAAATATTTTTGCACTTGAAAATATTTTTTTATGTGATTAAAGAGTATGCTTGTTTTTAAATGCAAACGTATTTGTGAATTTTATCAAACAGTAAATTCAACGACAAAAAGTATAATACTTAAATTTTAGAGATTTAATTACATCATTAACTGTTTTATATTTAAGACATTACACTAAATCTACAAATTCCACTAACATATTACAAAAATGTAATAGCTATGCTAATAACATTAAGAACACCACCAATTGAAACGCCGCTATTTGTACATCTATATTTTTGTCCTGTGAAAGAAATCTTAATTTCACCGTATTCTTCATCGCCGCGTATAAAATAATAGCGTTCAACATTAACATACGCGCTCATTGATGGTCGACGTTGAAAAGACCAACATGAGCATCTATACCCTGGACTAATAATTGCTCTT
The DNA here is from genome assembly GCA_031277105.1 of Planctomycetaceae bacterium. Classification (GTDB taxonomy): domain Bacteria; phylum Planctomycetota; class Planctomycetia; order Pirellulales; family Thermoguttaceae; genus WRKP01. Next base: position 2,902 of record JAISLW010000062.1, on the reverse strand, counting down.
TGTATTGTAAAATCGCCATTGTACATATATGTAGTCTTATACATACCCATATAACTATATTCAGCGCCAATTACTGCCAATGGAACAATTTTTACTTCTCGCCATGTAACAATGTCTCGATTGGGTTCGCGTCTTTTTGTTTCACCTGATTTACAATTTTGATTATACTTAAATAATGTACCTGGTTTCAATTCGTCTTCTGTTAATTGATTCGTTTGAAAAAACGGTACATAGTCCTATAACCCTGTTGAATCAATAAGAATTACCGAACTATTTCTAACATATCGATAAAAATTAAAATCATTAGCAATAAACCCGATAGGATCTTCGCTTATCCATTTACCAGCATTTGAGTCATACCAACGGTTAATATTCCATTGCAGATCGGTTATTTTGTCAAATAGTTTTCCGGTGTAGGCGAATAATGGCAAGTCATTTTTTGTTACGATAATTGGTTTGCCGGAATCAAGACGCGTTTGTTTAACGAGTTGTCCGAAGTCGTCGTATTGAATTTGTACCGATTTTATAGCGTCATTATCTACCCCAATCCAAGTCTCGTTGAGCCAATCTATTAATACAGCAGTAGATTCTGTATTCAAATCAACAATTTGTTGAATTTGCGGATTGGATGTCGGAACGACTGATCTATCTTGCGTGATCGCAAAATTTGAAAGACCTGCGATTACAAAAATAATTAACATTATAAAAAAACAATCTTTATGAAATAACATAAAATTACCTTTATATTTTTTATTTATAATTTTGTTTTTGAGATACTATGAAAGCGTTTATCCTTAAAAAACAAAAAACAATTAAAATTACAATTTATAATTTATCAACTCTAATATATTTATTGGGCGATTTTCATGGTTGTAATGGAACCGTTTTGTTCTTTTATGATTTTTTTATTGTGATCAATTGTAATTAACGTTGGGTATATCTGACGAAAATTTTCAAGTGTAAGCACATAACCTCTACCATTCGCCATACCAATAACAATACAATCTTGACCATCAACTTTATGTAACCCGCGAATCGTACCCAAATCTTTTTCCGTAATATCTCTCGGTTCAAGCCAATTTATACCTGAATCTGCTACTTCTATAAGCATAAGAGTATTATCAAGGTAATCAAAATCAGTTGAATTTTCCAATGATATTTCATTGTTATTATAAAAAATACCTCGTTCAGATCGTATTGCAACGATTACTGTATTCTTATTTTTACGATTTACAAAAGACAAACAATAAGGAACTATAAAATATTCTCTTGCTTTCGCATTCTCATTCGACTTCCATGACTTGTCTGGCGAGTATCCCATTTTTACTAATTTATCATATTCGTCATTTTCAAGAATTGGAAGTATTAATGCTCGCCAACTTACCAAATCGCATTCATCTGAAAAAGGAAAATGTTTTTTTGAAGAACAATAATGTAGAATAGCAAATCCGATAGAACTCATTTTATTGACTGAAATTACAACTCCAGAATTAGGACGAACGGTCGGTTTATGTTCTTCTGATAATAGTATAAGCTTTACTACTATTATTACTAAAATAATTAAACAAAATAAAAAAATTAAAAATTTTTTTGAACGCATATCTATAATAACAAATTTGTATTGTATTACTAAAATACTATTTTATTGGTCAAGTGCAAGCGAAAAGGGCGCACTCGTGTACACTTGAGTGCGCCCTTTTCGCTTGTACTTGACCTTTTATTACTTAAAAGCAGCTGGTAAACTAGATGGACACTGAAAACAACTAGGATTTAAATCGTGCGATCTAATAGTAGGCAGACTATAGTTTCTAACTTTTTCACAAAATACTCCTAAATTATATGCTGTTCTTATTGATAAGTAATCCGCATCCGTTGCTGTCCTTGAACCTGTATCCCACGCAATTGTTCGTGCTATAGTAAGGTCATTAGGTATAACATTCCAAAGTTCTTTCCATTTTGTGGGTAAATCTGATGGCGATACTGGATTACCAGATGAATCAACACCTTTAAACAATGATAATTCCCAATCGCCAACTCTTGTTCTTGAAACACTGTAAATAAATTCAGCAACAAACGCAAATCTTTCATCATTTTCTTTACCTAAATTTGCAAAAGTTACAATACCATTGTAATATTGATATGCGTGCGTAAGTTCATGAGCAATTGATGAACCAGAAGTTGGTGTACCTAATATAGTTGCATCATATTTTAATATACTTTTTGTATTTCCCGTCAAATTATTCCGAATAACTTTGAAAGATGCGTGCATCATAGGAGGAGGAGTATCGTTAAATGAATCGACACGTGCTAATACTAACCTTTGCCGTGCAACATGACTTTTTATTCCAAATTCATCAGGATACTTGAAATCTGTTGATGTTGAAGTATGGCGATATATTGTGTTTATATAACGATTAAACTCCAAAACAACTTCATTAGCCATGTCTTGTTGTGTTTTAAGACCTAAAATATCATTTTTGTTGTTTGGCGTATTGGTTACATATCTGTTTAAATTAGTATCAGTTTCATCAAACCCAATCGGATCTTCACTAACCCATCGTCCCGCATTTGAGTCGTACCAACGGTTAATATTCCATTGTAGATCGCTTGCTTTGTCAAATAATTTTCCAGTGTAACCAAAGAGTAATAAGTCATTTTTAATGTCAGAGATTAATTTTCCGAAGGCGTTGTATTCTAGGTGGGCGGCGACTGTGCCGTCGGATTTTATTACGTCTCGAATTGTATTGAGATGATCGCCTAATGTCCAATTATCAACGTAATTATCGTAATCCTCATAACAGAGCAACTCATCTTGTCTTGTTCCCCAAAAGTATCCGTAGAATTTATTTTTGGCGGAATCAAATGTTAGTATTACTTGCCAGTCGTCGTGAACAAAAATTGT
>JAISLW010000033.1 GCA_031277105.1 Planctomycetaceae bacterium | reverse complement strand
GGGACAGAAATGAATTTTTAGAGACGCCCAGATATTAAACCTCGTTCATTGGCGGTTGAGTCAACCGCATGCAGGCGAGACGCCCGCGATCCGGCATTTATTGTTACAATAAATCTATTACCTACACGCTATCGTCTAAAACTCTACACGTCTATACTGCTCGTACTTGAAATTCAGCGATTTAAAAGCGTCAAAGCCTGCCGTCCGAAATCTAGGCAGTCGAAGGGACACGAAAACTCAAGTACGAATAGTTTAAAATTTCGTGAACGGTTACTAAAATTTAAACTGATCTCCGAGAGCGATTATCGCAAGCAAAACTTGCGGTCAAATAATCCTTCATAAACAATTCCCGCAACCCGTACTTGACCAAATCATAATATAAAAGATAATCATTGCCCCGTTTTTTTAGGATTCGCAAAATCAACAATTCAGATATTTAAACTGTTCGCACTTGAGTTTTCGTTTACCTTCGCCTGCCTAGATTTCGGACGGCAGGCTTTGACGCTTTTAAATCAATGAAATTCAAGTACGAGCTGTATAAACAAAGAACTTCTAACAACCTTTTTTTTATTTAAACGCCGAGAACACAGACCTCACAGAGAATAATTTTAAACTGTTCGGACTTGAATCTGCGTTGCCTTCGCCTGCCTAACTATCGTACGAGACGCAATACATTGCGTCTCTACTTTGATTAAAAAAAATAAATTTGTAGTTTTTAGAAGTTTCCAACAGTTTAAATTATTTAGCATGTTTGAATCGCATTGTACACGTAAAATTGCCGTACTTGGATCAAGCGGTAGCATTGGGCAAAATGCGCTCGATGTTATCGCAACGTCAAACGGCGTCCTCGAAGCCGTCCTCTTGTCCGTCAATAAACAAACAAATATACTCGCAAAACAATTACTAGCAATTTATTCGCAAACCCAATCACACCCGAACAATTCCACTAATCAAAATAATACGCAAAATTACTCGCAGAACTATACGCCGAACTTGCCTCAATGGGTCGTCGTAACTGACCCTACCGCCGATAAAACGCCGCTACAAAATTTACCCGATGGAATTTTATCCAAAATAAATATACTCTACGGTCACGATTCGCTAACAACTCTTGTCCAAAATCCTGAAATAGATATCGTCTTGTCGGCAGTCAGCGGTTGCGCCGGATTAGTCTCAACATGGGCGGCGCTCGAAGCCGGAAAAATTGTAGCGCTCGCAAATAAAGAATCACTCGTTTCCGGCGGCTCAATGATTAAAGAAATCGCAATAAAAAATAACGCTAACTTGATCCCCGTCGATAGCGAACATAGCGCCGTCTGGCAAGCCTTGCAATCATGGCAATTACAAAATTACCCGAACAATTTGATTAACCCGCCCGCTAATATTACGCAAAATACCGCCCATAATATTACGCAATTAAAACCGCCTAATCCTAAAGATATTGTCAAAAATATTACGTTGACCGCAAGCGGCGGCCCCTTCCGAACATGGTCAAAAGAACAACTAAAAAATGTTACGCTCAATGATGCGCTAAATCACCCGACTTGGAAAATGGGCGAAAAAATTACTATCGACTCCGCAACAATGATGAATAAAGCGTTTGAAATAATCGAGGCGCGACATTTTTTTGATTTCGAGCCGCAAAAAATAAAAGTCCTAATTCATCCGCAATCAATCGTACACTCAATGGTACAATTTATCGACGGTTCGACAATTGCACAATTAAGTTGTCCCGATATGCGTATTCCTATTAGTTTAGCGTTACATTATCCTAATCGTTTTGCGTCGCCGGTTTGTCCTATCGACTGGTCTGATAGCGTATCGCTTGAATTTTATCCGCCGGATTTTGAACGTTTTCCGGCGCTTTCGCTCGGCTATGCTGTTGCGGAACGCGAAGGCACGACCGGCGCGGTTGTCAATGCCGCTAATGAAACGGCAATAATCGCATTTCAAAACGGACGTTTACCGTTCCAAAATATTGTTAATGCTTGTATCTCCGTTTTGGAGAATCACAATTTTGAAAAACGCCCGACTTTATCGAGATTACTTCAACTCGATACATGGGCAAGAAAGGAGACTGAAAAATGGATTTCGCAATAACCCTGCTGGGTATCGCAACGCAACCAACTATTTTTGATACGATAATTAACGTTACAATAAAGGTATTGTTAGTTATAGCCGGAATAAATGCGCTTATTATCGTTCACGAGTTCGGACATTTTATTGTCGCCAGATTATGCGGCGTAAGATGCGAAAAATTTTATATCTGGTTCGATTTCTGGGGACTGAAATTTTTTAAGTTCAAATGGGGCGATACCGAATACGGTTTAGGAATGTTCCCGCTCGGCGGCTACGTCAAAATGCTCGGACAAGAAGATAATCCAGGCGAATTGAAAGCCGAATTAGAACGCGCAAAATTGCAAAAAAATCAAATCGCCCAAGATAATATTGAAACAGACGCAAAAGAACCGCAAACCGCAAAAACGCCGGAAATTAAACAAACCAATATTAACATCGGCGGTCCCGACAAACCCATAAGTATCTCAATAAATATTTCAACTTCAACTTCGGCGTCAACCGAAACGCGTTCGGCGGAAGAGCTGCAAGAAGCGATTTTTGCGCCGGACAGTTATCTTGCCAAGAGTGTTCCGCAGCGTCTTGCGATAATTGTTGCGGGTGTGGTGATGAATTTTATTTTTGCGATTGCGTGTGCGATGGCGGCGTATCTTGTGGGCGTAAATGACACGGCGCCGGTTGTTGGCAATGTTATGCCAGGTTCGCCGGCGTGGGAAGCGGGATTGCAAACAGGCGACAGAATTAAATTGATAAACAACAACGCCGTCCGCGCATTTATGGACGTGAACATGGCGGTAGTCGGCGGCGCCGACGGCGTTGATCTAGTTATTGAACGAAATGTTGACGGCACGCCGCAAACGTTGACCAAGAAGTTTAAACCTCGAAAACGTCCAAATGATATTGCCCCGATGATGGGATTAAATCCGTGTATAAAACTTGACTTGTTAGAGGTAAAAAAGTATCCGGTTGATTCCAATGCAAAAAAATTCTATTCCAAAGAGGCGTTGGCGAAATTGGAAGGCGGCGGTTTAAGTTTAACGTCTATCGACGGCAAGCCGATTACGGGATACGGTAATTATCTTGAAGCGTCGCTTGAGAAATGGGGGCGTCCGGTTGAAATGACTTTTGCCAAAAATAAAACCGCAGATAATTCGGACGTTACGCCTGCTTCAAATCCTACAACAACGACGCAAGACGACAAAAAAACAGCCGCTGATACAAAACAAATTACTGTTACTATTCCGCCGATTCCGGTTCGTGAAACGGGGGTGCGGTTTAGGATGGGCGAAATTGTATCGGTGCATCCTGATTCTGACGCGGCGAAAAAAGGAATTAAGACCGGCGACGTGATTGTTGGCATAGACGATGTTGAAGATTTTGATCCGTTGAAGTTGTCTTATATTGTTTTGCAAAAAATAAATGCCGGACAAAAAAGCGTGAGGCTAAAAATTAAAAGAAACAATGAATCTGATGTTGCAATTTTAGGCAATTCGGAAGATGTTGTGAAGGACGTTTTGGTTGACGGCAAAGGCGCTGATGTTAGCGGCGACGTTAAAGACAACGTTAAAGGCGACGTTAGTAGTGATGTTAATGGCGATGTTAAGGTTGGCGATAAGATTGAGACGGTGGTAGTTGGGTTGCAGCCGGTGCGGATAATTCCTCAAATTTCGCTTTTATCGATGCAAGACCCGCTTGGTAGTACGGCGTTGGGTTTGGCGTGGGAAGTTGAGCCGGTTGTTGCGGGTTATTTATCGGGAGCGTCGGCTTCGGCGCGGCAGATTCCTGTTGGCAGTAAAATAATTTCGGTGAAGTTAATAAACAGTTTGCCGTTGCTTAATAAAAATTCGTTTAGTTATGTTGAGAGCGACGGCGTTGTTTTTCAAGATGTTGGCGAGCGGGTTGAGTTGCCGTATATTTTGGATTATATGTTGCAACTAGCGAGAACGAAATCGGACGTTTCGGGGGACGGCGACGTTTCGGGCGATGTTGGTAAAGCGGATGAGTCGAAACGGTTATCGGTTCAATTTGAGGTAATCAAGCCGGATGGGTCAAATGAATTGATTCCGGTTGAAGTTTATGAATCAGCCGAATTTTTCCGTGTTGATCGCGGATTATTGATGTCGGAAATGAAGGAAGCGGTAAAGGCGAACAATACAGGCGAAGCGTTTGTGCTTGGAGTAAGCAAGACGATTGAGTATTCGCTTGCGGTTTATGTTACGTTGAAGCGGTTTTATGACGGGACGGTTTCGCCGCGAGCGTTGGGAGGACCGGTTTTAGTTGTTCAATCTGCGTATTCGTTTGTAAGTCGCGGCAATGGGGCGTATTTATTGTTCTTGTGTATTATCGGCGCAAATTTAGCGGTCGTAAATTTATTACCGATGCCGCCTCTTGATGGAGGTCATGTCGTGTTTTTAATTTATGAAGGAATTTTCAGAAGACCGCCAAATATCATCGTACAAGCAATTCTAAGCTGGGCTGGTTTAATTTTAATTTTGTTATTAGGATTGTGGGTAATTGCGCTAGACTGTTCGTTCATTCCAAGATTCTAACATCATTGCGCAATTCAAAATTAGTTAAAAAATAGGGCATCTCTAAAAATTCATTTGTTTAGGTAGGCAGCGTTTCGCCGAAACGCCGCAATGGAGTTTATGCTACCAATAAATTTCAATAGTTCATAAAGCCTAAAATATGTTTATTTTAGACGTGTAATGTATAAAAATTTATTGATGATATAAACCGTAATGCGGCGTTTCGGCACAGTGTTTAATTTTTTAGCCGCCTACATGAACAAATGAATTTTTAGAGACGCCCTATTGTTACAATAAATCTATCCCCTACACCCTATCACCTACAACTCTACCATTCTAAAATTTCGTGAACGATTACCTATTTTTAACCTTTAAAATCTAAAATCTGAAATTTATTTTTTTGTAATTTGTTTATTCGAGCGGAGTTACAAAAAAATAAAATCTTAACGAAATCTTAATCAAAACTTAATCAAATCTTAATACAATCTTAATAATTTCTTAATATTTTTTTATTATAATTCCGCCCGTGCAAACGAATCGGGCGTCTCTAAAAATTCATTTTTTTGTAAAAAGGTAGGAGGTGTTTCGCCACAGTATTTATTTTTTTTAGCCGCCTACCTAGACAAATGAATTTTTAGAGACGCCCATTAGTTAAAAAATCGTCAGCAGGATCGCAGTATATCAGCTGCGATCCTTCAACCGATACGGTTGCGATTCTCATTTTTGTTACAAAAAAAATTGTCCCACTTGTCCCTCAAAAATTACCAAACAAATTTCCGTGAAATACTACAAAAAATTCTTGGAAATTGCTGGGAGATTGGTATTGTGTTGTTTGACGAATTGATTTATACTGACAACCCGTTTTAAAAAATTAGGAATCAATTTTTTTGATTCTGAATTTTTGTAACGAAAATGTTTTTTGGTTTAGTTGTGAAGAATCTAGTTTTTAATTTTTGCGAAAATGTTTTTTGCGAATTAGATTTTTTTGCGATTAAATTTGTTGTTTATTGCGTGTTAATTTTCGGGTTTAACAACGAAAAATTTTTTATCGCAATAAATTTTACTAAAATTTACTTAACCTTTAATTGGAAAGGAGTAGAATGATGAAAACGACAAATTGTATGTCTGATCTGTTGTGTGCCGAAGTTAATATGAATATTGACTTTACGGCAAATGTTAAAATAGGCAAGGGGGGGGGGGGGGGTCGATTATATAAACTCGGAAATTTGCCTGAAAATCCGATTTTTTGTAACGATAATTCTTTTTGTAACTCTTCCAAACCTAATTTTCTTGGTTTACTTTTTGGTTTTACGCTTGTTGAGCTTTTGGTGGTGATAGCGATTATTGGCATATTGATCGCATTGCTTTTGCCTGCTGTTCAAGCCGCCCGTGAAGCGGCGCGGCGAATGTCTTGCTCGAATAATATACGACAACATATTCTCGCCGTTCACAACTACGCCGACGTAAATAAAACCAAACTTCCTTACGGACAAACCTGGAGATATGGCACGCCTAGTTGGTGGAATCCGAAAATGCCTATAACGCGTCATACGTGGTTGCCGCCGCTTTGGCCCTTTCTTGAGCAGACTTCTTTATTTTCCGCTTATGATTTTAACCAGCATTTCTTCAGTGAACCTAACAGTACAGAATCCAGAGAAGGTCCCGCCAATGCAATGTTAAAGTTTTATTTTTGTCCAAGTGATCGCGGCAACGGTTATGTCGGGATAATTTGGGGCGATCCGCATCCGCCACATCCTTATTACTATTCACGCGGCAATTATGTCGTTAATTTTGGCAGATCGCACGCTTTTGATTACACGCAACGTCCGCCTTCTAAACCTACGGCGGAAGCGAATACTTGGTTAGGCGCTCCGTTTGCGCCGAACATCTGGTACTCAATCAGTGAAATCCGCGACGGCATGTCAAATACTATGTTCTTTTCGGAAGTTTTGATGCCGCCGAATGACGTTGAGGATTTACGCGGAACACCTTTTGATACTAACGCTTCTTTTTTTACGACGCTTGCGGGACCGAATACGAGTACGCCGGATCGATGCTGGTGTAAGTTTAATTCTTCGACGATGCCAACGTACAGTACGACTGCGCCGGAAACTAACGGCACGCGCGTTACGTTGTCGGCAAGAAGTAATCACACCGGCGGAGTCAATGTAGCAATGGGCGATGCGGTTGTGCGGTTTGTCAACAATAGTATTGCTCTGACTATTTGGCAAGCCGCCGGATCAACAGAAGGAAAAGAAAGTGTTTCGTTTTGATTTTCGTTGATGCAGAAATTTTTTTGGTCAAGATTTATTGTAACAAAAAATCTGATCAAATTTAGTTTATCGTTTTTTGCGATACGTTTCCATGCGGTAATGTATTTCAATTGTGTTTAGAAACCTTAACAAAAAAACTTAAAAGAAAGTTTACAAAAGATGAAAAAATTAGTTTGTGTTGTGATGTTAATTGTGTTGGGCGTATCGGTTGTTTGCGCCGGTTGTAATAGCGATTCGCGGCGTTATGCCAAAGTATCAGGGACGGTTACGATCAACGGTCAACCGCTTAGCAGAGGTACGATTCAATTTGTGCCTGTTGCGGACGGATACGACGGAGGAGGCAAAATCGTTCTAGGCAAGTTTGTTGCCAATGTTCCTTTCGGCGAATGCAAAGTCAATATCAGCGGCGAATTATTTGACGACGTTGATGAAAACGGCAATCCAAAAAATTCAACAAAAATTATTGTTGACGGATTTGAACAGACAAAAGAACCGAAGCCAAAATTCATCGTACCGCCAAAATACGCAAGCGACTCGCCGTTGAGAGCGGAAGTCAAAAAATCAGGCGACAACACTTTGGCATTTGAAATTAAACCGGAGTAAATTTGAATTTGAATTTGAATTTGAATTATCGTAACGATATTTCAAATTCACCGTAAAGTATCTCGAAAAATATATTTTGCTAAACGGCGCCGCACATAAAAAACGCATACCAAAATAATTTGTACCCGTTCACGAAAATTTAAGCGCTAGATTTTTAGGGGTTAGAGAGTAGGGGATAGGGAGTAGTTTTTTAAAAAACTAGATAACAGTTTTTTGTTACAAAAAAATTGTTCCTCATTTCCGCAGTCCCTCAAAAATTGCCAAAACGTAATTTAATAAAAAAACTTCAGTAAACGGTTACATATTTTTTAGAGATATTCATGTTGACATTTTTAATAACTATTCAGTAGTTTTTTAAACTGCTCTTATTTTAATTTGCGTTTACCTTCGCCTGCCTAGTTTTTGGACGGCTGGCGAATACAGACGCAAATGCAAGTAAGAATAATTTAACAATTGCGTTTACTGAATAATTACAATTTTTACCATTTTTTTATGGTAACTGTTTACGGAAATTTAAGCGATAGATTTTAGAGGGGAGGGAATAAGGAATAGTGAGTAGGAAGTAGGAAATAGAAAGTAGTTTTTTAGAAAACTAGACAACAATTTTTTGTTACAAAAAAAAATTGTCCCACTTGTCCCACTTGTCCCTCATGTATCACTTGTCCCTCAAAAATTGCCAAAACATAGTTAATAAACAAATTTCTGTGAACGGTTACTTTTTATGAAAGGAACCTTTACAATGAAAAATCGAATTTCAAATAAATTCAAAATGAATAGAAATCAACTTGCGTTTACGCTTGTTGAGCTTTTGGTTGTGATAGCGATTATTGGGGTTTTAATTGCTATCCTTTTGCCGGCAATTCAAGCGGCGCGTGAAGCGTCCAGACGAATGGCTTGCTCAAATAATTTACGGCAACATATTCTCGCTTTACACAATTACTCCGACGCAAACAACACGATGTATCCTTACGGTCAAGTTTACAAATACAACAATCCGAGTTGGTGGGCTTCAAGCGGATTACCAATTCCGTATGATCAAAGTTCTAACCCAAACGCCGCAATACGTCATACGTGGTTGCCGCCGCTTTGGGCGTTTCTTGAACAAACGTCGCTTTTGCAAGCGTATGATTTCAGTCACAGCTCTTTTCAGGCGCCGAATTGTGTTGCCGATAAATCCGGTCCTACTAATGCGGCGCTGGAATTTTATTCTTGTCCGAGTGATCGTGTTGGCGGTTATGCCGATGTACATGGCGGTTATGCGCGTGGGAATTATGTTGTTAATTTTGGCAATGACCGTGCGTTTAATTATCTTAATTCGCCGCCGAGTAAACCGTATATTTTATCTGTCGGCGGCGTTGCATGGTTTGGCAAAGCGCCATTTGCGCCGAATATTTGGTACGACCTCAATTCAATTACAGACGGATTGTCGAACACGATGTTTTGGTCAGAGTTGAAGCAAGCGCCGGATAGTTCTGGCGATTTGAGGGGAACGCCAATTGATACAAATTGCTCGTTCTACACAACAGAAGCCGGACCAAATACATCGACGGTAGATAGATGTTATTGTAATTACAATAAACCGGAAATGCCAAGTCATGGAAATTTAGAAACAAACGGCACGCAAATCAGAGTTTCGGCAAGAAGTTATCACGCAAACGGCGTAAACGCAGCTATCGGCGACGGAAGCGTAAGATTTATAAACAATGACATAAGATTAGGTACTTGGCAAGCCATCGGCTCCGCAAGCGGCGACGAAGTAAATACGTCGTTCTAAATGGGTAACTTCTAAAAACCACAAATTTATTTTAATTAACCACAGAGGACACAGAGAACACAGAGGAAAATTTTAATTGCAATCAAAATGTTATTGAATATTATAATTGACGTTGATATAAAATAATTTTTGAAAAAATTTTTTTCTCTGTGAACTCTGTGTTCTCGGTGGTTAAATAAAAAACTGGTTATTAGAAGTTGTCAATATGTATTTTGCTAAACAGACCTCCGTGGATGGTTACAAAAAAACTATCTCTAGTCTTTATTCTTTTGCTCCCTGTTTTCAATGCGATTTAAAGCGATTACAATATTGTGAAGTTTTTCGATATGGTCGAAATTTTGGTCGTATTGAATTTGTTTGTTTTTTGAACTTATCACGGATTATATTTTTCTGTGCGGTATGAGTTTTGTTGTGTGGAAAAATTTGTTAGATTCGTGAGTAATTTTTATTGGAGGAATTTATAGTGTCGCGTAGAATTTTTATTGCCGGTAATTGGAAGATGAATCTTCTTCTTGTTGAGGCTCTTGAGTTAGTTGGTAAATTGAAGGAGCAGCTTAGAGACGTGAAGGCGGTAGATATTGCAGTTTGCCCGTCTAGCGTTTATGTTCAACAGGTTGCGAAATCGTTGAGTGATTCTAATATTGGAGTCGGCGCTCAGAATGTTTATTATAGGGAGAAGGGCGCTTTTACGGGCGAGGTTAGTACGGGAATGTTGATTGACGTTGGCGTTAAGTATGTGATATTGGGTCATAGCGAGCGGCGTCATATTTTGAATGAGACGAATGAAGACGTCAATTTGAAAACGCAGGCAGTTTTGGCAAGCGGTCTAACGCCTATCGTTTGCGTCGGCGAATTGCTGGCGGAGCGTGAAGCGGGGACGACGGAATTGGTTATAAAATCGCAAATTGAGAGCGCTTTTGTCAATGTTGCGGCGGCTGATATGAAAAAATGCGTTATTGCGTATGAGCCGGTTTGGGCTATTGGAACTGGCAAAGTCGCAACGCCGGATCAAGCGGAAGAAGTGCATCTTTTTATCAGAAATTTAATCGAAAAAAAATACGGCAAGGACATCGCGGAATCTGTCAGAATACAGTACGGCGGAAGCGTAAACGATGAAAACGCAAAAGAAATTTTAGCAAAACCAAACGTCGATGGAGCGCTTGTAGGAGGCGCTTCGTTGAAAGTTGAGCCTTTTGTAAAAATCGTAAAATCGGCTTTGTAATTTCTGAATGATACAGACTCGCAGATTACGTAGGTTAAACGGATTGGATTTTTTGTTACAAAAATTATCCTCTAAAAAAATCCGTCAAATCTGCGTAATCTGCGGATCGTATTTTCTAAACTGTTAGCGATTGAATTTGTGTTTACTGTCGTTTGTTAGTTTCGGACGGCGGGCTTTTAAACTGTTCATACTTGAGTTTGCGTTTACCTTCGCCTGCCTAGCTTTCGGACGGCAGGCTTTTACGCTTTTAAATCACTGAATTTCAAGTACGAGCTGTATATGTTTTGTAATCGTTGAATTACAAGTACGAAACGTATAATTCTGAATTACAATTTTTCTGTTTTGAGGAGTAAATTTTGTAGCGTATTTATATGTATAAAACCTATATTTGCTCGTTTCTCATCAATTATGCATCCGAAGGGGCAATTTAGAGTTTGCATTAAAATTAGCGCCGTCAAGACAGAATATCGCGATGATAATTCGACCATGCTTCGTATTGGCAATTCTGTTTGTAATAGTTGTGCGAGTTGTTTTGTTTGTTCGTCCATTAGATTTCGGTTTGTTATTTCGAGGTCGATTAGTCGTACAAATCCAATTGGTAATTCGTTGAAATTTTCATTTAATGGTTTTCCGGTCAAGGTATCTAATTCGTTTTTTTGAAAATTTTCGTCGGCGTAAACCGGCGTTTCTATCAGATTATAATTTTTTGCAATTTCGATAACTTTTGCCGGTTTAAGGTTGCTTGTGATTAAGGGGTAATTTGATTTGGGCAAGACGTAATTGTCGATAGTAATTTTTGATCCGAAAAAAATATTATTGGCAAGTTTACGTTGCGCTTCGAATAAAATTCCGGTATTATGTCCTTCGTCTAATATTTGCGAAAGTTCTGCGCGTCCGAGTGTGAGTCTGATTTCGTTTTGTTGACCGCCTAGTAATTTTGTTACGAGTTGATTGATCCCCCAAAGTAATAGCGTCAAGGGCAAAAATAAAATCGTAAAGAAAAACATCAAATTGGAAAGTAAGCGGAGAAATTTATTCGGCGCATACAAACCGAGATATTTGGGAAACATTTCGCAATAAACGAATAAAAACGGCGCAACAATTATCGTTGCGCTAATTTCTATCCAGAGTCCGTGCGTATTGGGCAGGAGAAAACCGACTATAAGAACTGTCGCCGTCGAAATAGAATAATTGGCAATATTATTGCCGACGAGCAACGTTGATACGAATATGCCAGGACGGTTTATAAACCATAATAATTTACGCGCAGTCCGGTCGCCGGAAATCGCATCAAGCTTCAAACGTAATCGAGGAGTACGATAAAACGCCGTCTCCGCCCCACTAAACGAAGCGCTCAATAACATCGAAATAAAACCAAATATAATCGTTGACACTTTGAAAATTTATTGTAACCAAATTCCAAAAAAAATTAAAATCAAATACGGAAAACAAATATTGTACATTGCAACAACGCAGGCACAAGATAGTTTGTTAAATTTAAAATTCAGAATTAAAGATTTTGATTTCAGAATTGTCAACTAAATTTGTCCAACTTGACTCTAAAAAAATTCATTGGGGCGTCTCTAAAGGCAAGTTCTAAAAACTCATTTGTCCAGGTAGGCGGCGTTTCGCCGAAACGCCGCATTACGGTTTATACCATCAATAATTTTTTATATTTTACACATCTAAAATAAACATATTTTAGGCTTTATGAATTATTAAATTTATTGGTATCATAAACTCCATTGC